>URJM01000033.1 GCA_900548225.1 uncultured bacterium
TACATTTGTTTGTAAGCAGAGATAAGGTATTTGAAAAAGAAAACGTACTACAAGAGACAATGATTGTAAAAATTAAAAAGACGAGAGAAAAACCAGATAGAATTATTATTTCTACGACCCAAAATAATGGAAGCTTTTCTGAAAGAACAATTTTCCGTGTCCCATACGAAATGGTTGTCAGTTGTAATGAATCGTATGTTTATCTTGTAACGAATGAGGAAGAAGTCAAAACGCTTAATATCTTAGGTAAGTTAAAAAACACCCTTCCAGGCATAGGGTTAAGGATGAAAACAGGGTTAACGGTAGATTTCAGAAATCGAGAGATCTTAAGAAATCATGCTGAAGAAAATGCTATCCCGTTGTTCTATTCGCAACATATCCAAAATGGGAAAGTTATTTTCCCAATTGGAAAAGAAGCCGAGTATATTGTAACAGCTCAAGGCGGATTACGCCAGGCAAACACAAATTACCTTTTTGTCAAGCGATTTACATCAAAGGAAGAACATCGCAGGTTGCAATGTGGGATTTATTTATCAAGACAATATCCTGAATACACAGAAATCAGTACTCAAAATAAGATTAATTTTATTTGCGGTGCAAAAAAACTGTCAGAATGTGTTGTGTACGGACTTTATGTTCTCTTTAACTCTACGGTCTATGATTGTTATTATCGTATGTTAAATGGTTCCACGCAGGTTAATTCAACTGAAATTAATGGAATGCCTGTTCCTTCAATAAACATTATTGAAGCGATGGGAAAGGATTTGATCCGCATTAAGGATATGTCCGAGGAAGTGTGCAATAACATTTTAAGGAGCTACCTATGAGTAATTTGGAAGTTGCAAAGATAATACTTAAGGCATTGCAGGTCCCTGCGAAACAACAAAATAGAATGTGTTGCTGTGTTTTACTTGCAATGGCAAATATTCTGGAAAGTTCGTCATGGCTAAATGCTACAAATGAATGGATTCGCATTCATGATGTGATTGCTTTTGCAAATATCAATTACGGTAAAATTTATGCAGAAAATAGTCGCGAAGCATTCCGCAAACAAGCTATGCATCATTTTAGGAATGCTGCTTTTATTGAAGATAATGGACAGCCGACTAATAGTCCTAACTACCGTTATCGTTTAACTGACGAAATGCTGAAATTAATTAGGAGTTTTGGAACCAGAAGCTGGAGAAGAAAACTTCATGCCTTCCAGGGGAAACACGAATCACTCGTTCAAATATATGCATCTAAGCGATCAATGCAGAAGATGCCAGTACAAATTAATGGGGATGTTTTTTCGTTTTCTCCTGGTAAGCATAACGAACTTCAGAAAGTGATCATTGAAGAATTCGCTCCACGATTTGCTCCTAACTCAGAATGTCTCTATGTCGGAGATACTGCAAAAAAAGATTTAGTAATAAATGTTGAAAAACTGCATAGTTTGGGATTTGATATTTCTCTTCATGACAAAATGCCTGATGTCGTTCTTTATTCGGAAGAAAAAGATTGGTTGTATTTCATCGAATCAGTGACATCGGTTGGTCCCATGGAACCAAAGCGAGTAAAAGAGATTGAAGAAATGACGACAAATGTAACTGCTGGGAAGATTTATGTAACAGCTTTTTTAGACTTCAAAACATTTAAAAAGTTTTCAAGTCTACTTGCATGGGAAACGGAAGTCTGGATCGCAGGCATGCCTGATCATTTGATTCATTTGAATGGTGATAAGTTTTTAGGTCCTCGAAGATCACATGAATCTTAATGTGTTCTTCCAGTCTCTTATCCTAAAAACTCACATAAATAAATTACCGCACCTTTCGCAGGAGTTAATGCGCTTTCATGTGAAAAATGTGCGTTAATTTCCGCAGAGTCGTGCATTCCATTCCGCAGGTTTTTCTCCGTACCTTACTTTCCAGGGCGGGTGTTGCGTTAGATTCTGCGATGTCGCCCCTTTGAGGCGCAATTCCCCTGTCTGTTCTGTGCTCAAAGGTATTCCCTGTCGCAGCTGACACAGTTGATGCACTGGTTCGTGGCATGACCATTTGGGTTCTTGTTGCCGGAGATGCGGTGTGAAGGACAATCTCCCGCATGACGGGCTTTCCGTCTTCTTCAGGGATCTGGCGATTGCGCAGAATCTCCGGTTTGAACGCAGGCCGTTCTCTATCTCGGGACGGTCACTAAGGTCAGATGTGGCATGGCATTATCCTCCCGCCTCATGGTGTTTTGTACGGCCTCCCTGCTCGATTAAACGCGCCTTCATCCCCCCAGAGGGGGGCGGAGGTTGCTAGGCTATGCACATTTCGGCATGGATTGAGGTCCGGATACTCCGCCTTCCTGGGTGGCACAACCCCCTGTGGAATTAACACGCACATCCCCGGATTTGCATAATTCATCACATGAAACGCGTGCGCTCACCTCTTCCAATCACAAGAGTGGGGCAACTCTCCTGGTGGATTGCAGGGTAGTCTTCATGGGCGAGGTTATATTGGAACAGTCGCCGGAAATGACGGCCGAACAAGAGCTGGGGAATCCCTTCGGCAAAAAACCAGGGATGACAAGGGCGGATTAAGACAAGATAGGACAAAATTTGACAGGATGTTTGCGGCTACGCCGCATGAAGTGACGGCACTCCCACTCCTCACTCCTCTCTCCCCGCGCCTCACACGGAGCATTTCCTGTTTTTCTTTTGTTGCAAAGGACGAGGTTTCTCAAAATGAAGATACCGAAGAAGGCATTGACGATCGCTGGTTTGGATTGTTCTGGCGGCGCAGGTCTTTTGGCGGACGTTAAGACCTTCCAGGAGCGGGATGTCTACGGTCTTGTGGCGAACACAGTCCAGGTCGCCATGGAGCCTGGCACCTGGGCGCACCTGATTCATCCCCTTGGCCTGGATGTCATCCGCGAGCAGGTTCGCACTGCGCAGTCCATTGGCGTTGACGCCGTCAAGACAGGCATGCTTCCGACTGCGGAGGTGATCCGTGCGGTCGGCGAGATGCTGAAGGAATTTGGCGGGACCAAGATTGTTATCGACCCGGTGATGGTCTGCAAGGGTGCCAACGTGCCCGTCTTCCCCGAGAACACCTGTGCCATGATTGAGGCCCTTATGCCTGTTGCGGATGTGACGACCCCGAACACCTTCGAGGCGGCGCAGCTGGCCGGCATGGATGAAATCAAGACCGAATCCGACATGGAGGAGGCCGCCAGGCGCATCCACGCCCACGGCGTGAAGAATGTCATCATCAAGGCGGCGCGCATCTTCGACGACGTGGCCGCGGACATGCTCTTCGACGGCGCCGAGTTCACCTGGATTCGCGAGCCACGCCTTGACACCAAGTGGACCCACGGTGCCGGGTGCTCCTTCTCCGCGTGCGTGACTGCCGAGCTTGCGAAGGGACGCCCCGTCGCGGAGGCGTTCCGCACGGCCCATCTCTTCCTCAGGGCGGCACTGGAGCAGTCCTTCCCATTCAACGACATCACGGGCCCCGTCTACCACCACGCGCTTGCAAAGCTCCTCCACGGGGAGTAATCGCATTCCTACTGTGACGACGAAATCTCCCATCGGCATGGACGACATCTTCGGGGAGCCCGGGGTCAACCTGGGCGGCCTCGAGGAGTTCACCGACTTTGTCGACGACTTCCATGCCTCCCCCGAATTCATCCGGAAGGAGAAGGAGAGGGGCCGGGAGCTTCGTGCGTCCCAGTGGTGGAAAAACCGCCGTTCCTCCGGGATATGCTACTATTGCGGGAGGAAGTTTGCGCCGTCTGCGTTGACGATGGACCACCTTGTTCCGATCGCCCGCGGCGGCCGTAGCGTCCGGGGCAACATCGTCCCCTGCTGCAAGGAGTGCAATACCAGGAAGAGCACCCTTCTGCCCGTTGAGTGGCGGGAGTATCTTGAGAGGATTTCCGGCGAAGCGAAGGAGGGGGGCAGGCCATGATGTGCGCGACCGACTTCGAGGAGAGGCTGTTCGGGCTTGTGTCGAAGACTTCGACCGAACTGCCAGAGGACGTGGTCCAGGCGCTGGATGCGGCCGCATCCAGGGAAGACCAGGGGACTCCGGCCGCGGCGGTCCTCTCCTCAATCCGCGAAAACCTCCGCCTTGCCAAGGCACGGCAGCTGCCGCTTTGCCAGGACACAGGCACAATCCATTTCTTCATCAAAGCCTCCGACGACTTCCCTCGGAGGCAATTTCGCGTTGCGGCGGAAGCCGCCGTCGTGCGTGCGACCAGGGCGGGGCTTCTGCGCCAGAACTGCGTCGAAAGCATCTCAGGCAGGAATACCGGCAACAACCTGGGCCATGTCAGCCCTGTCTTCCACTGGCTTGAGGACGAGGGGGGCTGCGGCGGTCGCCGCGTCGCGGAGGTGACGCTTCTCCTGAAGGGCGGCGGCTCCGAGAACGTGGGCGTCCAGTATTCCCTTCCAGACAAAGGGCTGGGGGCTGGACGTGACCTCGACGGCGTCAGGCGGTGCATACTGGACGCGGTGCTGCAGGCGCAGGGACGCGGCTGTTCTCCGGGGGTTCTTGGGGTGGCCGTGGGCGGCGACCGCGCCGGCGGCTGCGAGGAGGCAAAACTCCAGCTGCTCCGGAGATTCGGAGTGCGTTCGAAGGACCGGGCACTTGCGGAATTGGAGGAACGCTCCCTCCGCGAGGCCAACGCCCTCGGCATCGGCCCCATGGGGTTTGGCGGCAGGAACACCCTCCTGGAACTCTTCATCGGCGCAAGGACACGGCACCCCGCGTCGTTCTTCGTCACAATCGCATACAACTGCTGGTGCCTCCGCCGTCAGAGCATCCTTCTGGAATACTGACAGGCGCAGGCACCCATCCCAGCCTACAACCACGGCCATGCCAAAAATCCTCCTGACCACGCTGCTCCTCTGCGCATCGAATACCATGATGGCATTCGCGTGGTACGGGCACCTGCGGATGATGAAGGGACGCCCGGTCATCCTGGCGATCCTCGCATCCTGGGCGATTGCCTTCTTCGAATACTGCCTGGCAGTGCCGGCAAACCGGATAGGGTCCACGGCATACTCCGTGGCACAGCTCAAAATCCTCCAGGAGTGCATCTCCCTGACAGTCTTCGTTCCATTCACACTCCTCTTCCTGAAGGAACGGTGGAATTGGAATTTCCTGTGGGCGGGACTCTGCATTCTCGGCGCGGTCTTCTTCATCTTCAGAAAGCCGTGCTGACAGGCGCCACGCCGCGTCCGCTTATATTACGCAGGAGAGTCTTTCAAATGACAAAGAACTACGCGCGCAAGGACATACAGAAGATCGCCGGATATACTCCAGGCGAGCAGCTCTCTGGGCGCCGCATCGTCAAGCTCAACACCAACGAAAACCCATACCCCCCCTCGAAGAAGGTGGAGGAGGCCGTCCGCTCGTTCCCATGGGAGGAGCTGCGCCTCTATCCGGATCCGACGGCACTCCTCCTCAGGAAGGCCGCCGCAGGGCTCTACGGCATCCCGGAGGAGTGCATAATCTGCGGAAACGGCTCCGACGACCTGCTGACAATCGGCCTGAGGACATTCGTGGGGGCGGGGGAGGGCTTCGCGTTCCCGGAACCCTCATACTCGCTCTACCCGGTGCTCTCCCAGCTCCAGGCCGCAAGGCCAATCCCAGTCCAGCTCACGGAGGAGTTCGAACTGCCGGAGGACGCCGCCGCGCAGGCCGCCGGCGCAAGGCTCTTCATCCTTGCAAGGCCAAACGCGCCCACGGGCAACGCATTCCCCATTGACAAGGTCCGCGGGCTCTGCCGCGACTTCGACGGGGTAGTCTGGATTGACGAGGCGTATGCCGACTTTGCCGACGACAACTGCCTCGGACTGGTGAAGGAGTTTCCCAACGTAGTCGTCTCCCGCACCTTTTCCAAGAGCTACTCCCTTGCGGGGATGCGCCTTGGCATCGCCTTTGGGGACTCCGGCCTGGTTTCGGAGATGAACAAGCTCAAGGACTCCTACAACACCGACCGGGTCTCCCAGGCCGCGGGGCTGGCCGCACTTGCCGACCAGGACCATTTGCGCGACTCGGTCGCCAGAATCCGCGCCACCCGCGCCCGCGTCTCGTCCTCCCTGTCGTCGATGGGCTGGCGAGTCCTGCCTTCCCAGGCCAACTTCATTCTGGCCCGTCCATCCCGCATCTCCGCCAGGGAACTCTTCCGTCTTCTCCGCGACCGGGGAATCCTTGTGAGGTACTTCCCGCTTCCGCGCGTTGACGAATACCTGCGGATTACCATTGGAACCGACGGGGAGATGGATGAATTCCTGGCGGCCGTCCGCGCCTGCGGCGCATGACCCGCCCGTCCAATGCAACGTCCTTTCCGCCTGTGCCATGCGCGTTGAGTATCTTGCCAGCAACGACCCCTTCGAGAACGCCGCCTTCGAGGAGAGGATCTACCGCGGGCAGAGACTAGGCGGCGAGGCGACCCTCCTCTTCTACACCAACAGGGAGTCCGTGCTTCTAGGGCGCAACCAGGAGCCATCCCGTGAGTGCGACCTGGCGTGGTGCGAGTCGGAGGGCGTTCCCGTGCTGCGCAGAGTCTCGGGCGGCGGGACTGTCTGGCATGACCTGGGCAACCAGAACTACGCCTTCATAATGCCGCGTCGCTCCTACGACCCCGAGAGAATCCTCTCAATCGTTGTGGATGCGCTTCGCCTGGTCGGCGTCAAGGACGCATTCTTCTGCCGACGCTTCAGCGTCTGGCATGGCGACAACAAGATTTCAGGAAGCGCGTTTGCGCTTTCAGGGCAGGGGGCGCTGCTCCACGGATGCCTCCCCTTCACAAGCGACCTCGCCAGACTACAGAGGGCGCTGGTAAAGGACGCCGCCGGCGACGACCCCGCGGTCCCGAGAAGCCGAATCGCATCGGTGGTCTCCCCCGTGGAGAACATCGCGCCGCTCTGCACCTCCCCTGAACGGTGCCGCAATGATTTCTGCCAGGCGCTTGCAACCCTGGCGGCCACAATTCCACTCGTCTAATTCCCCAATCCAGGCTGCGCCACACTCCGTCCGCAGCTTCCAGAGATGCCCTTGCAGGACCTGTCAGAAAAGTTCGAGCAATACGTTGTCGAGATTATCAACGGACAGCGCAGGACGGGTTTTGCCAAGTATTTCCGGTATCTTCTCTTCGGCTTCTCCCGCCTCTACCATGCCGCCGTCCAGCTTCGCCTTGCCCTCTACAATGCGGGAATCATGCGGCAGCATGTAATCGGGTGCTTTGTCGTAAGCGTCGGCAACCTGACCACCGGAGGCACGGGCAAGACGCCGGTCGTCGAATTGCTTGCAAAGACCCTGACCTCCCGCGGCAAGCGCGTGGCCGTGCTTTCCCGCGGATACAGGAGCAAGCCACGACCATGGTGGTATCGCCTGAAGAGCGTCTTCTCGGGCAATCCCGAGGTGGTCCCACCCAGGGTGGTCTCCGATGGGGTGAATGTCCTCCTGGATTCAAGGGAAGCTGGAGACGAGCCGTATATGCTCGCTAAAAACCTGGTCGGCAAGGAGGGCGCGCCCGGCGCAATGGTGGTCGTGGACAAGAACCGCTTCAAGGGCGGAACATACGCCATCGCAAGGGGAGCCGATACGCTGATTCTCGACGACGGATTCCAGTATCTCAGGCTGCGGCCCTGGACGAACATCCTGCTCGTGGATTCGACAAACCCATTCCACAACCACGAGATGCTCCCCTGCGGAATGCTGCGGGAGCCAATCGAAAATCTCCGAAGGGCGGACTACATCTTCCTCACAAAGTCGGATGGACGGGACTTCCACCATCTCCGGAGATTCCTCAAACGGCACAACCCCCTTGCCGAAATCATCGAGTGCAACCACGTCCCGAAGTACCTGGAGTGCGTGACACAGGACGGACGGCAGGATCTCTCATACCTCAAGGGCCGCAAGGTGGCGTCCCTCAGCGCAATCGCAGTCCCCGAAAGCTTCAACAAGTACTTGAGGGACCTGGGGGCGGAAATCGTCCACCAGGAGCACTTTGCAGACCACCACAGATACCACCCGAAGGAAGTCGCGTCCTTTGCAAAGAAGGCGAAGCGCGCCGGCGCGGAACTGATCATGACCACGGAGAAGGACGCCGTGCGGCTTCCTCAGCTCCCTTCCGGCATCCTGCCTGTCTACTATCTGCGGGTCGAGATCACGATTCTCAAGGGGGAGGAGGCGTTCAGCCGTTGCGTCTCGCAAATCTGCCTCGGCTAGGCCACCCTCCCGAAACGCGTTTCCCGCGCTTTTTCGCCGCAAAATGGACATTCTGACGAAAAAAGAGGAAAAATCCACGCTTTTTTTGCCGTGGAAGGATGTTTTTTTCTGGAAATGTCCTACAATATCAGAAACTACACGGATTCCGTGAGGACGGGAGGGGTGCGCCCTGCGCCCATTCAACTCCCGGACGGCCGCCTCGGGACGGCACGCGGAACCTCCCACAGACGCCCCGGCGGGGCAAAAGCCCTCCCCAGGCGTCGACGCTTTCGGATGACACAACATTTCAATCACCAGGAGAAAAGGACTTCTCATGCGTAATGCATTCAAACTGCTTCTCGCGGCGCTCCTGCTGCCCGTTCTTGTTCTCGCACAGGACGCACCGTCTGTCAAGATTCCTGATGCGGCAGTGACTCCGGCGCGCCTGAAGCTTATCCAGACGCTTCTGGAGGAGCAGATCAAGACCCAGGGCGTGAAGGCGACCCAGCAAAGCCTGGGGGCGGCGGTGGTGACGCAGTTCACCTCCTCCTCGGCGGAACTCAGGAATGCCGGCAGGGAGCCATATATCGACGAAGTGGATACGCTGCGCGTCGCTGACGAAAAGCTCCGTGCGGCCGCCCAGGAGAAGTATCCCGAATATACCAACGACGAACTGGTCAGGCAGTCGGAGAAGCTCTTCCCACTGTACAGGAAGGGCGAGCGCGTCACAATCCGCATCCGCACCAATCCCAGGAAGACCGAGAAGATCAGCGGCTACTACAACGGGATGCATGGCGGCAATATCGCGATTGGACCCACCAACTACCGCCTGGCGGACATGAGCGGAATCGTCGGCAACGACGGCCCCCACGGCGAAATCGCCAAGTTCGATGTCAATCTCAACCGGATGTACCGCCGCGAGTGGCGGGAGGAATACGCACGCACTAGCACGGTCAAGCGGACTGGCTTCATCGAGGAGAACAAGGAGAAGTTCAATGAAGCGCAGCATGAGGAGGACTTCCTCGAAAACGAGCGCCGCGGATATACGTACTTCCTCGAAAAGTGGCTCTCGCCAAAGGAACTGGTCGAAGAGTGCGCCTATATCGCCGCATCCATGGCAAACCGCGCCTTCAATGAGAAGACCCGCCAGGAGATGGAACTCAGGTTCAATGACCTGCAGGCACAGCGCGACATGACCGCCTACGGGTCGAAAATCTCCCCGGACGGAGCATATCCCTCCGCGGAAAAGGTGCTGGCTGACGAGGCGGCCGCCCAGAAACGCCGCGAGGAACTCAAGGCACAGCGCGAACAGGAAATCGCAATGATGGCGGCACGCGCGGAAGAGGAGGCACGGCAGGCCGAACTCAAACGGCAGCGTGACCGCGAACGCCGCGCGAGGGAGGCCACACAGCAGGCCGTCCAGGCGGAGGACGAGGGAATCTCCATGACAACGTACGTGATCGTCGCGGTAATCGTCGTCCTGGCGCTTGTGGGCGGCGGCTGGTGGTGGAATACCATGCGCAAGGAGGACGACCTGGACGTGTCGAAGTTCTTCGAGGGCAAGGGCAAGCTCCAGCAGGAGTTCTGGGACGCGGCCAACGCCGATCCGGACCACTTCAAATACGTGGCGTATCTCTTCCCTGACATGGCATCCGCCAGGGATGCGCTGGAACGGCTCTCGTATATCAGCGAGGACGAATACGGGAACATCGTCAGCAAGAAGAAGGATCTGCGCTACGGGTGCTACGAGCACCAGAATGGGGCCGTCGCATTTGTCGGCAGCCCGACTCTGAACTACGCAAGCTGGCGCGAGGCGTCGATGATCTGGCCGGACATCCCGCTCTCCAACTACTTCAAGGTCTCCTCCGAACCAATCGTCAGCATGCTTCTGCCTGACCTCGACAAGATGAGGGCGCAGGGAATCCAGGTCGAAAGCCTCGGCACTGAAGACGTGCGGACCGAGACGGGCGAGGTCAACCGCATCTACCGCTTCAAGGTTCCTACCAAGGAGGACGCCATCAAGTTCCTGGGCAACATCGACATCACGGAAGAGGGTCTGGTTGTCCGCGTCGAGACGAACGAGGGCGTCTTTGGAAAGGACATCAACGGCGTCTTTGCCGCATAGGCCGGTATTCTTCCCGGAGGCTCCTGCGTTTGCGTGAGAGGCTTCCGGGATGTCCGCGACATCATTGGCGGGCGTGGGGCGTCTTGTCTCCGCGTCCGCCAAATCCTTTTCCCGACAATGCCTCGTTTGTTTTTGATATTCCTTTTTCTGCTTCTTCGGCACATCTGCCTGGCGGAGTTTCCCGGGCCTCCACCTGTAAGTGTCTGGCAGGGAGCGCAATACATCTATCCTGGGATTCAGCATGCGCGGCTTCGCGTCGACAATCCCCGCCTGATGGCCATCAATCTCGTCAGGGTCGACCTTACAAATCCCTATATCAGGTTTGTGGCGACAGAGGCCGACCCGATGGCCGGGCAGCCAATGCCGGACTGCCCGCGGTTCACAGTGCGCACGAGGCGGCAGACGACGGGCGAATTCATGAAATACTGCCGGAGGCTCCCGAACGAGGGCGGCCTCGGGCTGCCGGTGCTGCTGGCGGTCAATTCGTGTCCATGGAGCCCCTGGGAGTCGCCGTTCACCCACAAGTTCTCCGACAACATGGGGCTGCTGGTCTCGGGGGGCAGGCTGGTCTGCCCGTCAAATGGCCGTCCGGGGCTTGTCGTGACCTGGGATAACAAGCTGGAATTCCGGGACTTCCCGAAGGATGCCCAGATGACCTCCGACATGTATATCGTCCTCTGCGGCTTCCAGATGGTCATGAGGAACGACGAGATAGTCGTCAAGCCCAGTGGCAAGGATTTGCATCCCCGGACTGTCTGGGGGCTTGACAAGGAGAGGAAGATCCTCTACATCATGACCATTGACGGTCGGCAGGATGGGTATTCCCTCGGCGCAGACCTCTACGAATGCGCGCAGATGATGAAATACGCCGGCGCCTCCGACGCCATAAATATGGATGGCGGCGGGTCGACGACGCTCGTCTACTGGTCTCCCGTCGAAAACCAGCCTGTGCTCCTCAATCAGCCCAACAAGAGCAACTACCAGCGCACTGTGGGGGCCTCGCTGGGCATATACTATGCGCCGGTGCGTCGTCAACGGCGGTAATGACCCGCGCCACATCTGAATGCAAGGAGGATTTCTTCAAATGGACGAATCATACCAGGAACTTGGATTCGCGAAGCTGGACATGACCAGGGCAGGGCGGACCGGGCTCGGTGAGACGGTCTTCTGCCCGGGAAAGACCCCAGGGCAGCTGGCGGAGATCATGGGGAGTTTCCGGGATGCGTCGCGGCGGGTCCTCGGCACAAAGTGCTCGAGGGAACAATACGCCGCGCTTGCCGCCGCCAATCTGGACGTCACATACGACGAGACCTCACGTCTGGTCTTCTCGAATTGGAACGACCCGTCCTGGAATCCGGCGGAGTTCGATGCAACGGCCGCAGTCCTTACGGGCGGCACGGCGGACGTGCCGGTTGCGGAGGAGGCGGCCGGAACGGCGGAGTTCTTCGGAATGAAGGTGGTCAGGCACTACGACGTGGGAGTCGCAGGGCTCCACAGGCTTCTCTCAAAGCTGGATTCAACCAGGAGGGCGGACGTGGTGATCGCGGTCGCCGGGATGGAGGGGGCGCTTGGCAGCGTGGTCTCGGGGCTTGTGGAAGCGCCCGTGATCGCCGTGCCCACCTCGGTGGGGTATGGAGCCAGCTTCTCCGGCGTCTCCGCGCTCCTGGCAATGCTCAACTCCTGCGCAGAGGGAATGACGGTCGTCAATATCGACAATGGCTTCGGCGCCGGAGTGATGGCGTGCCGAATCGCAAGAATGATCAACAAGGGGAGAAGGTGACAATGCTCGCATCAAAAAGAATGCTCTATCTGGAGGGAGCCTCCGGAATCTCGGGGGACATGACGGTGGCCGCGCTCCTGGACCTGGGCGCGTCACAGGAAAAGCTGGAGGCTGCGCTGGAGAGCCTCCGGCTGGAAGGATACGACTGCGTCGTCTCCAGAAAAACCTCGTACGGACTGGACGGAGTCGACTTCGATGTCAGGCTGCATGACCACGAGCACGACCATGACCACGAGCACGACGGCGCGGACCACCACCACCATCACGAACACAGGAATCTCTCCGACGTCTACGAGGTCATTGACAGGGGCGTGATGACGGATGGCGCCCGGGCGCTTGCAAAGCGCATCTTCCTGATTGTCGCGGAGGCGGAGGCCGCCGCCCACGGAGTTCCGCTGGAACATGTGCATTTCCACGAGGTGGGCGCAATAGACTCAATCGTCGATGTCGTCTCGGCAGCCGTATTGGTGGACGACCTTGGCATTGACGAATGCGTCGTGGACGGGCTCACCGAGGGACGCGGCTTTGTGCGTTGCCAGCACGGCGAGCTGCCGGTGCCTGTGCCGGCCGTCCTAAATGTCGCCCGTGCCTTTTCGATTCCGCTTCGACGCGCGGATGTGCAAGGCGAGATGGTGACTCCCACCGGGATTGGGATTGCCGCCGCCCTTCGCACCCGCGATTCGCTCCCTGACAAGTACCGTGTCGAGGGAGTAGGTGTCGGTCTCGGAAAACGGGACTTTGGACGGGCTAATTTCCTGCGGGCAATGATTCTCGTGGAGGAGGCATGGGCGGAGGCATGTCCGTCCGACGAGAAGGTCTGGATTCTCGAATGCAATATCGACGACTCGACGGGCGAGATGCTGGGGCTTGCCCTCGAGCGCCTGATGGAGGCCGGGGCGCGGGACGCGCATTTCACGCCTTGCTTCATGAAGAAGAACCGCCCCGCATATCTCCTGAGGGTCATAGCCGACGAGGAACGGATAGGGGAGCTGGAGGAAGTCATCTTCGATGTGACAACCACAATCGGCATCCGAAGATACCGCGTGGAGCGTTCCTGCATGCAGCGCGCAATGGCCGAGGTGGAGACCCCCTTCGGCCAAGTCGCCGTCAAGGTCTGCGCAGGGGCGGGGATCCGGCGGTGCTATCCCGAATTCGAGTCGGTAAAACGGCTCTCAGATGCCTCCGGCGTGGATTTCCAGACAATCTTCCGCCTGGCGCAGGACGCGGCGAACGAGGCGTTCTCGGAGTAGGCGCGGAAAACACGACAGCCTGCCCAGGATGAACCATTCCCTCGGCGAATTGAAGGATTTCCTCCGCGAAAAGGCCGCCCGCGGCGTCGCACTCGCATATTCCGGCGGCGTCGACAGCACGCTCCTGCTGTCGGTCCTGAAGGAACTCTGCGACGAGGAAGGAGTGCCCTTCGTGGCAATCATGGCGCGAAGCGTCTTCCAGTCCTCCGGGGAGGTGCGTGATGCCGTGGCGACAGCGGAGTCCCTCGGCGTTTCCCCTGTCCTGCTGGAGTTCGACCCGCTCACGATTCCGGAGCTTCGCGGAAATCCCCCCGACAGGTGCTATTGGTGCAAGCGCCACATTCTGTCGCTCCTGGCGGAGAGAGCCCGGCGGCACGGCGCCTCACTGCTTGTCGAAGGCACGAATGCGGACGACCTGCGGGCGTACCGCCCAGGACTGAAGGCGCTTGCGGAATCAAGCGCACTCTCGCCGCTCGCGGAGTTGGGTCTCTCAAAGCAGGATGTCAGGCGGCTTTCGGAGGAACGGGGGCTTGCAACGGCGCGAAAACCCTCCACCCCCTGTCTGGCGACACGCTTCGACTACGGGACGCAACTCACGGCCGGACTCATTGAAATGGTCGCACAGGGCGAGGAATATCTACGGGGGCTCCTTCCCGATGGCACGCAGCTGCGGCTGAGGGTGCACGGCGACATCGCACGCGTCGAGGTCTCCGAATCCGCGCAGGACGCCATCCTGGCGCACGCCCGGGAAATATCCCGGAAGCTCCACGCGCTTGGCTTCAGATTCGCCACCCTCGACCTGGAGCCGTATCGCTCAGGCTGCTACGACCCGCCTCCGAAAAGCATATAGTTCTACCGGGATGCCTCCCGTGCGCCGCGCTTCTCAAGGGAGTCCCTCAGGAAACGCATGGAGGCCTGGCGTGCGGGCGCAAGTGCGGCCTCCACCCTCTCGTAGTCCGGAATGCGGGCAATTCCTTCGTAGAATTGGTCGTCCAGGCAGGTCGTCTCGTCAATGATATGGTCTTCAAGCCCCAGGGGTTTGAGCAGTGACGCGAACCGGCTTGCGCCTCGGCAGGCGTTGCAGAAGACGGCGAAGGGCTTGTGGAAAAGCAAAGATAGCACGGTGCCGTGGAAGGAGTCGGTGACCACGAACGCCGCATTCATGAAGCCCTCAAGCCACTGCTCCATGGTGTGATGCTCGATGTCCTTCCTGCTGCAGTCGCCAATCAATGTGACATCCCCTACGCCAAGCCGACGACGCATCTCCTCGCAGACGCCGGATTTCAGTGGACTTGGGTCAAGTATGTACGCGAAGACGCCAGCCTCCGATTCCGGTCTGCGACGCAGTGAAAGCAGACGCTCGAAGTCCGCCCCTGAAAGCATGGCGACAGGGTCGAGGACGACCTGCGCGTCCACGCCAAAGAATCGACGGCAATACTCCACTCCCTCGTCTTCACGCACGGAGACGCCGTCGAACCTCCGCACCAGCGGCGCGTATTTCCAGCGATATAGGAGCCATCGCGAAAGAGACCACTTCGCCCTGCCGAATGATGCTCCGTAGACCACCTTGGGCGACTGGTCGCCGCGAGGCAGGAACGACATGAACATCGCCGAGTAGAAGCTGCGCAGTCTGAAGCTGGGAGCCCATATCTGGTCGCTGCCGGCGACATACCCCTCGAAGCCATATTCACGGAGCTGTTCGAAGTCCAGGGGGCATCGCAGGCGCGCGGTCGCCTTGACATGCTTCCGCAGGAACGGAATCAGCGGACTCCCTTCCCAAGGCTGCCGGTTGTCGGCATTGTGTCCTGGCGGAAAGGGCACCACGCAGGTCGTCGGTTCGTGTCCAAGACCATGCAACAGTTGCTGCAGGGCATAGTCCTGGAGTGCGCCACCGTAGTTTCCACCCAGCGGCAAGGAAAGAATCGCTACTTTCATCGTTCGTCTCTAAAAACTACACGCAGGCCCGTGGCGCAAAATGCATGGTCAGGTGCCGCCACGGCCAGGGATGACATGAATATAGCCTCACCCAAAAGCCTCATGTCTCAACTGCTTTTACGGATGAATGAGAATTTGTTGCGTCAAATTTCTAGCGCAGGAGTCTGCGCACAGTCAATGCAAGCCCATGGTTTTCCTGGGTAAAACCTCTTTTTGAAGCGAATTTCTCCCGTGGAAGGAAAACATTCCATATTTTTTATGGAAATCGCTTGGAAATTAGCGAGTGCTAATTATATTGTGTGCGATTACGGGGCGCGGGTTCCGCCCGGTTGCGGAGTCGCCCTTGTTCCGAGTGTAGTTGAAAACCATTAGTAGAGTCCCCCACCAAACAGGAGATTTCCATGAAGAAGCTGCTTCTTTCGATGATTTTTGCCTTTGCCTGCGTTTTGTCGGCCCAGGATGTTCCCGAGGCCGCAATGGAGTCCGAGGAGTCCGGCATGGCTCCCTCGATTTCGTTCATGACCGGGTATTACACCAGGAACATGGGGGAGGGCGTGATTTCCAACCCCGAGCGCAACATCCAGAGCGAGCTTGAGATTGGGATGTTCGGCTTCCACGCCGGCATCACCGGAATCTTCGATTTGACCAACGCCACCGGCTATCGCAACGATTTCGAGGAGTTCGACTACTCCCTGGGGTATGGATACACCTTCGAGGATGTGCCATGCATCGGCGCACTGAGCCTCGACCTCACCTGGACATACTACGACATCAACCGCGCGTCCTCGGACGACTACCAGGAAATCGCCCTGGGCATCAGCCTCGACGACCTCTTCCTGGCGCCAAGCCTGACAATCAACCACGACTACGAGAACGGGACCTGGTGGGCGGAGGCGGCAGTCAGCCACTCCTATGCGCTCTCCTTCATCAGCGAGGACCTCTCCTGGGACAACAGCCTCTTCGTCTACTTCGGAAACTCCAACTGGGTCGAGGGCAGCACCGGCTACCGCCGCGCGGGGCTCAGCAACGCAGTCCTCGCCACTGGCCTGAGCTACGCGGTCAGCGAGAACATCACCATCAGCTTCGAGGCAGACTTCTCTTTCGCGCTTGACAGCAATGTGCGCAACGCAATGCGCGCCGACGAGAACAACAACCGCAACAACATCTGCCTGGCATTCACCGTCGGCATGGAGTTCTAGCGATACGCCCTTGGATGCGGCGCAGGGGTGTTTTTTTTCACTGCTTCTTCCCCCTTTTTTGCGCCCCTCGCCGCATCCGAGATTATCCACCCACCACACCATCCCCGCCCGGGGAGCCAACCTCCCTGGGCAGGACGCCTACTTAAACTCAGGACTTTTCCACGGTCCGCAAACAGTTCTATGATGCCACTTAGTTTTGCAGAGGTTGGCCAGGAGGCGATAATTCGCAAGGTCGGCGGTGCCCCCGAGATGCGCAAGCACCTCGAAGACCTTGGATTCGTGGCAGGAAGCGTCGCCACGGTCGTCTCCACCATGGGAGGCAACATCATTGTGAAAATCAGGGAGACCCGTGTCGCAATCAGCGAGGAAATGGGCCGGCACATCATGATCTAGGAGGAGTTTTTTCCATGAAGACACTAAATGACGCCAGCATCGGCGACACCGTCAAGGTGGTCCGCCTCCACGGCGAGGGCCCTGTCAAGCGCCGCATTATGGACATGGGCATCACCAAGGGAGTCGAAGTCTACATCCGCAAGGTCGCCCCCCTCGGCGATCCAATCGAGGTCACCGTCCGGGGCTATGAACTGAGCCTCCGGAGGGCCGATACCGAAATGATTGAAATCGAGTAGGCGCAGGAAACAATCCCCCGTCCCATTGGCAAATCTCCAGGCAAGATACTCAACTGCCGACTTTTTCCACATAAAGACACGATATGGAATCCATTAGGAAGACAATCAGAATTGCGCTGGCGGGCAACCCGAACAGCGGAAAGACCACGCTCTTCAATGCACTGACTGGCTCAAACCAATTCGTCGGAAACTGGCCCGGAGTCACGGTGGAAAAGAAGGAAGGACGCCTGAAAGGGCACGACGACGTGGTCGTCACGGACCTGCCGGGCATCTACTCGCTTTCGCCATATACCCTTGAGGAGGTGGTGGCCAGAAACTATCTCCTGGGTGAACAGCCCGATGCAATCCTCAATATCATCGACGGCACCAACCTCGAACGCAACCTCTATCTCACCACGCAGCTGACCGAACTCGGCATCCCCGTGGTCGTCGCAATCAACATGATGGACATCGTCCGCAAGGAGGGCGACAAGATCAATGTGGAGCTGCTTTCCAAGGAGCTGGGGTGCCCTGTCATCGAAATCTCTGCCTTGAAGGGGGACGGCATCAAGGCGGCGGCCGAGGCCGCAATCGAGGCCGCAAAACACGGCAAGACCATCCCGATGCACAACTTCTCGGGCCCGGTGGAACACGCAATCGCGCATATCGAGGAGGCTTTCCTCCATACCATGCCAGAGGAAAAGCAACGCTGGTATGCAATCAAGATCTTCGAGAGGGACGACAAGGTGCTGGAGAGCCTCAAGATCCCCGCGGACAAGTATATCCACATCGAGAACGACATCAAGGCAGCCGAAAAGGAACTGGACGACGACAGCGAGTCGATCATCACAAACGAGCGCTACGTCTACATCGCGGAGATGCTCAAGGGATGCTACAAGAAGAGGCGCGTGGGCGGCCTGTCGACCTCCGACAAGATCGACAGGGTCGTCACCAACAGGCTCCTGGGACTGCCCATCTTCGCGGCCATCATGTTCTTCGTCTACTATGTCGCAATGGTGACCATCGGCTCCTTTGCCACCGACTGGACGAACGACTGCCTCTTCGGAGACGGGTTCCACCTCTTCGGCATCGGCTCCGCACAATACGACGAGGTGGCGGAACCATACGCCGAGGCCGCCGCGGTCGTCGAGGGATATGACGCATACGTCGAGGAGAAAGGCGAACCCGCCGACGGCAGGTTCACATACGTAGTCGAGGACGAGGATACGCTTGCGACCGAGGAGGTCGAGGCCACCGCCGAGGACCTTGCCGCCGCCAGGAAGACCCTGGAGGAGATCGGGGAGGAACCCGACCCCGCCGACTACGGCGTCTGGATTCCCGGAATCCCGGTCCTGGTCGGAATGGGGCTTGACGCAATCAACGTCCAGCCCTGGCTTCATGGGCTGATTGTCGACGGAATCGTCGCCGGTGTCGGCGCGGTCCTGGGCTTTGTCCCCCAGATGCTGGTTCTCTTCCTTCTTCTGGCCTGGCTGGAGGCATGCGGCTACATGGCTCGTATCGCCTTCGTGCTGGACAGGGTCTTCCGCAAGTTCGGACTCTCCGGCAAGTCCTTCATCCCGATGCTGATTGGCACAGGCTGCGGCATTCCCGGGGTCATGGCCTCCAGGACAATCGAGAATGAGCGCGACCGCCGCATGACCATCATGACCACGACCTTCATTCCCTGCGGAGCCAAGGTCCCCTTCATCGCGATGATCGCGGGCGCAATCTTCGGCGGCGCCGCCTGGGTCGCCACCTCCGCGTACTTTGTCGGAATGGCCGCCATCATCATCTCCGGAATCATGCTGAAGAAGACCAGGATGTTCGCCGGCGACCCCGCGCCATTCGTCATGGAGCTCCCCGCATACCACCTGCCCACCATCGGCGGCGTCCTCCGCTCGATGTGGGAAAGGGGCTGGAGCTTCATCAAGAAGGCGGGCACAATCATCCTGCTCTCCACAATCCTCGTCTGGTTCACTTCGTTCTTCGGCTGGGTCGACGGCTCCTTCCAGATGCTTGAAGAAGACCAGATCAACCACTCGATCCTTGCCGGAATCGGCTCCTGCATCGCCTGGGTGTTCGCGCCTCTGGGCTGGGGCAACTGGCAGGCGACCGTGGCCTCCATCACGGGGCTCGTGGCAAAGGAGAACATCGTCGGCACGCTCGGCATCCTCTACAAGGGCGCGGGCGACGAGAATCTATACGGCAACATCGCACAGGCCTTCTCGCATGTCTCGGGATACTCGTTCCTGGTCTTCAATCTTCTCTGCGCACCCTGCTTCGCGGCAATCGGCGCAATCCGCCGGGAGATGAACTCAGCCAAGTGGACCTGGTTCGCAATCACATACCAGTGCGGCCTCGCATACGTCAGCTCCCTCATCGTCTACCAGGTGGGATGCGCATTCACCGGCAACATCCACCCCGTCGGATTCGGCTTCGCGCTCGTCGCATTCATCGCAATCCTGCACCAGCTCTTCAAACCCTATAGGGAATCCACGAAGCTGACCGTCAACGTCAAGTAATCCACACCCCACTACCGAGGAACACAACAATGCTCGTTTGGCTCAAGGCAAATCTGGGAACAGTCCTGGTGTCGTTGACACTGCTGGCGATCGTTGTGTCTGTCATTGTCCACAGAATCCGCGCCCGCAGGAAAGGGCACACCTCCTGCGGATGTGGATGCAGCTGCTGCGCAATGAAGGACGTATGCCATAAGTGAAACGGTCGTCCACCCCCCTTGCCGTGGGTGGCATTCGCCCCTCTAGAAGAGTGCCTTCGCGAACCATGTCACATCGTGCCAGCGCCCATTCTTGAATCCTGCGTTTTCAAAGCATCCGACACGCTTGAAGCCGAGACTCTCGTGGAGCCTTTCGCTGGCGGGATTCGGGGTTGTCACACATCCGTAGACCGTGCGGTAGCCCCGAATCTTCAGTTCGTCAATCAGCCTGGAGTATAGCGCGTGTCCAAGCCCGTTGCGAAGGTGGGCTCCGTCAAGATAGATTGACAGTTCGCTTCCCCACTGGTATGCGGCACGGTGCCCAAAGGGGCCTGCGTAGGCATAGCCAATAATCGTGTCTCCTTCCAATGCAACATGATATGGATACTTTGCGAGAGTCTCGGCAACCCTCGCCCTGAACTCGTCAGGCGAAGGCAGGACATACTCGAAGGTAATCGGCGTGTCAATGTACTGGGCGTAGATGTCCAGAATGGCTGGGGCATCGTCAATTGTCGCTGAACGAAATTGCATTGTCGTAGTCTTTGGAGTCGTAGGGCGCAGCGCACCGCCGCATGCCCCCAAAAAGGGGAGGGCGGTTCCCTCGATTCATGTCGAACCAACGGGCGTTGCGGTGAATTTACCACGTGCGTACGCTCCCACCAGCACCAACAGGCCACTTGTTTTCTGGACGCTACTCGCGATGATGGCGGGATTTGCCTTGCGTTCAGGTGCGAGTGCCTTGTGCCCACGCTTGAAAAAAGCTTTTCCGTGGTATAGAGTATATCAACTTTCTACCTAGGAGCGGCCTGTAGCCGTTTTTCTGCCGCGTTTGCTGCAGATGGGGTAGTTCGGACAACTCGCTTGACACTTCACACCATTTCAACCTTCCAAAGGAGCCTTCACTATGAAGCGAATTCTCAGCCTGGCATTTCTAGCTGCCTTTTGCCTTAGCATTTCAGCCGCGGATCTGTATGTCTCCCTCTCCACTGGCAACAACAAGAACGACGGCAAGACTCCGGCCACTGCCCTCAAGAATATCTTCAAGGCTCTCGATATATGCGAGGCCGGCGATGTCATCCATGTCGCCGAGGGCAACTACCACGGCAAGATGAACTGCGGCGGCCTCGAGATGAAGAAGCCCGTCAGCCTCATCTGCGGATACTCCCCCGACTTCGCGGAACGCGCCCCGATGCGCTTCCCGACCATGCTCCGCCCCACCAACAAAATGGTTCCCACGGTTCCCGCGCAGGGAATGCTGAAGATTGATCTTCCCAACATCCCCGCAGATTCCACGATCGTCATCGACGGCATGATTTTCGACCAGACCGACGCCAACTCCTACCACGGCACCGAGGGCAAGCCCGAGGGCTTCAGCGAGGGAATGCTGACCCTGCCTCCCGCAAAGGGCACCAAACCGAATGTCTCACTGGCGAAGGACATGCTCTATGCCAAGACCAACGGAACGCTCGTCATCCAGAACTGCCTCTTCCTCAACGGCAGCAATAAGAATGCTTCGCTGCTTATCGGCCACAAGTCCGGCCAGGTCAAGGTCCTCAACAACGTCTTCATCGGCAACCGCATGCTCTCCTGCGGAGTCTCCACCACCAATGGACAGCCCTACCAGGTCGAGTTCGAGTTCGCATACAACACCGTCCTCTTCACCTGGACCAGAACCAAGGCTCTGGATACCATGGGGTACGGACTGCGCTCCGAGGCCGGAGTCATCGCAAACATCCACAACAACATCATCGGACTGAACACCATCGCCGGATGGGACAACACAAAGGGCGACCCCTCCAAGAAGAAGATTTCACTTGACAACAATATCTTCTTCCTCAACAAGGCAGACGGACAGGTCACCATGAACAATACGCCAATGGGATTCAACGTGGCTGACGACAGCTTCGACAGCCTGGCGGACATGGATGGAATGGAGAGCGTCGAAGGAAACCAGAGCCTCTCGGATCCCTCGCTCTTCGCAAATATCCTTGACCCGGTTTACCTGAACGCATTCCTCAGCCTGACGGTCTCCGAAACCACCGACTACGACCCCAGCTCCCCCGAAAACCAGTTCCGTGCCGCCCTCGGAATCAATACCGTCGGCAAAATCTCCACAAAGGTCTCCATGTTCGCAAATCCGTATCCATACGACAGCGCAGTCAAGTTCTTCGGCGCGGTCCCGGGATTCGGCGCACAGGAGATTAAGTAATATAACTACTTGAATACAAGTAAGTTATAGCAAAAGCCGCGGTTCGCAGGAGCCGCGGCTTTTTTGCTAGGACATGAGTCCCCAGGCCTTGCCCC
>URJM01000034.1 GCA_900548225.1 uncultured bacterium
CGCCCAAGCGCGCCAACCACGCACTCCCCTCTCCTTTCTTCTCCCTACTCTCTACCACAATGCAGTGGGCATCCGTAGAGCATGGCATTCGCCATGCGAGGCGCGCCCAAGCGCGCCAACCACGCACTCCCCTCTCCTTTCTTCTCCCTACTCTCTACTTCCATGCCCTCAATCATTGCAATGGATTTTGACGGCGTGATCTGCGACTCCGCCCCCGAGAATGCGGCCACCGCCTGGCGATGCTGCTGCCGTCTCTGGCCGGAGCGCTTTTCGATGCCAATGCCCGCCGAACAGCCCGCACGCTTCTGCGGTGAGCTGCGTCCATATATGGAGACAGGCTGGCAGTCGATCATGCAGACGTACGGCCTCTGGAAGGGTGTCCCGCTGGAGGAACTGACCTCGGGACTCGCCGAAACCCTGCCGAAGCTCCTGGAGGAGACTGGGCAGACAGTCGCCTCGCTCAAGGCGCTCTTCGGAGCCGAGCGTGACGCATGGCTCCGCCAGGATGCGGAGGGCTGGTACTCGTACAACGCATTCTACGATGGCGTCAGGGAGGGGCTCGCAAGGCTCATGGCCGACCGCCGCGTCGTAATCCTCACGACGAAGGAGGGGAGGTTTGTGGAGCATCTGATGTCCCGCGAGGGAATCGACTTCCCCGTTGACGACATCTATGGCCTGGAGCGCATCCATAACAAGGAGACGACCCTGAAGGAGCTTCTGGGGCTTGGAGCGCTGGCGTTCATCGAAGACCGCCTTGCGACGCTTGAGCGGGTGGCGGCGCTTTCCGAACTGGATTCGGTGAAGCTCTGCTTTGCGCCCTGGGGCTATACGACCCCGGCCCAGGTCGCCTCCGCCAGGGCCAATCCCCGTGTCACAGTGATTGAGTCGCCTCTCCAGTTCAACATGATACCCTGAAGATGACCCTCTTCCGCGCAATATCCTTCCTGATGGCGATGCTCGTCCTGGGCATCGGCGTCCTTTGCGGCTTCGCACTCCCAAAGGCTCCCGCATTGGCGACGCGCATTCCGCGGCTCCGCCTGCCTGGCGCACTCCTGGGAACCGCGCTTCTGGCATATTGCGCATACGAGGGCACGCTCATGCTTCCCGGAACACGCTGGGGGCAGCTCTTCTGGGCGCTGGCCCCCGTCACCGCGTTCCTCTGCTGGTATTTCATGGACTTCCTGATGGCCCGCGCACTTGGGGGGCTTCTGGTCATCATTGCCAACTTCCTCATCCAGAATGCCTTCGGCGCATACTGCGGGTGCCGTCCCCTCTATGCATCCGTGGCATTGGCCTGGGGCGTGGCGGGCACTCTCCTCATCGCATGGCCCTGGTGGTTCCGGGATGTGCTGACCGCATGCTCCAGGCACCTCGCCTGGAGAATCGCGCTGCTGCTGGTTTCGGTCTTCTCCTGCATAGTCTTTCTCGTGCTTCCGCTGATGGTGGCCGACTAGGCCCCGCCATAGTCCTTCGTCCTCAAAACTTCCTGCTGCCGTGGTGCTTCTCTACAACATCCTGTTTCCCCTTCTGGTGTTGGTGTACCTGCCCTTCTATGCGGTGCATGTCATCCGCAGGGGTGGTTTGACGGTGGATTTCTGGGAGCGGTTCGGCTTCTTTCCCGCCGCCGTGAAGGCCCGTCTTCGCGGGTTGCCCCGCCGTCCCGTCTGGGTGCATGCGGTTTCGGTGGGGGAGGCAGTCGAGGCGATTTCGATTATAAAGTCGTGGCTGGATCGCCATCCCGACGAGGAATTCGTCTTCTCCTGCGGCACATCCACGGGCTTTGCGACTGCGGTGGCGAAGCTTCCTGCGAAGGTGGTCTCGATTTACTGTCCCCTTGACTGCTGGTGGATGGTAAGGCACGCCTACGCCTTGATTCGTCCCCGCCTGGTGGCAATCCTCGAGGTGGAAATCTGGCCGAACCTGATTCTCCAGGCATCCAAATGGGATGCCCGCCTTGTCATGGTGAACGGCCGGCTCTCCGACAAGTCAAGCCAGGGGTATGCGAGATGGGGATTTTTCTTCAGGCGGCTCTTCGGCGCATACGACGCGCTCTGCGTCCAGACCCCGGAGGATTGCGCCCGTCTGGAGCATGTCATAGGCGAGGATCCGAGGATTCACGTAGTGGGGACTGTGAAGTTCGACCAGGTCGCGGACGGGCAGGGAGCATCCGTGGAGGAGGCTCTCGAGAAGGCTTTTGGGCCGCGGGACTGGAAACTCTTCTGCGTGGGAAGCACACACCCTGGCGAGGAGGACCTCGTCTGCCGCGAATACGCACGGGCGCTTGTGACACAGCCATCCTGGAGGATGGCGCTGGTGCCGCGCCATGCCGAACGGGGCGCCGAGGTGGCCCGAATCCTTGACATGTACCACCTGCCATGGCAGTCGGTGGTGCCAATCCCTGGAACAAACCCCGCACCCGACGGAAGGTGCCAGGTGCTCCTCGTCAATACCACGGGACAATTGATGAGCTACTACCGCGCCGCAGACCTCTGCTATGTCGGAAAGTCCCTGGCTGGACAGACGGGAGGACACAATATCATCGAACCCGCCATCTTCGGAAAGGCAATTGTCTACGGCGCACACATGGAGAACTTCCGGCAGGTGGACGAACTCTTCCGGCAGGAGGAGGCCGCCGCAGTCGTCTCCTCGGATAATCTCTTCTTCCCGACTATACAGGGACTTATGGCGGACGAAGGACGCCGCGGGGAGCTGGGCAGGCGTGCCAGGCGGCTGGTGGAAGAACACAGGGGCGCAATTGCACGGACGCTCGACATCGTCGATGCTCTATAGGCTGCGACGGGGCAGGTAATGGCCGAGCCACTTCCAATCCAGGAGATACGCGAAGCGTTCCTTGGCGCGATGAGGCAGCCGGGGGGAAGGTGCGTCGTCACAGCGCCGACTGGAAGCGGAAAGTCGACCCAGGTCCCCAAGTGGCTCCTGGAATGCGTCCCCGCCACGCAGAAGGTGCTCGTCCTGCAGCCACGGCGCCTCGCCGCGAGAATGCTCGCCGAGAGAGTCGCATGGGAACTTGGTGAAAAGACGGGCGCCACCGTCGGCTACATCACAAGATATGAACGGGCGGTCTCCGACGCAACGCGGATTGTCTTCATAACGGAGGGGATATTAACACGTATGTTGTTGAATCCCAGTGAGTTACGTGATTGCGGGGCAATTGTCTTCGACGAATTCCACGAGCGCACTCTCAATGCGGACCTTGGGCTTGCCATGGCGCGGAGCCTCCAGGCCGGTTCCCTCGGGGAGTTGCGCCTGGCCGTAATGAGCGCCACCCTGGACGCGGCCCGGGTCTCCGAGTATCTTTCCGGCTGTCCGGTTCTGTGTTCGGATGGCCGCATCCACCCTGTCGAGATATCCTATACAAGGCGCTCGGAGATGCGGAATCTCTACCAGGCGGTTGCGGACGGACTCCGCGACCTGCTTGATTCCGGGCGACCTGGCGACATCCTCGTATTCCTTCCTGGCGCGGGGGAGATTCGCCATGCGGCCGAGGAGCTTCAGCGCACCCGCTACGGGGAACGCCTCGCCGTGCTGCCCCTTTACGGCGAAATGTCCTCGGAGGCGCAGCGCCAGGTGATGTCCCCCTCCCCCTTCAGGAAGGTGATTCTCGCGACCAACATTGCCGAGACAAGCCTCACTATTCCCGGGGTCAGGATGGTGATTGACAGCGGGCTGGCGAAAATCAGCCGCTATGACGGGCAGCACGGGGTCGACATCCTGGAGACACTCCCGATTTCGGCGGATTCCGCCCAGCAGCGGGCAGGACGGGCAGGACGGGAGGCCCCTGGGCTATGCCGACGCCTCTGGAGCCAGCTGGAACAGGACCACCGGGCACCGCATACGCCTCCGGAAATCCGGCGACTGGACCTCGCGGACGCCATCCTGAACGTCCACTGCTACGGATACCGCGACGACCGCGAGTTCCCCTGGTTCGAGGCTCCTCCCCAAAAGGGCGCCGACTCCGCCAGAGCCCTCCTTGTCAATCTCGGAATGCTTTCCGAATCGGGGGAGGTGACGCCCACCGGGTGGGCCGCCAGGAGCTATCCGACACATCCCCGCCTTGCCCTCATGCTGCATCTTGGTGCAGCCCGTGGCGTCTTCGAGGAGGCCTGCGGCGCAGCGGCCATCCTTGGCGGCCGTCCGCTGATGCAGCGGCATGGCGCCTCCGAGGCGCTGACCCGCCTTCGCAACTCCCACCGCAGGGAGTCCCGTGCCGCCTCCGCTCCCGAGTCCGACTTCCTCGCCCAGCTGTCGCTGATTCGCCAGGCACGTGCGGCCCACTTTGACGTGGATGCCTGCAACCGCCTGGGAGTCCTCTCCACCGCCGCCCGGGAGATATCCGGCGAGTGGGATGCGTTCCTGCGCATGAAGCCCCGCACCTGCGCTCCACGGGCGGCCTCCCCGGCCACCGAACTAGCCAGAGTCCTCCTGGAATGCTTCCCGGACAGGCTGGCACGGCGGCTGGACACGGGAACCCTGAACTGCGAACTCCAGGAGCGAAGGGGCGCGGTCCTCTCCGACGCGTCACTCGTCCGCGAGGAACCACTCTTCATCGCCGCCTCGATGCGGCAGGTCGCCGCCGCAAAGACCCCGGGAACCACAACGGAACTATCGCTCGCATCGGGAATCCGGGAAGAGTGGCTCTGGGAAAGGTATCCGGACAGGCTTGCCGAGACGGACGAGACAATCTGGGACGGCGTCCGCCAGCAGGTCCTGCGACGCCGCACCCTTGCGTGCCTCGGGGTTGTCCTCGAGGAGTCCACGCGCAACGACCCGGACCCCGGAAAGGCGGCCGCGCTTCTGCACCGGGAGATTTCCTCCTCGAACAACATGCCGTTGCTGGGGTGGGACGACTCCTGCGAGGCCTGGTGCAACCGGGTCAGGTTCCTCAAGGGGGCGATGCCCTCCCTGGAACTCCCGGAATACAATGAGGAAGAGTGTGACGAAATCCGTCGGCAAATGTGCCAGGGAGAGACAAAGTACTCATCTGTACGCAACAAGCCCGCGCTGCCCTTCCTTCAGGGGTTGCTGACGCCTGAGCAGCGCGCTGCCGTCGACCGGCTTGCCCCCGCAAGCCTGCCGCTGCCACGCAACCGGAAGCTGCGCATCGAATACCACCCTGGACAGCCGCCAAAGGGCAGGGCGAAGTTGCAGGAACTCTACGACATGAATGGCCCGATGGCAGTGGCCGGGGGCAAAATCCCCGTGCTTCTGGACATTCTGGGGCCAAACTACCGGACTTTGCAAATCACCGACGATCTTCCCAGGTTCTGGGAGGTCCACTATCCCTCAATCAAGTCACAGCTGCAACGACGATACCCCAAACACGAATGGCGATGATCTACTTTGACGAAAACCAGAAAATCTTCCGTATTGACGCGGGCGCTTCCAGCTATGCGATGCAGGTGGACCCATACGGCCGCCTGAAGCACCTCTACTGGGGACCGCAATTGGATTCGATGGATTTGGCGTATCTCGCGCAGGCGCCCACACTCCCGTTCATTCCGGAGGAATTCGACCCCGGCAAATGCCAGTCGCCACGCCCCGCCGAGAGCTGGGAGTTCGCGCCGAATGACCTGGGAACCTACTCCCCTGCATCGGCAATCATCCGCAACGCCGCCGGAAATACGGTCACCGACCCACACTATGTCTCCCATCGCATCTACGCGGGAAAACACCCGCTCCAGGGACTCCCGTCCTCGAAAATCCAGAGTGACGAGGAGGCGACCACCCTCGAAATCCTAATGGTCGACAATGTGACCCAGATGGAGTTCACCCTGGTGTACACCGCCTTCAAGGAGTTGTCTGTCATCGCGCGGTCAATGCGCATCGCAAACAGGGGAGACGCGCCAGTGGAACTCCTCAAGGCGTCGTCCCTCTTCATGGATTTTGCGCCGGAGGAGCTGGATTTCTGCTATTTCGACGGAATGTGGGGCAAGGAGAGGTGCTTCCACCGCGAGCGCCTGGAGGGAGGCACCAAGGTCGTCGGAACGACACGCGGCTTCTCCAGCCACGCCATGAATCCAAATGTCCTCATCTGCGAACAGAAGGCCAGCGAGACGGCCGGCCGCGCCTACGGCGCCCTCCTCGTCTACAGCGGACGCTGGGCCGCCGAGGTTGACCGCAACCCCTTCTACCGCACCCGCCTCAACCTGGGAATCAACCCTGACGGGTTCCTCTGGCACCTTGAGCCAGGCGAGGAGTTCCAGACCCCGGAGGCGCTCCAGGCATTCTCGGACGCAGGATTCGGAGCGCTCTCACGCACCTGGCACGATTTCTTCCGCACGCACATCATCCCAAGACAGTGGGTCGGGACTCCGCGCCCGCTGCTCGTCAACAACTGGGAGGGAATGCGCTTCCATTTCACAAAGGAGAAACTCCTCGACCTGGCACGCCTCGCAAAGAAGCTCGGCATCGAAATGCTGGTGCTGGACGACGGATGGTTCGGAGAAAAACGGGATGACGACAGGCACAGCCTCGGCGACTGGCAGCCCAACGAAAGGAAGCTCTCCGGAACTATCCGCCAGCTCTCCGACGCAATCCATGCCGAGGGCATGAAGTTCGGACTCTGGTTCGAACCGGAAATGGTCTCGCGGGACAGCAATCTCTTCCGCGCACACCCGGACTGGGCAATCCAATGCCCGTCCCGCGATATGTCCTATATACGCTACCAGTATATGCTGGACTTCTCGCGCCCCGAGGTCGTCGACCACATCTACAACGAAATCAGCGCCACCATCGAGGCCGCCAATATGGACTACATGAAGTGGGACGCAAACCGCGAGATGACCGAGGTGGGTTCCCTCGCGTGGCCGCCGGAACGGCAGGGCGAAATCGCACACAGGTATATACTCGGAGTCTATGACCTCTACTCGAGAATCACAAAGCGATTCCCGGATATGCTCATCGAGGGATGCTCCGCAGGAGGCGGCAGGTTCGACGCGGGAATCCTCTGCTTCTCCCCGCAAATCTGGACCTCCGATATCACGGACGCATTGGACAGAATCAAGATCCAATACGGCACCTCCTTCGCGTATCCATGCTCCACAATGGGCGCGCATGTCACGAAAAACAAGTACGGCAGCAGACACGTCTCCGTCGAAACACGGGCCGCAGTCGCATTCGCGGGCACCTTCGGATATGAACTGAATCTCGACGAAATGCCCCAGGAAGAACTGGATAAAATCCCGGGACAGTGCGAATTCTTCAGAAAATACCACCACATCGTCGACAACGGAGACTACTACAGGCTCTCAAGCCCATACGAGGACAATCTGGTGGCGTGGATGCATCTCGCAAAGGACAAGTCGGAACTCCTCCTCACTGCCGTCCTCACCCAAATCGACTGGGCTTTCACCGGCAAGACCATCCGGCTCCCGGACCTCGATGAAAATGCAACATACACCGACGGAGTACATACCTGGTCGGGAAGAACACTCACACAGGCAGGATACCACATCCCACAGATGCCTATCGATGACATGGTAAGCCACATGACAAGACTGTGGAAGATCCAATAGAATAGCAAGAAGCCAGCATAATGCGTAACATGCTGTAAATCAGTATGTTACGCATTGTCTCTCCTCCCTCTACTATCTCTCAACACGCCTCGCGCGGCGTTTCTGCCGCACGAGGCGCGCTGTGGTTCTCACTCCCTTCTTCCTTCAATGGACGCGCGGGCTTCTGCCGCGCGGGCGCGCTCAAGCGCGCCGACCACGCACTGCCCTCTTCTTTCTTCTCCCTCCTCCCTACCCCCAAATTTTTCAGTATGACTTGAAAAATTTGGGGGTTTGGTTATTTTATGTGGGCTGACGGAAAAAGGGGATTCAAGAGCCTCTTTTCCTGTCGGGAAAATCCCTGGTGGGTTACCCAAGCGGTCAACGGGGGCAGACTGTAAATCTGCTAGCTTTGCTTTCCATGGTCCGAATCCATGACCCACCACCACTTTCAGGAGACCTGCGATTTTTCAGTCGCGGGTCTTTTTTTATGCTTGTAACCATCCGTCTAGAAAGGGTTTTGCGATATAGAGTACTGCCATCTGTCCCGCGAGGAGTGTTTTGTCGGCAATTTCACCCCACATCCATCTGCGTCGCATGAGCAAGATTCCCTACGTGAAATACAGGCGTCCGAACGCGCATCAATCCTGCAGTGAGTCTGGGAGGCGTTTTCTTTTGCGTCGCAGTGCGTTGCAGTGGTTCTTGTCCCGTTCCGACCGTCCAGACGCCTTTGCGGTGGATGTTCCCAGCGGCATGAACACGGATCGTGCGGACATTGGGCTTGTGTGGATGGATCGCCGCCGTGTCCAGCGCAAGAATATCCTGGTTCCCGGGCGCACCTGTGTCGTGGTATGTGCATTGAGCCGTGAGGAGTGCTATGCGGCCAGCATCAATCCCGACGCCCTGAGCAACGAGCGGATTGCGTTGACGAAGCGGATGGAGCGTCTGGAGGCCAGGATTCGCAAGGAGGAGCCCGAGCTGCGGGACTGCCATTCCCTCTTCGAGGAGTATGCCTACTGGGACTATGGGCGCACCCGCAACGAGGAGTATCTTTCGTGCAGTGCCCGCCTCAAGGAGGTCAACGAAACCCTTTTCCGCGGCACCAAGATGGAACGTCTTCAGCAGAGCCGCGTCGCCAACGTCCACTATTTGGCGATACACGAGGGGACGGTATTTGTCGAGGAGGTCATGAAATCGTGGGGCGTGCTGACGGTTTCCCCCGACGGCAAGGTTTCCGTTGCGAGGAAGGCTCCCGTCGTGGATGCGCTTCCCCATGCTCAGGAGCATTTCTCGAACGAGGTGGCTGTGTGTGCGTCGGCGTATGTCCGCGCCGGAATGGGGCTTCGCGTATAGTCTTCTTTTAGTTTCTTTACTGTTTTTTCATGCGCAAATCCAAGAGCACCATGACCTCTGCATCCCGTCAGCGCCTGTTGTTGACGGGGCTTCGTTTTTTTGCGGAGAAGGGGTATGAGAGTGCGAAGATCCGCGAGATATGCGAGGCGGCGCGCAGCAACCTTGCGGCGGTCAACTACTATTTCGGGAGCAAGGAGCACTTCTACGAGGAGGTTCGCGACTATGCGCTTGAAATCCGCATGGGCGACCAGAAGAAGTTCTTCGAGGATTCGAGGGTTGACGATCCCTGGGAGGCTCTCACCCAATATGTCGACAGGCTGTTGAGCAATACCTACGACAGCAACCTCTTCTATTCGGCGTGGCTTTGCATACGGGAGCTTCTCAATTCCAGTCCGAAGCAGGGCATCCGGAGGGAAAAATACATCCAGGACAGCAAGGAGTTCTACGACAAGGTCAACCGCGAGATGATTGCCAGGCTCCTTGGGGATGCCGCCACCGAGAAGAACGTGGTCATGCTCCACTACACATACGTCTCGTTGAGCCTCTTCCTGATGATGGAGCTCAACCTCATGAAGGGCGGCGGCAGCTCGCTATTGCTTCAGCCGCTCATAACGCGCAGGGAACTGCGCGACCACATCATCGGGATTGTGCGATTCGAGGCGGAGAAGATGAAGAGGGAGCACGCAGAGGCGTCGCGTCGCAATGAAGACAAGTGAGTTCCATACGACGGAGTGGGGCAGGGGGCTTTCCGAAGGGGACGTTCTGCATATCCTCCGCCAGCACGAGGAGAACAAGTCCGGAGGGCTGGCGATGAAGAACAACCCGAAGCGAAGCATCTCCAGAGTCGTCGCCCCCGATGGCACCCGGCTTATCCTCAAGGAATTCAAGACGCCGCACTTCTGGAGCTGCGGGCGGCGCCACGCGATGCGGTGCATCCGCAGCACCGGGCTGATGGAGGGATTCACGCCCCAGTGCCGCGCCCACGGCGCAATCCCCGGCTCGAATGGCTACTTTGTCGTCTTCGGCGACTGTGGCGAGGGCTCTTTCTTCGGCGAGGAGTATCTTTCACGCGGAGACATCGGCGACCTCTACCGCGAATGCGGAAGGCTCCTCCGCGCCGCACACGAGGCAGGGCGATTCCACCTGGACACCAAGCCGGCGAACTTCGTCCTCAACGAGCGTTCCTCCGGGGAGTGCCCGTGGCGCGTATGCCTGGTGGACTGCGACAATGTCCGCGAATACTCCGGCGCCGTCCCCCTCGGGAACCGCATCCGCAACCTGGCGCAGTTTCTTGGGGGGACGGGTAGGCTCTTCCACCGTGACCAGAGCCTCTGGGAGGAGCTTGCCCTCTCCTTCCAGGAGGGCTACGAGGACGCCGGGAAGACGCACCCCCTCCCCGAGGGCTTCTGGGACGCATTCTGGAAGTATCTCCTGGCAGGACGGCACATCGAGTGCAATCTCCCGCTCCATTGCGTGGATGACAGCTTGAAAAATCTGCGGAAACGCCTACATTAAGACCCGTTTTGGGAATCCCTTCCATTCAAGGCGGGTGTAGCATAATGGTAATGCACTGGCTTCCCAAGCCAGCTACGTGGGTTCGATTCCCATCACCCGCTCCAATATTTTCCGTCTGGCGGGCACGCTGAATAAATGCGCATCATGGGTGCAATATTGAGCAGGCTCGCAAAGGCCGCAGGAAAACTCCTCCCCAGCCGAATACGAAGGCTAAGGACTCTCGCATGGAGGGTCGGACACGCCGGAGAAACGGCCGCCGCGAATTTCCTCCAGAATGCCGGATACGACATCCTCTGCAGAAATTGGCGCGCACCAGGAAGGCTGGGAGAACTGGACATCGTCTGCCGCAACGACGCAGGAATCCTCTGCATCGTGGAAGTCAAGACGAGACGCCGGCGAGGAAGCGCAGACCACCGCGTCCTCATGCCAATCGAGGCGGTTGACGCCGCCAAGCGAAGGCACATGAGGCGCGCCACCGCCGCGCTTCTCCGAGAAATGGGAAATCCCGACATACCCACCCGATATGATGTCGTGGAGGTCTGGTCCAACCCGGTAGGACGCCCGATGGCACTGCGGCACTGGCCAAATCTCCCGGCGTGAGAAAAGCCATTATGCCCAAAAGACAATCCCGCTGATTCCTATCGCAGCGCATCTATTCTGATTTCCGGACACGCCAGTCCACACCGCTTTCCCCAAAACGCACTCCACGCAGAATACGGCACACTGCCGCAATTCGCGGAGGGCACCCACCCCGCAAAGACAACGACAAGACACACAAGTCAGGTATCCCGCAAACACCAAAAAAAGTCATCTCAGCAAATCCCCAAGTATCTCCCCTCTGTTTTTTACGACTATGGCACAGAAATCGCAGCAACTGGCTCTGTTGATCGACTATGACAACCTGATGGGCTTCAATGGCAAGAACGAAGGCGATCCGAACCGTAACTATTCCCACCAGGATGCGGTCACCTATCTGGAGACCCACTACGGCCCCGTTGTCTACTGCAAGGCATACGGCGACTGGAGCGGCCCGCGCACCCGCCACACAATCAGCGACCTTTCGAAGAGCGGCGCCGAAATGCAGTTCGTCCCACGCGCCACAGGCACCGCGCTCCGCGTCCCGGGTTATACCGCAGTCTGCATGGGACTGGACGCCCTTGACGAAATCTCCCGCAACCCCTCCCTGGGGGCGGTCGTCTTCGGCAGCAACGACCTCTCGCTGCTGCCCTTCATCAGCCGCATCCGCGCCCTGGGCAAGTCGGTCTACATCCTGGGACCAGAGGCCTCCAGCGCCGCCGCGCTGACACGCGCCTCCGATGATTTCATCGCCACTTCCGACAACACGGTCCGCTCAAAGCCCACCAATACCATCGACAAGTCCCAGATCCTCTACGCGATCAAGACAATCCTGGTTGGCGGCGAACTCCCGATTGGCCAGCTCGAGGAGAAGGTCCGCGAGGCCGCCCCGGAGTTCTCCCCCGCCGACTACTCCTGCTCGAACTTCGAGGAGTTCCTGCGCAATATCGCGAATACGACTGTCAAGATCACAAAGACAGAGGACGGCGGCATGATCGTCGGCCTGGGCAACTGCCACAATGCGTCTGCCTACTCCGACGAGGAACTCCAGAGCTTCGACCTGGCACAGTATATGCAGGCGACACGCTGGCATATCACCGACGGGGACATCCGCGACAAGATCCTCCACAACATCTACTTCATCTTCTCCGAAAAGGGACGGGAGATGACCAACGAGGAACTCCGCAATACCGTCGACCCGGAACACGTCGTCGAAGACCGCCCATGGCAGGGGACAATCTGGTCGCTTATCTTCGGAGCATGCCTCTGGGAAAACCCCAAGACAAGCAACCAGCCCCAGAGCCGCAGGCTGCTCTCCCTCTTCAGGACTGTCACCAGCGAGGATGACTTCCTGGTGCGCTACTACACCAGCCTCTTCAAGAAGGCCTTCGAGGACCGTCCGAACCTGACTCCCCAGAAGTGCGCGGAGCTGATGCATCCCGAGAATGTGGAGGGTGCCCTCCCGCTCTTCGAGAAGGTCTTCGAAAATCTCCGCAATCCCGTCATCCCGAAGGCGCCCGCCGCTGCAAATGCAGTCAAGAAGTAGCCTTCCGTCGACCATTCGGCTCTCCTGCACGCCAGAGGAATATTTCGGTGTGCAGGAGGGTCTCCGCCTCCGAGTGGAGGCCGCCTCCCGAAAATATCTCTCTGTCCATCCCGAGGAAGCGCCGTGGCGCGTCACCTCCGGACTCAGAAGCCTCCAGGAACAGGCGCGGGAAATGGCCGCCATGTCCCCTGAACAGCTTCTCGCACTCTATTCCAAGGGCGGGACGCCGTCGTATGTCCAGGAGATGACCGCCGCCGAAAATCAGCCGCTGACCCCCGAAAGGGCATACGAAATCCTCCTGAACCGCAAGGAGGGATATGTGTCAAAACACCTCTACGGCAATGCCGTCGACCTGGCCGCCAAAGATATGAAGGACTTGACGCTGGCCAAAAAACTCCTCGAGGAGCAGGGGCTCGCCGTCAAGGACGAAACCGCACAGGGAATACTGTGTATGCATGTTTCTAGTAGAGAGTAGGGAGAAGAGGGGAGGGAGGAGTGCGTGGCTGGCGCGCTCGGGCGCGCCTGTAAGGTAGGGAGGAGGGAGGAGGAGGGAGAAGAAGATAGTGCGTGGACACTTTGCAGTGGGCGTCCGTTAGAGTGGAGAGTAGGGAAGAGAGGGGAGGGAGGAGTGCGTGGCTGGTGCGCTCGGGCGCGCCCACGCGGCGCTTCCGCCGCGTGTCCACAGGGGGGTAAATAGACATTATATTTAATCACGTCGCGATAATCGCGCCATCAAATGCATTTGGAGCCCAGGCAAATATGAACAAGAGCCTACATGACGAATTTGTGGCAGTCTGCAGAAGGCGTCACTGGAAATGCACCGAGCCCCGGTGGATGGTATATGAATTTGTGCGCGGAAACCGCAGCCATCCCACTGTGGACGCGGTCTGGTTCCACGTGCGTGCCGTCCGCTCCTCCACCACCCGTGAAAGCATCTACCGCATTCTCAACGAGTTCAGCGAAGCGGGAATATTGAATCGCCTCGACCACATCATGCTTGCGCGGTATGACAGTGAAACCCGTCCGCACGGGCACTTCATCTGCCGTGAATGTGGAAATATCATCGACTTCCCGCTGCCAAAGCGCACAGGAGTCCCCAAGGAGCTCGACAACGGCACTCTCCGCGGCATGGAGATACGTGTCAGCGGAATATGTCCCGAATGCCTTGCGAAGGTTGGGCAGGGCATCCAGGATGGAAGCGAGGTAGTGGGATAGCGGGCGTCCTGCGTGCTGCGGTCGCCCCGGGCCATCCCACGTCCTGCTGAAGCGTCTCCTACGAAATGAAGGTGAGCGCGGGGAGGCCTGCGCCGTTGACGAGGTTGCCCTCGGGCAGGTCCACCTTCGCATTGTATCTGGCGATTACGGGCGCCGCGACCTCCGGCGATGAAAGGAGAACCTCCTCCCCGTCGATTGTCGCCTCAGCCGCATGGAAGACCCTGTCGTCTCCCGCGACCTCGAATCCCTTGAGAGCCGGAGCTCCATCCTTTGCGGCAAGTCCCTTCGCGAACCTGAAGTGGAGCCGGATTGACCCGCCTTCGGGTGTGGCGTATTCCAGCGTCGGCCCCTGGGGTATGATGGAGGTGTCGCCGTATGTTCCCGCCAGTGCGAGAAGGGCGAGGCGGTATCCGAAGCTCCGCTTGTCGTGGGGATGGATGTCCTTCGGTTCGAAGAGCGCCAGGTCCGTTGCGGTGATGAGACCCGTGTTTTCGGTCTCAAGATAGGCACGGCGCTGCGCGTCCTGGACGTCAAGCCACTGTCGGCAGAACTCGCTGGCGTCGTAGTTTGCCAGCTGGACGAAGTAGAATGGGAAGGTGTCCCCCTGTGCCCATGCTCGCCTCCAGTCGAAGACAAGCGCCTTCATCCTTTCCTTGTACAGGAGGGCGGTGTCGACTGCGTCCGCGTCGTTTTCGCCCTGGTACCAGAGCACTCCCCGGATTCCGTATGGGATAAGCGGCACGATCTTGTTGTCGAAGAGCCTGTGTGGCGAGTTCGGCGAGACAGTCGGCTCCAGCTGTGACTGGTAGGGGACTGCGTTTGGCACGAATTCATATTCGGGGAGGACCTTCCACAGGGTGCCGTCGGAGAGGTAGATCTTCTCCCCAGTCGCAGTGTTTTCGAGGTAATACGAAATTGGGATGCCTGTGAATGCGCCGTCGAAGAAGAAGCAGAATGCGCGGATTGCAAGGAGGTTTTCGCCAGATTTGACAACTTCCCCGGGGATGGGGTATTCGCGTGGCTTGTCCCAGTACTGGGTGTCGAAGTCCTTTCCTGTCGCGCCGACCAGGGTGCCGTTGAAGTAGGTCATGTCATGCTTGTCAACGCCGCCCAGATGCAGCCGGAGCGTCTGTCCTGCCCAGGATTCAGGGAGGACGACATGGCGGCGCACCCAGATTGCCCCGTAGCCTGCAATCTTCTGCTTCATCCACGAGCCTGGCACCTTCATCTCCTTCCAGGAGGAGTCGTCAAATTCGGGCTTTGCATATCCGAGCCCCTCGCCCTGGTTTCCGCGGTCGCGCTCGGTCGCGGTCTCAAAGTCCTGCCAGTCGAAGTTCACGGGCAGCTTCATGTCCACCCGCTGTGCCTGATGCCACTGTAGTTCGTCAGCGCAGACAGCATCGTCCTCCTCCAGCAGCTTCCGTCCCTCCGGGGTTTCGGCAAGTGCCGCACGGCTCAGCCAGGCTGAAATTGGGGAGCCGCCCCTTGACGAGTGGATTATTCCGATTGGGACTTCGGGGAAGCGTTTGCGGATGAAGAGCGCGAACCAGGCTCCAATCGCCGTGAAATATGGTGCGGTGGTCGCATCCGAGAGCTTCCAGTCGGCGCCGGGGGCGAGTTCCAGGCCATGCGCGTCCAAAAAGTCGTTCTCCGTCGTCAGGCATCGTATCCACGGGTCGGTGCCACCCTCGTCAAGATACTGCTGCGTCTGCGTCAGCGGATCATCGGGATCGAAGGTCATCAGCGGGAACTCCGCATTTGACTGGCCGGAGACAAGCCAGACATCCCCCACCAGTACATCGGAGCAGGTGCATCGCTCGTCACCGCACACGACCTCAAGGGTGTATGGACCGCCGACGGGAAGGGCTGGAAGGCGCAGCTCGAACCGGCCGTCCCAGGATGTGGCGCCCATGGCATGGGAAGTGCCAATGGTTGCATGGATGAAGGTGCGGGGAGGGGCGTCGCTGCCCCAGACTACAATCTGCTTGTCACGCTGGACAACCGCGTGATCTCTCCAAAGGGATGACAGTTTCATCTTGAACAATTAATGGTGCTAAACGCAAAAAAAGTGAAAGTGCCGGTGTTTTGAGGTCGCCAGGACCCATATTTCGCCACATCAGGGCGGTAGACAAGAGGAGGCATGGCTTTCAGCAGCCTGTACATCGGGCTATTCATCTGTAGCCCGTGGCTTACGCACTCTCTGCATCCCCTTCCCAAATGAGGTTTAATCTAATCCTCCTTCAGATGCTCTCAAGTGACCCGCGCATTTTCCTTGCCCAAGCCAATGCAAATGATGGGAAGCTGGAATTGCACTCTCCTCCCTCCTCCCTACCTTACAGGCGCGCTCGAGCGCGCCATCCACGCACTTCTCCCTCCCCTCTCCTCCCTACTCTCTACTCCTTACTTTGGACGCCCACTGCAAAGTGTCCACGCACTATCTTCTTCTCTCTCCTCCCTCCTCCTTACTTTGGATGCCCACTGCAAAGTGTCCACGCACTATCTTCTTCTCTCTTCTCCCTACTCTCTACTCACCATTAAATTATTGTGAATTCCGTGCATAAGTGTGCAGGCTGCGTTCCCTTCCTGTTTTTCGGCATAATCCGAGGCGTCCGTCCTGTGCATTGTGCGGGCAAATGAGTCACTCTCCATGATAGTCATATTGAAGGAAAATCCAGATGCCGTGCAGCTGGAGAATCTGATTACCTGGCTGAAGAGCCAGGGGCTTGAGATCCACGCATCCGAAGGCAAGCACCAGAAGATTTTGGGGTTGGTTGGAGACACCTCGCGTGTCGACATCGACCTCATCAGCGCCCTGGACATTGTCGACGAGGTCAAGCGCGTCCAGGATCCCTACAAGGCCGCCAACAGGAAATTTCATCCTGAGGACACGGTCATTACCCTTCCGAACGGCGTCAAGATAGGCGGCGGCAACTTTGCCTTGATTGCGGGGCCATGTTCTGTGGAAAGCGAGGAGCAGATTTGCTCCGTTGCGGCGGCTGTGAAGGCGTCGGGCGCCAACATCCTGCGGGGTGGCGCGTTCAAGCCGCGCACGTCCCCCTACTCCTTCCAGGGAATGCGTGAAAAGGGAATCAAGCTGTTGCTTGAGGCCCGCAGGGAGACAGGGCTCCCGGTAGTCACCGAAATCATGGACATCTCCCAGCTTCCCCTCTTTGATGAAATCGACATCATCCAGGTGGGCGCCAGAAACATGCAGAACTTCGAGCTACTCCACGCGCTCGCCCATGTCAACAAGCCAATCCTGTTGAAGCGCGGCCTTGCGAACACCTATCAGGAGCTGCTTATGAGCGCAGAACACATCATGTCCGGGGGCAACGCCCAGGTCATCCTCTGCGAACGTGGCATCCGGACCTTTGAGACATACACCAGGAATACGCAGGATTTGGCCGCGGTCCCTGTCCTCCATAAACTCTCCCACCTGCCCGTAATCGTCGACCCAAGCCATGCATCAGGGCGTTCCTGGCTGGTGCCAAACATGGCCGTGGCCGCAGCCGCCTGCGGGGCGGACGGACTGATCATCGAAGTCCACAACGACCCGGAGCACGCCTGGTGCGACGGGCCGCAGTCCATCACGCCGGAGGTCTTCGCGGAGACAGTCCCGAAGATTGCCGCCGTGCGCAGTGTCCTTGGCTTTGGAGGCATGCAATGAGGATCGGCATCGTCGGACTCGGGCTTATCGGAGGATCCCTGGCACGTGGAATCAAGGCGCAGGGAAGGCATCAGGTCTTCGGATATGACACCCAGGAGGACGTGCGCCTCCGCGCACGCCTGGTCAACGCCGTGGACGGGGAGCTCACCCCCGAACTCCTGCCCACGCTGGACATGGTAATACTGGCGGTCTACCCACAGGGAACCGTCGACTGGCTGGAGGAGCATGCCGCCGAATTGCGCAGGGGGACGATTGTCCTGGACACCTGCGGCGTCAAGCGCTTTGTCTGCAACCAGGCGGCCGCACTGTGCCGCGAACACGGGCTTCTCTTCCTGGGCGGGCACCCAATGGCGGGCATCGAACGCTCCGGCTTCGAGGCATCCATGGGTAATCTCTTCAACCAGGCATCCATGATTCTGGTCCCTTCGGAGGGCACTCCCATCGAAATCCTGGAGACGGCAAAGCGCTTCTTCCTGGACCTGGGGTTCGGCGCAGTCAAATTCGCCACCGCAGAGGAACACGACCGGATCATCGCATATACCAGCCAGCTCGCGCATATCCTCGCCAGCGCGTATGTCCAGTCGCCTACGGCATTGGAACATAGCGGATTCTCCGCCGGCTCATTCAGGGATATGACCAGGGTCGCAACACTCCAGGAAACAATGTGGACGGAGCTCTTCCTGGACAACCAGGACGACCTCCTCAGGGAACTCGACAACGTCATCGGCAATCTCAATGCCTTCAGAAAGGCACTTGCGGAAAAGGACGCGGGCGCACTTTGCCTCCTTCTGCGGAAGGGACGCGAGGCCAAGGCAAAGGTCAACGCACTCCCGAAGACCCCATACTCTCTCTTCTAGCACATATTCCTACGGGCAGGACTGCAAATGCAACCCAGGCAGGAGATACAAGTCAATGCCTCCCGAGGCGCCTACAAGGTCCTCATCGGGCGCGGCATCCTCCGGGAGGAGCTGCCCCGTGCCGTCGCCGGCACTGGAGCCTCCAGGGTGGCGGTCTTCGCCGACAGCAATGTCGCGCCACTCCACCTGGGACACATCCTGGAGTTGCTTCCGGACGCGGCCGCCCACGTCTTCCCCGCCGGGGAATCCTCCAAGAATCTTGGCACGATTTCGGAGCTGCTGGGGTTTCTTGCGGAGAACCAGTTCACCCGCAAGGACATTGTGATTGCCCTGGGCGGCGGTGTCACGGGAGACATGGCGGGCTTCACTGCCGCAGTCTATCTCAGGGGAATCCGCTTCATCCAGGTGCCGACGACGATGCTTGCCGCCATCGACTCCTCCGTGGGAGGCAAGACAGGCGTCGACCTCCCGCAGGGCAAGAATCTCGTCGGCGCATTCTGGCAGCCCACGGCAGTCCTCTGCGACACCGCATTGCTTGACACGCTTCCAGAACGCATCCTCTTCGACGGCATGGCCGAGGCGGTCAAATACGGCGTCATACGGGACGAGGCGCTCTTCGGAATGCTTGACAGCGACGGATGCCTTGACGGCCATCTCCAGGAGGTGGTCGCGCAATGTGTCAGAATCAAGGCGGAAATCGTCTCACGGGACGAATTTGACCGGGGGGACCGCGCTCTTCTGAATTTTGGCCACACGGTGGGGCACGCCGTGGAGGCCCGGAGCGGTTTTGCAATCTCCCATGGCGAGGCGGTGGCCATCGGCATGGTCGCAATGACGCGCATCGCAGAGGTGCGCGGATGGTGCGCCTCCGGAACGTCGGAACGCCTCGTCCATGCGCTGAAACGCTACAGACTCCCCACGGAACTCCCCTTCGGGTGGAAGGAGTTGGCCGATATCATGCTTCATGACAAGAAGCGCAGCGGCGATGCTATCACAATCGTCGTCCCTGAATGCATCGGCCGATGCGTGAGGCGCGAGATTCCCGTCAAGATGCTGTCCGAGGGGCTGATGACGCGATGAGGGAACTGGTTCTCCACAATAGCCCGTGGCGCGGCCGCGTTGAGATTCCATCCTCGAAGTCGGTGGCGCACAGGCTCCTGGTCTGCGCGGCGCTCTCAAAAACACCGCTGGATGCAATCCGCATCCTCGGAACCCCCTCCCAGGATGTCAATGCAACAAAAAGCTGCCTCGATACTTTGATGGCGGAGGGGGCTCCGGTCCTGGATTGCGGCGAGTCCGGAACGACCCTGAGGTTCATGCTGCCCGTCGCCGCCGCCCTGGGCAAGGGCGCGACATTCATTGGGCATGGACGGCTCCCGGAACGCCCAATCGCCCCAATTCTCGATGCCCTCGCCGCACACGGAGTCACGGCAACCGGCAACCGACTGCCGCTGACAATCCGGGGGAGGCTTGCGGGCGGCGAATTCACCCTGCCGGGGGATGTGTCGTCGCAATTCATCTCGGGAATGCTGCTGGCACTTCCCATGACGGGGCGCGCCTCGTCCATCACTCTCTCGACTCCACTGGAATCGCAGGACTATGTCCGCCTGACTATTGCCGCCATGTCCGCCTTTGGCGTGCGGGTCTCCTCCACGGAGAGAGGCTTCCGCGTCGAGGGCGCCAGTGGCTACACTGCCTTGAAGGATGGGATGACCGTCGAAGGCGACTGGTCCAGCGCGGCATTCCCAATGGTCGCGGCCGCTCTTGGCGGCGACGGGCTGGCCCTCGCAAATCTCGACCTGGAGTCGCCGCAGGGGGACCGCCGGATTGTGGAGCTTCTCCGCACTTTCGGAGCCCGCGTCCTGCAGGAGGATGGTCTGGTGAAGGTCTTCCCCGGAAGGCTGGCCGCGGTGCCGGAGATAGATGTCAGGGCCATCCCGGACATGGTTCCCGCCCTTGCGGTGGTCGCGGGTGTTGCGGCGGGCACTACGCGCTTCGTCAACGCCTCAAGGCTCCGCCTGAAGGAGTCCGACCGGCTGGAGGCAACCCGGGCGATGATTACGGCGCTGGGAGGACACGCCACTGTCGAAGACGATACGCTGACGGTGGACGGAGTGTCCGCATATCGCGGTGGACGGGTGGATGGCGTGAACGACCACCGCATCGTCATGGCCGCCGCCGCAGCAGCAGTGGCGGCTACAGGCCCAGTCCACATTACGGACGCGGAAGCCTGCGCAAAGTCCTGGCCAGATTTCTGGACAACACGGAGTATGGCGACAAACGAGGAGGTCAAGACAGCATGAATTCATACGGTGAAAGAATCCGCCTGACTATCTTCGGCGAATCCCACGGACCCGCAATCGGGTGCGTCCTGGAAGGACTCCCCCCGGGAACCAGGCTCGACCAGGAGAAGCTGCGTAGATTCCTGGCAAGACGCGCCCCGGGACAAGGCACGCTCACTACGCTGCGAAAGGAGGACGACATCCCGGAATTCCTCTCGGGAATCCAGGACGGCGTCCTGACGGGGGCAGCCCTCTGCGCAATCATCCGAAACACCGACCAACACTCGAATGACTACGCAAATCTAAGGGATGTCCCCAGACCCGGGCACGCAGACTATCCGGCATCCGTCAAATACCATGGATACAACGACATCCGAGGAGGGGGAATCTTCTCCGGACGCCTCACGGCGCCTCTCTGCATCGCGGGGGGGATCGTACTGCAACTCCTGGAGGCAAAGGGCATCAGGGTCGGCGCACATATCGCACAAATCGGGGATGCTCTCGATACGCCTTTCAATCCAATCAATGTGACTGCGGCGCAATTCGATGAACTCGACGAAAAAGGATTCCCGGCTATCGATGACAACGCCGCAGGGTCAATGATGGATTGTATCGAAAACGCCAGAATGGCGGGAGACTCCATCGGAGGGGCGGTGGAATGCGCCGCCATCGGAGTGCCGGCAGGAATCGGAGACCCAATGTTCGGTGGACTGGAAAACAGAATAGCGCAGGCCGTCTTCGGAATTCCCGCTGTAAAGGCCGTCTCCTTCGGAATCGGAACAGAGGTGGCACGCCTGCACGGTAGCGAAAATAATGATGAGTATTACTTTGACAAAACAGGTCATATAAGGACAAAAACGAATAATTGCGGCGGCGTCCTCGGGGGTATCTCAACTGGTATGCCGATTCTGTTCAAGGCATTCTTCAAACCGACGCCATCCATCTCACGCGAACAGTCAAGCGTCAGCCTCTCAAAGGGCGAAGATGTGCCTCTCACTGTCACAGGACGCCACGACCCATGCATCGCCGTCCGGGCACTCCCAGTCGTTATCGCGGCAACCGCACTCGCACTCTACGAGAGTAGGGAGTAGGGAGAAGAAGGTAGGGAAAAGTGCGTGGTTGGCGCGCGTGGGCGCGCCCGCACGGCAGAAACGCCGTGCGTACATTGAGGAGGGTATGGACCACGAATATCTTTTTTCATGAGTCGGTGTCACTGATATTTCCATATTTCGTGTGTTTCGTGTATTTCGTGGTTATGACTGTTTTGTCATTT
>URJM01000035.1 GCA_900548225.1 uncultured bacterium
GTATGGCGGTCGCCGTGTGCTGGTGGTCAGCGGCGGTGGCAGCGCTCGGCGGTCGGGGTTGCTGGACAGACTGTGCGACTATTTGGCGCAGGAGGGCTGCACGGCGTTGCGTAACTTTGGGAATGCGGAGATATTGGGCATGAGCAGGCGTCGGCTGCCGGAGTATCTGGAGAGTGTCTCCGGGTATTCGGAGATTGTCATCCTTGGGGTTTCCCTTGGGGGGGACGCGGATCGTCTTGCCGCGGATCTGGAGGCATTGAGGAAGCGCGGCGTCAAGGTGCTTTGGATTAGCGGCTGTGACTTTCCTGCGTGGATTGGCGACTCCGTCCGTTCCAACCTTGAGAGCCATGTCAGCCCCGAGGGAAGCGTCTCCTCGGCGGTTGCGGAATACTACAGCCTGGACGAGTCGGAGTTGGCTCCATACTGTGACGAGGGGCATCCCATAGGCAGGAGATACGTTGAGTTTCTGGAGGCGGCGGAGTATTTCTACCGCAACTACCAGGACGAGGAGGCGTATTCCCGCGTCATCCGCCACATTGCCTGCAAGGATTCCGAGGACAAGTGGTCGGAGAGTGAGAAGCTGATGATTGAGCATTTCCGGCGCTACGGCCACCGGGAGCTCATTAGCAAGAGCAGTGCGATGTCAATGCTTCAGGAGAAGGTCAACCTGCTGGCGGCACACGACCGCACCCGCGTGCTCATCCTTGGGGAGACGGGGACTGGCAAGGAGACCGTTGCCGCCCAGATCCACAACAAGTCCCGGCGCGCCCAGGAGCCGTTTGTTGCATTCAACTGCGCCAGTGTCAATCCACAGTTGCTGGAGAGCACCTTCCGGGGCTACGAGAAGGGGGCGTTCACCGGGGCGACCGAAAGACGCCTCGGAATCTTCGAGACCTCAAATGGGGGGACGCTCTTCCTGGACGAGGTCGGGGAGCTGCCACTGGAGGCGCAGGGGCTTCTGCTGCGTGTGCTTGAGGAGGGACGCTTCCAGCGGATGGGCGAGAATGCGCGGGAGGTCGAGGTGGACGTGCGCGTCATCGCGGCCACGAACCGGGACCTGCCCTCCATGGTGCGGGATGGCAAGTTCCGCCTGGACCTCTTCCAGCGCCTGAGCGTCATCCAGCTCCGTGTGCCAGCCCTTCGGGAGCACAAGGAGGACATACCGCTTATCTCCTACTCATACCGCGAGCGCAACAAGATGGGCGGCAGGCTGACTCAATCCCAGATCGAGGCGCTCCAGTCGTATGACTTCCCCGGGAATGTCAGGGAACTCTACAACCTCCTGGAACGGGCATACGTCCTGGGCGTCACCGACTTCAGGCAGCTTGTCAGGGAGCACAGGGAACTCAACGCCGCGCTTCTCCCAAAGGAGGAGGTGGCTGTGCCTGACAACCTGGAGGAGGTTACCCGTCTCCATGTGAAACGGGTCGTCGAAAAGTACAATGGCAATATCACCAAGGCCGCCGAAGCCCTGGGAACGTCCAGGAATACCGTGAGAAAATACCAGTCCCCCTAGGCGAGCAGGCAGGGGGCAATAATTTCAGCGGAGTGGATTTATCCCCTGGAAAAGACCTCAGGCCTGGTGGGCATCATCTGGAGTATGTGAACTGGACGGCGGTGCCGTTGTCGACCATCCAGGTATTGCTATGCTCTGGGACGCTGTAGCCATTCCAGACGCACTTGTTGTGGTGCCGTGCCTCCTGGTCTGCAAGCCCGGCGTACTTGATGCCGTCCTTGACTGTTTCGGCATGTCCGTCCGCGAATACGAAGTTGCATCCATTGTATGGGTGTTTCATGAGGCTGTGGTGGACATTGTCTCCTTCTGTCCAGCGTGGTTCGACGGAGCCCGCGTGGTATTCGTTGAGATTGTTGGCGTTGTCGGAGTCTCCCCACAGGAAGAATGCGGAGGGTGCCTTGAAGGCCTCCGGGCGTGTGAAGACGTCTTTGAGGGTGCCGTTGGAGTCCAGGCACAATTCGCAGCTTGCGGCCTCGATGCGGTATGGTGCGCCGTTGTCGGTGTATGCCCGTGCGGTGGACTGCGCGATGATGCCGTATGCGTGTTCTGGTCCGAAGGTTCTTTCGTTGGGGCAGAATGCGACGGGGAAGACCTGCTTCCATCTCAGGTAGCCGGGGCTTGCCCAGTCGGCGTCCCAGTTGTCTTCCATGCCGGTGAAGAGACCGCTTCTCCAGTTGTGTCCGAGCCACTGGTTCTGGTCATTGCAGCCGATCAGCATGTATCCGTTGTTGGAGTCGCCGTAGACGATGAATGCCAGCGAGAGCTGCTTGAGATTGTTGATGCAGCTGACGGAGCGTGCCTTCTCGCGTGCCTTGGAGAGGACAGGCAGCAGCATGGAGCCCAGTAGGGATATGATGGCGATTACCACGAGTAGTTCAATCAGGGTGAAATGCTTCCTCATTTTCTGGAAATCTCCCTGTCAGTGCTGCGTATGCTGGGCGGAATGTGATAGCCTCCCCTCATTCCAGGTTGTGAGAACCTTAAGGGAAAGGCAGGTCTTTTTCGGATGCGCCGGGGTGTGTGGATGATATCCTATTGAGTGGAGGAATGCTATGTGAAGCAAAAATCCCCGGCGTCATCCGTTTTTTGGGATGTGGCCGGGGATGTCATGGTGACCGTGTTCAGGTCAGGCGCGTATTATCTGGTGTAGGTGAACTGGACGGCTGTGCCGTTGAGAGCCATCCAGATAGCATTGGTTGTAGTGCCTGTGTAGGAACCCCAGACGCACTTGTTGTAGTGCTGTGCCTCCTGGTCTGCCAGTTCCGCGTACTTGACGCCGTTCTTGACTGCCTCGACATGTCCGTCCGCGAATGCGAAGTTGCATCCGTTGTCCTGGTGCTTCATGAGGCTGTGGAGGACGCCGCCCCAGCGTGGCTCGACGCATCCGGCGTGGTATCCGTTGGATTCATTGACGTTGTCTGCGTCTCCCCACAGGAAATATGCGGACGGGGCCTTGAAGACCTCCGGGCGTGTGAAGACGTCCTTGAAGGGGGTGGCGGGGTCTTTGCACCACTGGCAGCTTCTTGCCTCGATGCGGTACGGGCCTCCGTTGTCGGCGTACGCTCGGGCATTGGACTGCGCGATGATGCCGTATGCGTGTTCCGCTCCGAAGGTTTTTTCGTTGGGGCAGAATGCGACGGGGAAGACCTGCTTCCACTTCTTGTAGTCGGGGCTTGCCCAGTCGGCGTCCCAGTTGTTTTCCATTCCGGTGAAGAGTCCGGTGCGCCAGTTGTGTGCAATCCACTGGTTCTGGTCAGTGCAGCCGATCAGCATGTATCCGTCGTTGGAGTCGCCGTAGATGATGAATGCCAGCGAGAGCTGCTTGAGGTTGTTGGTGCAGCTGATGGCGCGTGCCTTTTCGCGTGCCTTGGAGAGGGCAGGCAGGAGCATTGAGGCCAGGATCGCGATGATGGCGATCACCACGAGTAGTTCAATCAGGGTGAAATGCTTCTTCATTTTTTGAAATCTCCTTGTCCTTGCTAAAGTGGAACATCTGTCGAAGGGTTATTATGAAACATCCTTCAAAGCGTATTATTGGCATTTATTGAAGGGAAAACAAGGATTGGGAGGAATAATTGTGACTTTTTTTCGTTGGGTGGTTTGGCACTTTCCACTCCCTGTCCTTCATGCGTCGGGGAAGCGGTCGCCTTTTGGCTTAAATAGTATGTAACACCCTTGTTTACAGGAAGTTATGTAATAATGCGCACCTAGAGGGACAAGATAAAACCTTGTCGTAGCTGACGGGGTATGCTGTCTTTTTTTCAACCGAGGTCTCGCCGAATAGTTTTGGGGTGGTGCGAGCCCTGTGCTGGGGTGTGTGCCCGTGTGTTGGGCAAAGAGTGGCGGAGAGGGGGGGATTCGAACCCCCGGTAGCATTACTGCTACGACGGTTTAGCAAACCGTTACTTTCGGCCACTCAGCCACCTCTCCGTGCTTGTGCTTATGGAAATAGGATTGGCATCTCCAAGGAGAATTGAACTCCTGTTACCAGGATGAAAACCTGGTGTCCTAGGCCACTAGACGATGGAGACCCATTTTTGTAAAGCGGGGTTAAGATATTCCATCAAAGTCGTTTTGCAAGTTGCCGTGTTTGAAAGGTTGATGTGTCGGGGTGGTTGCGCCGACCAGTCTTGCCATTGGTTTTGCGCAGGTGAATTTATGGTGTCTTTTCAGGGTGAAAGACGGGGGAGGTCTGGAAAAAAGTGTCACTTTGGGTTATGTTCTAGTTTGTTGGCGCCGCGCATTTCCCTGGAGAGTCCGTGCTTTCCGCCCCGTCACATCGCATGTCGCGGGCAGTGTTGAGATGTATCGGCAGGGTTTTGGAGTTCTCTTCAGGCATTACTTCCCTTTTGACAGCAAGTAGGAGACAGAGGAATGGACAAGGTCAGATACGCCATCATCGGGTTTGGTGGAATTGCCGAGAATCGAGTTGCCCGCGAGGGGTTTGCGTGTGACGCGAGTCGTTTTTCGCCATTGCGTGGCGCGGTTCTGGTTGGCGCCACCGACATGAACCAGGGACGCCGGGGGGCGGCGGAGGCGCTGGGGCTTCGCTGGTATGGCGGGATGGAGGAGATTTTTTCGGATTCCTCCATTGACGCAGTCTATGTCGCCACCAACAATGCGTCGCACGCCGCCATTGCTCTTGCCGCCCTGTCGGCAGGCAAGCATGTGATTGTCGAGAAGCCGATAGCGACTTCGGTTTCGGACGCCGAGAAGATGAACCGCCTTGCCGTGAAGAAGGGGCTTTCCCTCACTGTGGACCACATGATGGTGAACAATGCCTGGAACATCCGTGCGCGGAACATTGTCTCTTCGGGGCGCCTTGGGATTGTCAACGACAGTTGCTTCCACATGGAGTTTGCGTATGGCTACGATCCTGCGGAGGCGTCGACGTGGCGTTGTTCCCGTGTGGAGGAGATGGGCGGTCCGATAGGGGACGTGGCGAGCCATTGCTTCTACGTCTCCGAATTTGTCTTCGGCAAGCGGATTTCCAAGGTTGCCGCGGTCTACTATCCGAAGGTCATGTCCATCAAGGCTGAGGATGGCGCCTACATCAAGTTCTTCTTCGAGGACGGGACCCAGGGAAGTGTCCGTGCCTCCTTCAGCGAGCTTCGGGGCGGGCTTGGCGGCACTCTCACCAATCTGGGCTTTGAGATATACGGTGACAAGGCCGTGCTGCGTTCCTACGGGTCGATGTTCCAGCTTTCGGGCCATGAGGGCGAGCCAATCAGGATGAGGCTTGAGCTTGACGACTGCGGCCGCGTCCGCAGGTGTGCGCCGGCGGGTGTCAGGAACATCTACCAGTCGTTGATAGAGGGGCATGCTGCAAGCGTGCTTGCGGGGAGGCCCCTCACTGCGGATGACGCGATCCACAACCTGAGGCTCTGCGAGGCCTCCCACAAGTCCGCGAAATCTGGCGGCAAGATCATTTCCGTCAAGTAGGGATTGTGTGTTTCTGGCACAATAAACCGTCCGTTTTCGCGTTATTGCCTTTGACTTATCCTCCGATGGGGCGGGCATGCCATTTGCGCAGCCCGTCCCAGTCGGCGTTTTTATTATTTCAGTAGTGGCTTATCACTGGAATCCATGGGTGATGTAGAAAGGATTGAGGCGGAATACACACACGGAAGCATAGCGTCGACGATGCTTCGGACAGCCTTTGCGATGCTGGCCAGCACATTGGCGATGTCCGCGTACAATGTTGCGGACACCTTTTTCGTGGGTCGGATGGGTGGCGAGTCTCCATTGGCCGCGATGGGGTTCACCTTTCCGATAGTGATGTTATGCGCGTGTATTTTCGGCGGGTTTGGCGGCGGTTGCATGGCGACGATGGCCCATGCGATAGGCGAGGGCGACCGCAAGGGCGCCTGTCGGATAGTGACGAGCGGCATGCTTCTCATCGTGGGGCTTGCGGTGGTTGTGACTGTCCTGGGCGTCCTCTTTGGGGACCGCGTTTACGGCATGATGGGCGCCAACGGGGAGACCCTGCGGCAACTTGAGGCGTACATGGACATTTGGTTCATGGGGTGCATCACTGCCGCCGTCTCGATGCCGGGCAACCATCTGCTGATTGCGGCGGGCAAGCCGAAGATCGCCTCCATCATGACTATTGCGGGCGTGGCAATCAATATCCTTCTGGACCCGATAATGATCTACGGCGGGGCAGGGTGCCTTTCCCGCGCCGTCGCGGCGACTCCCGGATGGTCACACGGAATGATCCGCGGGGGCCTGTGGGCCTTTTCCTTCATGCCCGAGATGGGGATACGGGGAGCTGCCCTTGCGACGATTATCTCCCAGTGTTTTTCGGCAGTGGCCCTGGTGGTGATACTGAACCGCCTGGGGCTTCTCTCCTTTGGCAGGATGCCCTGGCATCATATCAAGGCGGCGTGGGGGAAGATCACGGGGTATGCGGTTCCGAACATTCTCGGAATGGTGTTGTTTCCTCTGACCAACTATGTCACAACCTGGGTGACCGCATACTTTGGGGAGACGATGGTTGCCGCGGTGGCGGCCGCGGGGCGTCTGGAGAATCTCGCCTTCGTATTGCCCATGGCCTTCGGAATGCCCTTGATGTCGATTGTCGCCCAGAACTATGGGGCGGGCCTGTACAATCGAGTGCGATATGCCTACAAGTTTGCGTCGCTTGTGGCTTTGTGCTACCTGGGCGTCATGTGCCTTGTCCTCTTCTTCTTTGCGCCAAAGCTGGTCGGGATATTCACCCCCGAACCGGCAATCCAGAAAATGATGGTCGAGTATATGCGCATCATACCGTGGGGATTCGTGTTTATCGAAATCACTCGATTCTCGGGATTTGTGCTGACGGGGTGCGGGCACCCGCGGATGGACGCGGCGTTGAAGGCGGTGAGGATGGCCGGGATAATGATTCCGCTGTCGCTGCTGGCACGGTATCTGCAATGGCGGCAGGGAGTATTCTACACGCGTCTGGCCACCGATGTCCTCGGCGGCGCAATCTGCATATATGTCGCGGTGAGGATGCTGAAGAGGCTCCCAGAAAGTAGGGAGTAGGGAGAAGGGAGGAGAGGGTAGTGCGTGGTTGGCGCGCTTGGGCGCGCCTCGCGCGGCACTTCTGCCGCGCGTCCTTGGGGGAGATGGGAGGAGAGGTTAGTGCGTGGTTGGCGCGCTTGGGCGCGCCTCGCGCGGCACTTCTGCCGCGCGTCCCTGGGGGAGTAGGGAGGAGAGGGTAGTGCGTGGTTGGCGCGCTTGGGCGCGCCTCGCGCGGCACTTCTGCCGCGCGTCCTTGGGGGAGATGGGAGGAGAGGTTAGTGCGTGGTTGGCGCGCTTGGGCGCGCCTCGCGCGGCACTTCTGCCGCGCGTCCTTACAATCCATCCAGTCATCTGGGGCGGAAGGACAACCACCCCCATCCGTTACGGGGCGCATGTGGCAAACCGCGAATTCGCCCTTCTATTCGGCGCAGCTTTTTGCGACGATTTCGAGGAGTTCAGTGATATTCAGGTGTTGTGGGCAGATATGTTCGCACTGTCGGCATTTGACACACTTGTCAGGTGTTGTCGCCTGTGCGGCGAGCCTTGAATAGAGGACTTTCGGCATCCATGTTGACGCGCCTTCCTTCTCCCTGAGTTTCAGCATGTTATAGATTGAGAAGTATTGTGGGATGGGGATTTTCCTTGGGCATCCCCCCGTGCAGTATCCGCATGCGGTGCACGGGATTTCCTGTGTGTCCCTGAGGAGGTCGAGTGCCTGTTGAATGACCTTGTTTTCCTGGTCGGAGAGTGGTTTGAAGTGTTGCATACAGGAGGTGTTGTCCTCCATTTGTGCCATATTGCTCATTCCGCTGAGGACCATCTTGACATTGTCGTGGCTGGCGGCGAACCTGATTGCCCACGAGGGGACGGATGCCTCCGGATTAGCCTTGTGGAAGAGTTCCGCGACCGAGTCCGGGACATTTGCCAGGGAGCCGCCCCGCACGGGTTCCATCACGATTACGGGCTTGCCGTGGCGGAGGCAGGTCTCGTAGCACTTTCGGGACTGGACGATCGGGTTCTCCCAGTCGAGATAATTCAGCTGCAGCTGGACGAATTCCACTTCGGGGTGTTCCGTCAGGATTCTGTCGAGGGTTTCCGCGTTGTCATGGAAGGAGAATCCCATGTGCTTGACGAGTCCCTTCTCCTTCTTGTCGCGCAGCCAGTTGAAGCAGTCGAACCTTTCGTATATCGGGTAGTGGTCCGAGTTCGCATCGTGGATGAGATAGTAGTCGAAGAACTCGACCCCCGTGCTTTCGAGCTGGTTATCGAAGACCTCGTCCCGTTCCTTGAGCGAATGGAAGAATCCGCAGTGGAGTTTAGTCGCGAGGGTGAACCTGTCCCGCGGATACCTTGATGTGAGCGCCTCCTTGACAGCGTTTTGGCTTTTCATGCCGCAATACATGATTGCGGTATCGAAGTATGTGAATCCCCTTTCGATGAAGAGGTCCACCATCCTCTTGAACTCCTCGATGTCGATGCTTGCGGGGTCTTCGCTGTCCAGCAGGGGCAGCCTCATAAGCCCGAAGCCCAGCTTCTTGGCGTTCCCGAAGATGTCCATTGCGTATGCGGCGGCCTTAGATTTCGTTGGTGACCGTGAAGAGCTCCTCGTGCCTGATTCCGATTTCGAGGTCATCCTTCATGTCGTTCTGCATGCTGTCCTGGAGGGCCTTTGCGTCCAGCCCAGGGGGCAGCTGCAGTTGCCATATCATCGTGTAGTCTCCGTCGTGGTATCTGCTGGAGAGGTCCACGATGTTGACTCCGTGTTCCTTCAGATATCTTGAGACTGTTGCGACCAGTCCCGGCTTGTCTGCTCCGGATGCGGTCAGCACGTATGTATTGACTGCGTCGACGGACTGTTCCAGCGGCCCGTCGTAGGGCAGCACGCCGAAGCATGCGCCCTTGAGTTCCGGAAGCGCCTCAAGCGCCTTGATGATCTCCTCCTTGCTGACGGTCTTGGGCATGTCGGCCAGCAGAAGCATGGAGAAATATCCCTGGAGGACAGTCTGGGTGACGTCGTGGAGATTTCCCCCCAGCTTCTGTATGGCGGCGGAGACGGATGCGACGATGCCGACCTGGTCGCGGAACATAACCGAGACCGCGAAGACATTTGATTCAGCCTGAGTCATTCTCGTGTGCTTGAGGCGTGCCTGTTCGTGTGAGTTGTATTAGCGCTTGCGTGCGACCTTCCGGTCGTAGTCCATCAGGTCGTTGATCCAGGCATTTCCGACGGTGGTCTTGTTAATGCGGCAGAATTCGTCATAGACGGCTTCCCATGGCGCGCCCTTGAGTTCCTCGAGGAGTGCGAGCTTCATTGCGTTGTCTCCGTCCTTTTCGAACTTCCTGAGGATCTGCGTTGGTTCGAGGAGCGCGTAGAGGAGCCCCTTTTGCGCGGCCCTTGTTCCGACGACCCATGCACCGATTCTGTCGATGGAGCCGTCGAAGAAGTCCAGAGCGATATGGGTCTTGGCGAGGAAGTTGCAGCGGACGAGCTGGAGGAAGAGATTCCGGAGGTCGTCATTGAAGTTGACGACATGGTCGGAGTCCCATCTGATTCCCCTGGAGACGTGCAGGAGGAGTTCCTTCTGGAACGGTGCGATGGAGGCGATTTTGTCGTGGATTGTCTCCGTTGGGTGGAAGTGTCCCATGTCGAATGTGAGCATGACATCCTTTTCGGGTCTGCTTGCGACGTATGTCATGTAGAACTCATGGGAGCCGACCGTGTAGTCTTCCGCCCCGATGCCGAAGAGTTTGCTTTCGACCCCGTCCCGGATGTACTTTGGGCTGTACTTCACGCTGAAGATTTCATCGTATGCGTCCTTGAGGTGTTTTCTCGGGGTAAGCCTGTCGATGGGCTGGTCCTTTGCGCCGTCCGGAATCCAGTGGTTTACGATGCATGGCGTGCCCTGTGCCTTTCCCATTGCCGCGGCGATTTCGCGGCACTGCTTTCCGTGGCGGATCCAGAACTCGCGGATCTTCTTGTCGCTGGAGGAGAGCGTGTATCCGCTGTTTGCGAGCGGGTGTGCGAAGAAGGTCGGGTTGAAGTCGAGTGCGAGCCCCTGCTTTTTCGCCCACTTCATCCAGTTCTTGAAGTGTTCCGGGGTGATTTCATCGCGTTCGACGGGCTTGCCGTTGGTTTCGGCGTAGATTGCGTGGAGGTTGAAGCGCTTTTTGCCTGGGATGAGAGCCAGTGCGACTTCGGCGTCGCTGCGGAGCTGGTCTGCGTTGGTTGCGCAGCCGGGGTAGTTTCCGGTGCTCATGATGCCGCCGCCGGTGACTGCGGTGTCGTGGACTTCGAATCCGTGGACGTCGTCCCCCTGCCAGCAGTGGAGCGAGATTGGGGTGGCCGCCAGCGTCTTGAGTGCCGCATCCGTGTCAACGCCGAGTTCGGCGAAGTACTTTTTGGCGATGTCGTAGCGTTGTTTGATTTCCTTGTCGGAGAGGGTCGCGAATTGCATCTGTTGCTCCTTGTTGGATTTGAGGTTTGGGAATCGGGAAAGGGGTGTTTTCAGTGGACGACTGGGAATGTGAGTGGGATTCGGTGTTTTGGGACGCTCCAGCTGTCCGAGAACCTGATTTCGAGGGAGGCCTTTGCGGCGAGTTCCTCCTCTTCGACTCTGACGAGCCTGGTGAAGGAGACTGTCTGCCCTGGCTTCACCCCCCCGAAGTAGAAGAGCTTTCCATTGAGTCCCCTGACCCTCGAGAATGTCCTCGCGATGAGGCACGAAGTCTGGGCGGTGCCGTCGTTCTTGACCTGGATTGTCAGCGGGAAGAACTTTCCTGCCTCCGCGAATGCGAAGTCCATGGGGAGGAACGCCTTGCATTCGAGCGCGTCCTGTTCTGGCTTCCGCCTGGTGAGATTGAAGTCCAGGCCGTAGAGCAGCAGGATTTCGTTCTTTTCGTCCTCCTCGATGCGTTTTTCATCGCTTTGCCGCCTCATTGGCATAGTCCTTGTGACATTGACATGGACGGGGGCGTATCCATCGATTTCGATGTCCAGGGACGCGTTTCTATTGCCGAGTTCATCGAACTTTCCGAGGAGGTCCACCTTGTTTTCCGGGTCTGAGACGAGTCCGTCGGAGTCTGTCACGAGTTCGAATCCGTTGAGTTTCACCTTTTCGTTTGCGAAGGCTCCGTCGTATGACGTGACGACCCTGGAGTTTGTCTCCCCCTCCCATGTTTCGGACGGGAGGCTTTCGTATTCGTAGGTTCCCCGATTATTGTCCTCCCCTGGGATGAATGTCCTCAGGAGCGTCTCATATATTCGGACTTCCGTGATGGTTTCGTCCTTGAAGCGTTTTACCTTGAGTGTGGGCTGCCGGTATGGCGTATCGACGGAGAGTTCCGCTTCGATTCTATATGCGGTGTCCCTGCTTCGGAGTTCCGTTCGGAGGAATGGTCCCTTGACCTTTGTGGTGCGCGGCGGTGGCGTGCGTGGCGACTCCAGGCTGTCGATGACTGCCTGTGAGAGTCCGATGCCTCCGCTGTTCGTCGGCGGCAGCTGGGGCTGGTTCTGCTGTGCCCTGAGGGGGAGTGACGCGGCCAGGAGAGCCGTCAATGCGATAAGAGTCAGTCTCATTGTGGGTCCTCCTGGGATTGCGTGGCTTCGGCGGGCTCCTCCCTCTTTGTCATGGGGGCTGGGGCGTTGTCGGGCGTTTTTCTTGCTGCCTCGTCTTCGGCGACCATGCTTTCCTCGATTTTTTCGAGGAACGTCTTTCTTCCGGCCTGGACATTTGCGACGAGGATGCACCCGAGTTCGGGGTATGATGCCCATGGGAGTTCGCTGGAGACATCAGCGATTCCGCTGGTTTTCCTGCGCAGGAGTCCCCTCGGGTCCCAGATTCTTCCCATCTTCATGTCGAATCGTTGGAGTGCTTCCCTTTCGTGTGGCTGGAGTTGTGGCTTTCCGCCTATCCAGACTGCCTTGTCGAGGGTGGGCGCGTATCCCTTGAGGAGTTGGAGTTGGGCTTCTTCCGGGAGTGTGCACTCGAATCCCGCCAGCTTTGTCGCAGTTGCGGCGATTGCGGTCACGTCAAGCAGGTTGCATCCATCCTTCTTGAGGTTTTCCCGTGCCTGTTTGAGCGCATTCTCGTCGGCATTTGGGTTGGCCGCCCTCCAGAATGCGATGGTCTGGTCTTCCGTGAGGGCGGTTGCCGTCACATAGAGGGGTGTCTTTCCTGGGGCTCCGACGAGGACGAATTCGATTCCCGGGGCGACGGTGAACCTTGGCGGGGGCTGGGTGCTGGCGAGAACCTGGGTGAGCGTCTTCGTCGCATTTTGGAGGAACCTCATTGCATCGGCCTGTTCGGCCCCGAATTTCTGAAGTTCATCCAGGTAGTGGGTCAGATAGCTCTGCTCCTGCCTGAGGAGCTGTCGCGTCGCGGCGTAGTTGGTGAGCGCGTTCTTGAAGGCGACCTGCCTCTCCTGGTTTCGTTCGATTGACTGCATCAGCTCCGCAGTCCTCCGCCGGATACGGATTGCCTGCTTGATTGACTCCTCGGAGTTTGGGGACTTGAAGAGCTTGCCCAGATCAACGTCAATGCTGGCGAAGGTCGCTCGGTTTGTGTCGTGCATCTCCTGTATCATGGCGAAGTCGCCGATGAGTTCCTGGAAGGAGTTTCGCTCCTGCGTGGACGATGCCTGGGCGAGGAGGGCTGTGCACGACAGCAGTAGGATTGCTATGCAGTGTCGCATCATGGGCACTTTGTGTGGGTTTCTGCGTATAAGTCCTTGCGGTTGAGGATGTTAGCCGATAGATGTGCTTTTTTCGCAGATTTTGAGGTATTTGGCGTATGCCTCTTCCCAGGCTGCGGCGTCAGTGGGTTCGTAGCGGTCTGTGGGTGTGGAGCGTCGGACGATTGCGCGTGCGGCGTTGAGTCCGTCGATGGTTCCTGTCGCGATGCCCTGTCCGAGGATGTTTCCGAAGGCGGTTGCCTCGACGGGTCCCGTGACGACCGTCGCCTGGATTGCGTTGCAGGTGAATTCATTGAGGAGGACATTCTGGCATCCTCCTCCGACGAGGTGCAGTATTGAGAGCCTTGTCTTTGTGAGCGTTTCCAGTTCCTTCCAGGTCTGCCTGTATTTGAGTGCGAGTGATTCGAGTGCTATCCTGACGATTTGCGCGGGCGTTTCGGGGACTTTTTGTCCTGTCTGCTGGCAGAACTGCCTGATTCTTGCCGGCATGTCTCCTGGTGCTTCGAAGAGGCTGTCGTTAGGATTGATGATGGCGTAGAATGGTTCCGCGTTCCTTGCCATGTCTGCGAGTTCGGCGAAGGAGTATTTGCTTCCTTCCCTGATCCATTGGTTTCTGCACTCCTGGATGATCCATAGTCCCATGATGTTCTTGAGGAACCGGATGGTATTACCGACGCCGCCCTCGTTGGTGTAGTTTGCCTTTTGCGCGGCCTCGTCGATGCATGGGTGTTGGAGTTCGACTCCCATGAGGCTCCATGTTCCGCTGGAGAGGTATGCCCACCCGGTTTCATCGTTTGCGGGCACCGCCGCGACCGCGCTTGCGGTGTCGTGGCTTCCGATGAGGATTACCGGGATTGGCCCGCAGGAGAATTCCTTTTGGATTTCCTCGGAGAGTGGGCCTGCCACCGTGCACGAGGGGGTGATTTTCGGGAAGATGCTTCGCTTGAGTCCGATGGCGTCGATGATCTTCCAGGACCAGTCTCCCGTGGTTGGGTTGAAGAGCTGGGATGTTGTGGCGATGGAGTATTCGGCGGCGACCGACCCGCAGAGGAGATAGGTGAGTGCGTTCGGGATGAAGAGGAGCTTGTCGGCCTTCTTGAGCGCCTCCTCGTCGTCCCGGACTGACGCGGAGAGCTGGAAGATGGTGTTCAGGTTCATGAACTGGATGCCCGTCTCCCGGTAGATTTCATCCTTTGAGATCCGTGCGAAAGTCCACGGCATGACATCGCTTGTCCTTGGGTCCCTGTAGTGGTGTGGCAGTCCGATGAGCTTTCCGTCGCTTCCGAGGTAGCACACATCCACTCCCCATGTGTCGATGCCGATTCCGTCGATTTGGGGGCATGCGGCGATGGCCTTCCGGAGTCCCTCCTTGATTTCCGCGAAGAGGGTGTTGATATCCCAGAAGAGCTGTCCATTGACCTCGTGTGGTCCGTTGGCGAAGCGGTGGAGTTCTTCCAGTTCGATGGTTTCGCCGTTGTAGTGTCCGATGATTGCCCGTCCGCTGGATGCACCGAGGTCGAATGCGAGATAGTTTTTCATGGCTGTTCCTTGAAGTAGAGTGTGTATGGGGTGATTGTCCCGGTGTTTTTGCAGACGTCTACGATTGCGAAGGAGTTGTTGATTGAGATTGAGCCTGCGTCGACCTGGTGGAATCCCGCGGTTTCCGGGGTGAGGTTGAAGGGCTTGTGAATATGGCCGCAGAGGAGTGCCTGGAATCGCCCGTCCCTTCCCCATTTTGCGAGTCTTTCCCAGCCAGCCATCCTGGTTCTGAGCCCCAGTTGCGCGGCGTTTCCTTTGAGGAGCGGGAAGTGTGTCAGAAGCAGCCTTGCACCACCCTGGATTGGACGTGAGAGAATATACTCCAGTTTTGCCCAGTCGCTAGGTGTGAGTTCGCCGTTGGAGTACCATGGCAGGGTTGGCCTTGCGGGGGAGACGAGGACCAGCTCCAGGTTGTCCAGGGTGATGGTCGCGGGCAGTTCGTCCAGCCCTTGCTTGAGGAGCGGGTTGAAGCTTCTGAACGCCTCCGCCAGGGCATGGGAATTTGCCTTGACGTATGCGTCGTGGTTTCCCGGGACATAGACGAAGCTGTTGCCGACTGCCTTTGCCAGCGGGTCGAGCAGCTGGCGTGCGTGGAGGAACTCCTCCCGGGAACCGATTGACGTGACGTCTCCCGTGCAGACCACGAGGTCCACCCCCCATGCGGGGGCGGCGTCGGCGAGGGACTGGAGGTTTTCGAGGTGGAGTCTCCCCTGTCGTGTGAGGAATTGGTTGAGCCTTCCGAACAGCCTTTTGTCGAGGAGATACTTCCAGCGCCATTCGCCGAGTCCTGCGTGGACGTCCGAGAGATGCAGGATTCGGAGCGTGTCCCTTGGCTTTTCCCGCGGTGCTTGGTATTTCATTCTTCGGGCGTCTTGTCGAGTTCGGGATATTTCAGCAGTTTTCTCTGGAGTGTCCTTCTGCTGATGCCGAGGATTTCGGCGGCCTTCGTGCGGTTTCCTCCCGCCTCTTCGAGTGCCCGCCTCATGGTGGCCAGCTCGTTTGTCTTGATGTCGAGGGAGGGTGGCTCGGCGGTGGCCTTCGGGGTCGCGGAGCCGCCCTGGGGCTCCTGGGGCGAGCCGGAGAGCGCGTCCACGATGTCCTCAGGGATGTCGCTGACCGTGAGAATGCTTCCCCTTGCCATGACGACCATTCTTTCGACGCAGTTTCTGAGTTCGCGGATGTTCCCTGGCCACGTGTAGGAGTTCAGCGCGGCCGCGGCTTCCTGTGTGATTCCGGTGACATTCCGCCCGTTGTCGTGTGCCGCCAGCGTGAGGAAGTGTTCTATGAGCTGGGGGATGTCTTCGGGATGTTCCCGCAGCGGCGGGATTTTGAGATTGACGACGTTCAGCCTGTAGAAGAGGTCTTCCCGGAAGGTGCCCTCGTGGACCATTGCCTTGAGGTCGCGGTTGGTTGCGAGCCTGACGTCCACGGGGATTGTCATGGAGCCGCCGACCCTTTCCAGGTTTCTGGTTTCCAGGACGCGGAGTAGCTTCACCTGGGTGGCGAGTGAGATTTCGCCTATTTCATCCAGGAAGAGGGTTCCCCTGTCCGCCCGTTCGAAGCGACCGATGAAGCGCTCGTCCGCCCCTGTGTATGCCCCCTTCTCGTGTCCGAAAAGCTCGCTTTCGAGGAGGTTTTCGTTGAGTGCGGCGCAGTGGACTGCGACGAATGGCGCCCGTGCCCTGGGGCTCCATGCGTGGAGTGCGTGCGCGAAGAGCTCCTTTCCCGTGCCCGACTCGCCGGTGATGAGGACGGTCGAGCGGGAGGAGGCGACCTGGCGCGCCTCCTCGATGAGAGCCTTCATCGCGGGTGAGGAGCCGATGATCCCCTCCGGGGCGTCGTCGGCGCCCTTTCTGTCGGCGGCGCGCCGTTCGTCAAGCACCTGGAGCCCTCTGTCTATCATCATTTCCAGGTCGTCGAGATTGACAGGTTTTGTCAGGTAGTCGTAGGCTCCGGCCCTCATTGCGGCCATTGCGGTCTGGACGGAGCCGTATGCGGTGAGTATGATGATCAGCGGGGGGCTTTGCCATGAGACGACCTCCCTTGTGAACGCCATTCCGTCCATCCCCGGCATTCTGAGGTCTGTGAGGACGATGTCGACCTTGTGTGTCTTCAGGGTTGCGATTCCCTTTTCGGCGGAGTCTGCGAGGAGGACGTTGTACTTGTCGTCGAAGGCGTCCCTGAGTCCTTCGCGCGTATTCTTCTCGTCGTCGATTACTAGGATAGTTGGTTTTTGGGGCATTTACTTTTCTGGTGCGGCGAGTTGCCTGATGATTCTTGCGTGTCTTGGGAGGCTGATCGTGAATGCCGCCCCGGCTCCTGGTTTTCCGTCGATGGCGAAGTCTCCTCCGTGGGAGCGGACGATTCGGTCCACGATGAGCAGTCCCAGTCCATGTCCATTCTCCTTTGTGGTGTAGTATGGCTCCATGAACCTTGCGAGCTGTTCCTTGGTGAATCCGGGGCCGTTGTCGGCGAACCTGAGATGGACGAATACGTCGTCCACGGTGCAGGTGATTTTGATTTTGCCTCCGTTGGGCATGGCCTGCATTGCGTTCTTGAGGAGATTGAAGAACGCCTGCGTGAGCTGTCCCGCGTCTCCGGAGATTGCGGGGACCAGGTCTGGAAAATCCACGTCTACGGAGATGTCCTTTGCCTGGAGTTCAGGTTCCAGGAATCCCAGGGTTCCGACCAGCAGGTCCTTGAGGTTTACCGGTGCGAGCGAGAGCTGTGTTGGCCTGATGGCGTTCAGGAAGTTTTTCACGATTCCGTCCAGCCTCTGGAGTTCCTGTTCCGCGACATCGACGAACTGTGCGGTTGCCTCCCGGAGTATGTCTGGGTCTTCCTGTTTGAGTTTTCTGTTGAGGATTTGCAGTCTGATTCCCAGTGCGTTGAGCGGGTTTCCCAGTTCGTGTGCGACTCCTGCGGCGAGTTGTGTGATTGCGGTCACCCTTTGTGCCTCGAGTGTTTTCTCGTTGTCGTTCCGGTGTTCCGTGACATCGTGGAAGATCAGGGTGGCCAGGAGCTGGTCTTCGTTTGAGAGTTCAGGCGGTTCCGGGGCAGGGATGAGATAGAAGGAGAGGAATCTTCGTTCGGGGTAGAAGATTTCCATTTCCTGGCGGTTGAACCGCCCCCATTCGTCAGCTGGCACATTGAGCAGTTGCGCCCAGTCGAATTGCCTGAAATACCTTGCGATTGGCTGTCCGATTGCGCTGTCGGGGATGCCGAAGAGCCGCATTGCGGCGGGATTTGCGATTCGGATGCGCAGCGCGTTGTCAAGGACGATTATCCCCTCGCGGAGGGTGTCGAAGATGTCCTCGAAGAAGTCCTTTTCGTTCAGGGCAATGTTGAGATATTTTCGGAGGCTGGCCGCGTCAAGCTTCCCCATACGCTCCTGAAGCCTGTCGCGGAATGTGTTTCTTCTTGAGGAGGACATGGTGTGGAATAACCTGGGTTTTGAATCGTTGACTTGCGAAACCCTTTCCCGCCTGGGTCCCATCCACCCCTTTTGCAGGGGAAAGCGAAAAGCCGACGGGAACCGGCGCCTGGGCGTCGGCGGAGCCGCCGGCTTTTTGCGTTTTACGGATGGAGCCCGTGTCGTGTGTTCGTATGCGGGGCTGTCAGTCGTCGTCCCGCGTGACGGCTCCTCGTTCTATCCTAGTAGCGCTTGTGGAAGGAGGGCTTGTAGACCTTCCATGTGGTGGACTGGTCGGTGTCGTTGATGACGTATGCGGGTTCGATGATCGGCTCCCATCCGAACGGGAATGTGACCAGTTCGACTACGCCGACGCACTCGCGGACGAGGAATCTCCACAGTCCGAGTCCGACTCCCTTGGAGGCTCCCGCCAGGTCTCCCTCCGTGGAGGTGACCCTGAAGATGTTGTTCGGGACTTCGACGATTCCGAAGAGGATGTTGCAGATTCCGCGTCCGAACTGGTCTGCGGGCCTGCGGTCGATGACGGGGTTGAGCTGCATGTCGTCGAGGCAGAAGTCGTATCCGACGAATCCGGTGAAGAAGTCGATGATTTCGACGGGGCGAATTGCGACGTAGAGGTGGACGAGGAGGAGGTCCAGCTGGACTCTGATGTCCCACTTGTCTCTACGGAAGTGCATTGATTCGACGTATGGGCTTTCCGCGCTGGTCTCCGCGCGCCATGGTCCGAATGCCGCCGTGGCGTACTTTCCCTTGTGGAACTCGAAGGCGTTGGCGTTGTTTTCGTACTTGTCGACGAGCCAGAACGGGGGGATGAAGTGCGGGAATGCGACGCCTGTCTCCGCGTTTGCGTAGAGTGAGAGCTGTGCGTATTCGGTGATTGCGACCTCTGCTCCGATGCCGGGGCCGAATGCGATTCCGCACCTGACGATATCCAGGATGTCAGAGAATCTGTTCCAGACGTAGAGTTCCGACTTGACCAGGAATCCGTTTGGGTTGAGCAGATCATTGGAGTTCTGGAACTCCTGTGCCTGGACGGGGGTGAAGTTTACGGCGGCGACCAGTGCCAGGACTCCGAACAGCAGTTTAACTTGGCTCTTGAGCATTTGAGGTGGTTCCTTGTTGGGAAATTATTGGTCGGGTGGGTGTGCAACAAAAGATTCTCACAAATTTAGCCCGTAATCGCCAGTTTTAAAGCAGAATCGGAGCAAAATGTGGAAATAGGGTGGTTTTGAGGGTGTTATTTTCGGGGAAACCCGAGTTTGAGCGGGGTTGCGTTGCATAGTGCCGCGAATCTAGGGATGTGGGTGACGAGGAGCATTGCGGCGTCCGGGTTGTCGTTTTTCCATCTGAGGACGGCATTTGCGGCGAGTGTGGCGGAGTCTTCATCGAGTCCGTTGAATGGTTCGTCGAGCAGCAGCAGTTCCGGGTCGTTGAGCAGTGCCCGCGCGAGATTCACCCGCTGTGCCTCTCCGCCAGAGAGCCTGTGTGCCGGGGCGTTTGCCAGTGGTGCGATGCCAAGCGTCTCCAGCAATTCCTGGATTCTCCGGCCGTCGTCGTCTTTTTGGACGAGCCGTAGGTTTTGCGTGACGGTCATCCAGGACAGGAGCCTGTGGTCCTGGAATGCGAATCCGATTTGCCTGGTTGTTCTTCTGGCTGTTCCCGAAGTCGGTTTCAGGAGTCCTGCGGCGAGTCTGAGGAACGTGGTCTTTCCGCTGCCGGAGGGTGTGTCCAGGACCCGTGCCTCCCCTGGCATCAGGCTCCATGTGAAGGAGTCGATGATTGGGCGCGGTGCGTCCTTCCACTGGAAGGTCGCGTCCTGGAAGATGAGGAGTGGCCTGGTCATTTTCCCCTGAACCTCCTGGCGAGCAGCATTTCGACCGTCACACCCATTGTGGCGAGGAGGATCGTCCACGCGAAGAGTTCGGGGAGGTCCAGCTGCCTGTAGCCTTGGTAGATTCTGCTTCCGATTCCGTCCTGTGATCCGAAGAATTCCGCAGTTGCGGTCACCTTCCATGTGATTCCCAGCGCGTATGAGAATCCTGCCGCGAGCGCCTTTGAGATTCCCGGCAGGGTGATATTTGCGAGTGTCTTCAGCCGTGGTATCCGGTAGACCTTTGCGAGTTCGAAGTATTTTGCGTCCAGGGAATGGACTGCGTTTGCCACATTGAAGAAGAAGACCGGGAAGACCGAGAGGAAGGCCACCGTCATTGGGAGGAGTCCTCCGATGGAGAGCCATACGAGGAGGATGGAGATCCAGACGATTGGCGGGCAGCTCTGCGCGACAGTCACGACCGGGGATGCGGCGTCGTAGAGTCTCCTTCGTTGTCCGCAGAGGATTCCGGCCGCGATGGCGAGGATGCTTCCGGCCGCCAGCCCTGCGCCGCCCCGGAGGATTGTCCTTGCGATGTCCAGCCAGGTATCGGGCCTGGCGAGGAGCTTCGCCAGGGCGGTTGCGGTTTCCGGGGGGGACGGGACGACCCGTCGGTGGTTGAGGTATGATATGAACCACCAGGCGGCGACGCAGCCCGCCAGCGGCAGTATGCGCCACAGGAGGGATTTTGCCTGCGAGTCTGTGTCCCGTGCCTTTGTCATGACTGCGGGGTGCCGGATGCCCCTGCGGGCCATTGTCCGCGCACCAGTTCGTCCTTGTCGGATTCTGCGAGGATTGTAATCATTCCCTTTGGCAGCCCGACGAATGCGACCCAGCGTATGCCCGAGTTGCATCTGCGTGCGTCCAGTTCCCCGTATCCCCGTCTGGCCAGGCTTCTTGCGACGACACGGAGTTCTGTCTGCAGGAGTCCTGCCCTGACTAGCGGCTCCCACAGTCCAAGTTCCCTGAGGTGGGATTCCAGCTCAGCCTCGTCGGTCTGGACATTGTGGAACCTTCCCAGTTCGCTGGGGGGCAGGACGCTTGGGTACATTCCTGCGAGTGGGCGGTTCGGTGGAAGGTATTCCTTGCTCACGCATCCGGCCAGGAGAAGCGCAGTTGCCAGCGCCATGGCGAAGAGTGTGGATTGTCTCACGTCATATCCTCCCTGTCGGTGTGTCGTAGATGTGTGCCGTAAGGCCGGATGGGGGCGCGAGCTCTCGTCTTGGCGTCATTTGCCATGCGTAATAACTAGTGACTTTGAAGGGTGGTGGACTTCCGGCGACGGCGAGTTCCTCGATATGCCGCTTGCCGCCGCAGCCCATCGCGCCAATGGTGGAAGGACAGAGCGCCCGATGACTGGAGCGCCGCGCTGGCGCAACTGTCCAGTGTAGGCTAGTGGGTAATAAGAGACCAGACAAAGAAGGCAAAGAAGAACAGGAAAAACAACGGAATTGGCAACCATAAAAGATTCAATGTCTGTTCAAATTTGAATCTGTCTCCATGTTTCTGGCATTCCCGGTCTTCCTTCCATATCATGCTGAAAAACCAAAACGTCAGGGTGCCGGTGACAGTCGCACCCACCAATTGAAAAAAGTGGTCATAGACCCAAATAAACAACTCGGCATCACTCAACATGGCAGACCAGAATATTACAGCTGATTTGGACGCAAATGCGGAACCTCTTGTCAACGCGCAGGATAACGTAAGTCAGACTGCGGATTCTGCCTGTTCGTCTGCCCCGTCGACACCCTTTTCTGGGGCTTGCCTCCATACGTCACCCACCAGATTTTCCCGCGCTTGAAAAGCCTCATCCGAGCCTCCTTTTCATTGTGTTGTTTTTGTGTTATCCGTGTCAGCCACCGGCTAGATGACACCTAGGGACACGGCGATTTTTTTAATAACACAAAAACAACACAATGGCGGTTTTTCCTGGTTTCCAGGGGTGTTGTATTTCCTGCGTAAGTTGTTGATTTTCAAGCTGGTACCGGAGGTGGGAATCGAACCCACAAGGGATTTCTCCCGCCAGATTTTGAG
>URJM01000036.1 GCA_900548225.1 uncultured bacterium
GGACGTCATGCCGCCGCAATGACACTCCTCGTTATGCGTTGGCGGGAATCCAGGTGGAATGTCGTAGCCAAGCTCGTGTTGGATTTCCCGTTCCATGCGCCCTGGCCAGTCGGCGGAGACCATACTCCCGCCGATGGTGTCGCAATGATTGGAGATGTTGGCCATGAGGAAACAGAGCCTTTTATTCTGCCTGATTGCCAGGATTGGGATTTCCGGGTCGATAGTGCCTTCAGGTGCGACAATATCAGGATTCAGCTTGCCGGGGTTGGTGACAACCGTCCCGTCCTTCATCCAAAAGCGCCGGTTGAATGCCAGAGTCGAACAGCTGCCTTTGCCAATAAGAAACTCCGCTTCAGCCAGATTGCCGCGGGCGCGCTGCACGGCAAAGACTGTCTTGGTTATCAACTGCTCCAGGTATTCCTTGTCGCTAAAGTCTAGATTGCTGCAATATGGACCGGTATGGGTGTGGGTTGTGCAAAGAATCAATTTGTCGGCAAAATCGATTCCCTCCTTTTGCAGGGCATCAATGATTCTGGAAATCACTTTCAGGTTTAGCCCAAGGAGGTCATAGCCTACAATGCCACAGAGGCCATTCTCGTCCTGGAACAATGCCGCTTTGATACTCAGGCAATCGTACACGCCCTGATTGGGGCGCGGTTCAAAATATCCCTCCAGCGCAATCCCTTTTGCAGGTGTGATGTCCTCTCTTGCAAAGCCAAATTTCATTTTGTGTTCTATCCTCAAAAGTCGTCTTATTGCCGTCAATCACGTGGAGCTATGGCGCAACGAAAAACACCGCGCGTTCCTGCGGGGGGATTCCGCCTGAGATGACGCCGCCTTCACCCGTCAATTCCTCGACCTCTCCGAACATGAGCCTTGCATCTGCGTAGTCCCCCTCAAAACGGAAGTATTTGACATCGTCCTCCGAGGCATTGACGACGACCAGGGCCCGTGTGCCGTCCTTCCCCTGCCATTCGGCGGCATGGATTCCTCCCTGGGTGTTCGCCAGAGTGTTGGGACTGGATTCCAGCAGGTAGGGGACAAGCGCATTGAATTCGGCGGGGAATGCCTGCACTGCCTTCCAGAGTTCCTCATGATTCTTTAGGTAGAAGCTGCTGTCATATATGCAGTAGTAGAGGATTCCCTTGGCTCCCCCCATGACTCCCAGATATGCCTGGGAGCGGAATTGGGCGGGAGTCGGGAGGATGAAGTTCCCATAGCCGCCGAAGCATTGGCATACAATCCATTGCGCAATGCCATATTTGGAGGATTCCCTAAGGGCGTTTTCGGTGCCATAGAGAACACTGTCGATGTTTCCGTTTCCAACGGGATATATGTCAGGAGCCATGACATCGGAACTGGATGAGTAGCTCTTGTACGACGACGGCTGGCATAGGACTGCGTAGGCGATATGCTGCGGATCGTATGTCTTCAATTCCTCGTACCAGAGCGCGAAGTCCTCTGCGGAAATCCCGTTGCCGTCTGGCTCGTCACCGTTGTACCAGCCCAGAACGGCCGGGTGTTTGCCGTATTTCGACAGAATGGGAATCCTTGGATAGTCAAATTCCGTGATCAGGAAGATGCCCTTGCCGCGGCAGGCGTCCAAAAGCCGTCCGTATGCCCCGGTGTCCATGTCCGTCCTCTTGAATCCTACGATGGCCGTGTTGTATCCGGCTTCCGCGAGGCTGAGAATATCGCTTTGCCGCTGATCGTCCGAGGCGCTCCAGGAGACGTGGTAGAAGCCCAGTGGAAAGGTCGGCTTCCCTTGGTTGACAAGCATTCCGTTGCCGTCAATGTAGGAAATGGGGGAATCATGTACGAAGAACTCCTCGGATGTCTCGCCCATGGTGCTTTCCCCTTGAAGGCATCTGATGACCAGCCTATGGGAGCCGGGCTGAAGTCCGGAGACGTCCAGTTCCTGAAGTCGTTGCAGATTCGGTTCAGGGATAATCACAGGCGGACGGTGTAGTGCAGAGCCCAGGTGGAGTCTATTGACGTGTCTGGAAGGAGCGTTGTCTCGACCCTTAGGATATCATTGCCGGGATAGAGATGGCGGCGTTTAATGGACGATGTAAGCACGGGCGGGAGTTCGATTGACCAGGATGTCTCGCCCATTTCGTCTTCTGCATCGGCGAGGATGAGGTTGAAATTCCATTTTCCGCGCCTCGGATATTCCAAATACGCGGACAGGTGGATTTCCTCCCCGCGATTGTCTATGGCAAGTGGAACCGTAATCACGTCGTCTCCCTGCTGATAGCAGAGACGCGGGCGTAGTTTTTCGACAATGTCGGGGGAGGTATTCGCAATGGTGAGCTCGATGTGTCTGGGTGCCTCGGCGCTGGGTATCTCTGCGGAAAGCAGCTCGACTCCGGCCTCTCTCAACGAGCGCATGATACGGATGTTGGCAATCAGATTCTGTCCGAAGAGGCGTGGAGCCGCTCCGCTAAGACTGGCATGGACGGTGATGCAGACCGCGCCCCTGCCATGGAATTTGACAAGGGTCAGGGAGTGGTTGTCATAGCATTTTTCCAAAACGATCCAGCCATTTGCCTTTTTGGGGACGAGATGGCTCCAGTGTCCCAGGTCGCGGAGGTGTTTCTGGACTTCATTCGGGAAGCGCTGGAGGGGATGCTCCTGCTGGATTGCAATGGAGGTTTCCTCGCATGGGTTGGTATGCGAGGAGCACAGCCCCACGTCAACGCGGAACTCGCCGGAGACCTGGTTAAGAAAGCAGGATGTCGAACTGGGGTAGTTGGCGTCGGCGACAAATACGATTCCGCCATTTTGGATAAATTCCTCCCACTGGCTTGCAAATGGGGCCAGGGTGATGGTATTCTCAAGATTCCCGACGGAACCAAGCACTACCAGGTCAAATTCGGGCAGGCGCGCTGTCAGCTCCTCTATTTGTGCGTTGGTGAATTTCTCTACCTTGTCTCCCAGCGCCTTGAATGTCTCATCAAACTCGCCTTTGTATGTATTGTCTCCCCATGTTCCGTAAATGAGAGCGACATCCGCCCATAGAATGGCCGTTGAAAGAATTAAGAGAAGAAGGGGCAGGCGCTTCATCGGAGTCATGGATGTAGGCAGTAGAATATGAAGGGGAGTGCGTTCTTGAGTCAACTTGTCACCCGGGTTCCATTCGGTTGAATTCAAATCCGCGGCTCCCGTTCATGAAAGCCACGGATTTGTCATGCGATGGACTATTTCCAGCCCTGGAAGCGGAAGGTGTCGCTTCCTGGATAGTAGAATTCAATGTAGGGGTAATTCTGCCACTGGTTGTCGAAGGCGTCGTTGATGCACTTTGTGGCCGCTTCGTTTGGGTTATAGGTCGCCACGGAGCAGTCAAGGGAGGCAATGTTCGTCCTGAAGCCACGGTACAGGGCGATGGAGCCGCGGCCGTCCCCGTAGTAGAAGAAGCCAACCCGGTCGTACTGGTATTTGTAAAGGGGGTTGCTTTCATCATGGCAGATGCTGTCTGCAAGGAGAGGGCATCCGGGCTTGACAGCGTTGTTCCAGTAGTCGAGGCCGCCACAGTTGTCTCCTGAAACGTATGAGGCAGGAGGAAGGGCGCACCACTCGCCGTAGACGCTGCCGGGGCGGCCGTCCTTGCCGTGGCCGCTCATGATGCCGAAGGTGGAAAAGACATTGTCATGCTCGATGTCGTAAACGCGACCCATTGAACATCTCATGGCCTTGACGGTTTCGATGTAGTTCAGATTCTTGAGGGTGGCGGAATAGCCGTTCAGGTTCTGGTCGGCACCGTTCCAATAGTAGACGATGCCATCGTTGTCGTTCAGGTAGATGTTCAGCCCCAGGGCGGTCTGCTTCATGTTGCTGACGCAGAGAATGGTACGGGCCTTCTCGCGTGCCTTGGACAGCGCCGGGAGAAGCATTGAGGCAAGAATCGCGATGATTGCAATGACGACCAGCAACTCAATCAAGGTGAAACATTTTTTCATTGGTGTTGACTCCTTTGTAGGGACATGTTGACTTGTTGTCTGCTTGCTGATTTTGCCTGGCGGCAAGCAACGGTAAGGAAACGTCTGTGCCAAAATGCCTCCATTGTTCCTCGCCATGTTCTCCATGGGGTGGATGTGACGGGAGTGGAGGGGCGGAATGCGGGAGAGGGCAGAATCCAGGGATTCCCTGTCCGCCTTTTCACAGTCTATTGGAGCGCCCACGGGTGTAGGCGCCCACCCTTACGGGAAACAAAGCGATTTCTAAAAAAATCACAGCAAGGTTTTTCTGACACACCAATATTCTATATTTATTTTTAATTATTAAAATAGTGTGAAACATCCAAAGCATATCTAAAACGCCCAATCTTTGCAAATGACCGTCTAGTCCATTTTGGTCATGTTTTCTGTGATGGACTATCCGGTGCAATGCCAGGTGGGTCCACAGCCATGTGCAGGAGACGCAGAAGCGGGGTTGCAGAGGATAGTCTCTGCGCGTCCTGCCTGGGAAGCCATGTTGCCGGGTCGTCGCCGTTGACCCATCCCTTGCGGAAGGGCCTGGCCCTTCCCCGCAGGGAGGTGAAGAGCGCAAGCATTCACTGCACGCCCCCGGCAAGGGCAGGGAGGAAGCAGCTGCATGGAGTGTATTATTTCCCCATTATAGCATTTAACATGAGTCTGCGATATGCCTTTAAGTTTGTCCATTCAAGGGCACAATCAATAGGCATGCCTGCATCATTGTCGATGACTGTATAGCCTTCGTCGTTAACGCGTATTTTTAGGGATTCCATCTTAAGGAATTCGCGGGAACTCGCCAAGTGAACGGCGACGGTATCATAGAGTATGGAGCTGACTCCCGGAAATTCATCGCTGTTTTTGTTGTAATCCTTCCAGGCGTCGAAGCTTTCGATTAGGAGTTTGACTGACGGTTCGTCATGCGAGGAAATCTCGGAATACTCATCTTCAGTGAGACGGACTATGCCACAGGTGTCAAGCGGGGTAATTGTCACGCTTAGCCAGGGCGCGCCAAGCAGCGTCTGCGTTGCCTTAAGGTCTTTCACGACATTGTACTCGATGGATGGAGCCCCGCCGCCATATCCCTTGTGGACGCTTCCAAACATGCCTACGAGATGGACGTTGCGGACAATATCCGGCGCACGGCGCAACGCCTCTGCCAATGCAGGAGGAGGCGATATGCTGATGAGAGTCACAGGCTCCGGGGATTCCCGAATCAATTCTATCATGCGGTCAATGCCATCCTCGACTATCCTGCCATCGTAATTCTCCAGGGAATAGTCCCTCATCCAGTTGGCCAGTGTAATCGGGCAGCGTTTGTCTGTGTCGGAAATGCCAAGCCCAATCTCTATTTCAGAATGCCCTGCGCATTGCAACATCCTTGCGGCGATTGCGGCCCTGGCCTTTGTGTCGCCCGTATCCACGAGGATTTGAAGCACCTTGAACTGAGGCTGGTTGAGCATCATCAAAAGAGCCCATGAATCGTCAATGTCAGTGCCTATGTCGGTATGTAGAATCACAGGAACGGTCTGCATTTCATTGGCCTCTCTATGTGGATATAACATGTTGAATTAGAGTTAGTTGTGAGTAAGGTGAAAATAACCGCCCCCATCGAGGGAAGACAAGGAAATACAGTAAGACGGGAAAAGGGGATTGCCATATTCCCAGAAACACCTTTGCATGTCTAAACGCTCTGATTGCCTTTTGGGCGCGAAGTCTTGCATGCATAGATATTCTATGTATATTAGTATTGTCTACATAGGCAATCGATGCAATTTGTTGGAGAGGGAGTATCAAGCGACGAAGGAGGCAGTCAAGATGTCAGAGAGCAGGGAATTGATGCGTGGATCGGTCGAGGTTGTGATACTGAAGCTCCTTTCAGAGCATGACATGTATGGTTACGAGATGATAAAGACCGTGAACGAGAGAAGCAACGGCTACTTTGAATGGCGTGAGGGTTCGCTGTATCCATGCCTTCACAAACTGGAGAGCGACGGGCTTGTCAGGTCCTATTCACGCGAGGGCAGCGGCAAGATGCGGCGCTACTACACACTTACAGACATGGGCCGCGAGTCGGCTGTGGCGCGCACGGCGTCCACGCGTGAATTCTGCGCGGTGTTGTCAACGTTGCTTCAGCCAGCGCCCCAGGCGTAGGTTTCGCAATGCGTCCTTTTTCCAAGGGGGATAATGCAATGGACAGTTCTTGTGCTTGAAGACCCCAATGGATGCGGTATTTTAGGTGTGGGATTTCGACGGGGTGCGGAGTTTCCAGGCAGCAAATCATCCACAGGGTTGAGGAGTTCCGTTTGAGGCATGTCAGGTATTTCGTGTGCTGCGACCGCGGTGTCGGCCATTCTGCATCCCGGCGAACTGGTTGTCTCTACATAACTGCTTGCGTAGTAGTATGTTACGACTTTGTGTGGCGCAGTGCCGCCATGCCAATTCGTCTTATGGTTCATTCTTCAGGAGAGCATCAATGCAATCTGTCAATTCCTTTGTTGATGGTGAGATGGTGTCGTTGTTTCGCAGGGCTCATTTCATTGGTCGTGCGTGTGCCACGGGCATTACCTGGCGCAGTCCGGTTTTCCCCGCCCCCTGTTTTCGTCGTGAGTTCACCGTTGATGTAGCGCCGGTGCATTCGCAGATCCGTTTTTGCGGTCTTGGGTATGGGGAGCTTTATCTTGACGGGGAGAAGCTTGGGGACGCGGTATTGTCGCCTACGGTAAGCATTTACGATCGCCGTGCCGGTTTTCAGGTCTTCGACCTTTCGGGGAAGTTGACTCCCGGCCGTCACACGCTTGCCGCGCGTCTTGGCAACGGCTGGTACAATGCGCATACCGCGGAGGTCTGGCACTTTGACAAGGCGTCCTGGCGCGATGCTCCGAAGCTATGGCTGGAGTTGGAGGTTGACGGGCGCATGCTCCTGACATCTGACGAGAGCTGGAAGGTCTCCACTGGGGGAATCCGTTTCGACGGGTTGCGCAACGGCGAGTGGTATGACGCCACCATGGAGCCTGATGGCTGGATGTGCAATGGCTTTGACGACTCCGGCTGGGAAGCCGCCTACCTGGTGGCGCCTCCCGGCGGTGTTCTTGAGGCGGAGACCGCGCCTCCATGCAGGGTGATTAGGCGCATCGACCCCGTGTCGTTGACGGAAAGGGACGGGGTTGTCATCGCCGACTTTGGCGAAAACCTGACGGGCTGGTGTGAAATCGAGGTGGAGGCCGAGGCGGGCGCTGAATTTGTGATTCGCCATTGGGAGGCGACGGGTGTGGACGGCCTTCCGGAGGAGCCTTGTGTCAAGCATCTTGACGACTACATCCTTTCGGGGGAGTTTCAGACCGACCATTATGTAGCGGCAGGGAAGGGTGTTGAGTCGTGGCATCCCCGTTTCACCTACCATGGATTCCGGTATGCGCTGGTTTCCCGGAAGGGTGCGGGGCGTCTGCGCGGCATCCGTGCCGAATTTGTGGCTTCGGACATGCGCCGGATCGGCGAATGCCGTTGTTCCGACGCCGACTTCTCCCGCCTTACGGAATGCGCGGTGAACTCGTTCCTGGGCAATTTCACGGGGATTCCGACCGACTGTCCCCACAGGGAAAAGAACGGGTGGACGGGAGATGCGCAGCTGGCGGCGGCGACGGGGCTGTACCTTTTCGACGCGGCGGCAAATTACTGCCATTGGCTGGACATAATCTGCGACGCGCAGCGTCCGGATGGCCAGGTGGCCTCGATTGCGCCTACAGGCGGCTGGGGATTCAACAACGCCAGCGGCCCCGTCTGGGACAGCGCGCTGGTCCTGATTCCATACGAGATATACCTGCATACGGGTGACAAGCAGGTCCTGCGCCGCTACTATCCGAACATGCTGCGCTATTTCTCGTATTTGACGAGCAGGACACAACGGGACAGCCTGATTAACTTCGGTCTGGCGGACTGGTGTTCGCCCGGGAATATCAGCGGGAATGTGGACTGCCGCTTCGCCTCCACTGCATACTATGCACGAATCCTTGAAATTGCCGCGCGCATCGCCAGGATTCTGGGAGCATCGGGGGATGGGGTGGAGCTGGATTGCCTCTCCGCGAAGGTGAAGGACGCAGTGCGCCGGCAGTTCCATCCCGCGCCGGGACGCTGGGGAGGCGGGACGCCGACGGAGTTGGCCATGGCGCTGGAACTTGGGTTGACATCAGGCGAGACCGAGCGGGTGGAGACGGCCAGGGAGCTGGCGCGAACCGTTGCGGCGTCGGATTTCACTGCGCAATTCGGCATTGTGGGGGCAAAGCATGTGCCGCGTGCGCTGGCCGCCAACGGATATGTCAACCACGCCTGGAGATTGCTCACGCAGCCGAATTATCCGGGGTGGGTGAACTGGCTGCGTCGCGGCGCGACCACGCTGTGGGAAAACTGGGAGGGTTCGGCCTCGCAGAACCACATCATGTTCGGGGATTTTGTCGCCTTCGCATTCGAGTATCTTGGCGGGCTGCGGCTGGATGAGGAGTTCGCCGCCACGGGGATCCTAAAGGTGCGCCCCGCATATCCGGACGAATTGGAGAGGTTTGCCGCAACGCTGACCACGCCCCATGGGCGCGTCTCGGTGGAATGGCACAAGAAGGACGGCGCGCCGGAACTCACAGTGGATGCCACCCCGGGAATCAGGCTCCAGGAGTAGGAAGCAGTCGGCCTGAGCCAGATCCTTCCGCCGTGGGCTGCGTTTGCGCCTGGCGGCGCTTCCTCCGTCCACGGCTAATATCCTGCCATGGCGATGCGGTTCTGTCCGTTTGATGGATGCATTGGCGGGTGCCTGGCAATCCATCCACCTGGTCAGGAATTCCATCCTCTCCATTATTCCGTCTTGCCGTTTTGCGGATATTTGTTACATTATTGTCATAACATTGTAATAACCAAAAGCCAGTGGAGGACCTCGCCATGCTCAAGACACTTACACGCCACGGCAACAGCGCCGCCCTTGTCATTGAACGCCCCATTCTCGAGCTTCTCAATGCCGACCTTGAAACCGTCTTCGACATCACCACGGACGGCACCGCACTGATACTCACGCCTGTCAAGGACAAGAGCCGTCCGGCAGCCACCCGTGCCTCCATCGAGCGCATTGGCAAGCGTTACAGCAAGACCTTCGAGGAACTTGCCAAATGAGGGTTCAGTTCCTGACATTGGCCGAAGTGTTTGACATTCATTTCTACCAATTGGAGCATTTCGGGGGCATGCCTGGCACGCGGGACATTGGGCTTCTCAAGTCGGCGGTAGCCATGCCCGAGGTATGCTACGGGGGCATTGTCCTTCACAAGGACATTTTCGAAATGGCCGCCGCATACCTGTTTCACATTGTCCAGAGCCGTCCGTTTCTGGATGGAAACAGGCGCACAGGCGCAATGGCCGCCGTGGTGTTTCTCGATGTCAACGGCTATGAGTTTACGGCAGGGGATGAGGAATTCACGGAGATGGTTCTCCAGGTCGCATCGGGGCGGATGGAGAAGCCGGCGATTGCGGAGTTCCTGAAATCGCATTGTTCCCCGCAGGGTTGATTCCCATTTCCACAACTCCTCCCCGGCTCGCTGACTGTCGTGAACCGCCTGGGGGCGACCCGGTGTCGATGTGGAGACCGCCGCGACGCGGTTCTGTCCGTTTGACGGATGTGTGTGCGGGTGCCTGGCGTTTTTGTCACGCCTGTCCTAGCCGTCGTCGGAGTGTGTATTCTACGAGGAGTGCGAGTATTGCGGCGACCAGGATTATCGGGCTGTCCATGAGTCGTCGTTCTATAATTTCGGATGGTGTATCATGGGATGCGGGGAGGCTATTCCATGGGATTGTTGGTTCGCCGATGTTGGCTCCCCCTGTGATTCTGGCGATATCCCTGAGCAGTTCGTAGTCGGGTGCAAGATTTTCGAGCTCCTTTCCGTGTGGGTTGACCGGCAGCCACTTTTCGAGTGTGATGGGTTCTGCCGCCGCCGGTGTTGTCCGGACGCTGAATTTGAGTTTTGCGGCTCCCGGGGCGGGTGGTGTGATTCGTGCGGTGAAGCGTCCGAGTTCATCGGGGTCCGGGAGGAGTGGAGGCGTTGCGGTGGTTCCGTCGGAGAATTTGACATCGAGCCTGGTCTGTGGCGCGGCGGCTGGCCTGAAGTCAGGTCCGAGGATGCGCAATGCGACGGTATTCTCCTGGGACGCATTTAGCCCGCCCTCCGGGATTTCGAGTTCCAGCTGTGGCTGCCGGTTTTCCCCGAGCCATCCTGCGAGCTGCCTCCAGAAGGACCTGTGGAGTGCGTTGCCGGCCGGATTGTCGGCGGAGAATGCCCAGTGCCAGCTTTCCGTGAGTCCCGACCACGCCACCCTTCCTGCGCCGTAGTTTCCCTGGACGACGAGGATTGGGTTTCCCCTTTGGTCTTCCAGGACGCGCCGTGCGGTTCTTGCGGGTTGTCTGCAGAAGAGATACGGGGTTCCCGGGGGAAGTTTCGCTGGTGTCTGGAAGAGTCCTTCGAAGACGAGCTCCTCGGAGGCGAGGCTGGCGGCGGTTGTGAATCCGGCACGCGTGGATTCGAAGGCGCGTCCGGGGACGAGGCGTGCGAGGGTTTCCGGCAGTGTGGACGGGTCGCCAATCCAGAGCAGTCCGCCGCCCTGCCGTTCGACGAAGCCGGCGAGTGCCTCCTGCTGTTGGGGCGTGAACTCCGCCGCGGTCTGGCATGGAACGATTGCCAGGTCGAAGTCGGCGTATGCCTGGAGTGTGTCCGGGAATCCGTCGGCGGTGCAGTTCAGTTGGAAGAAGCGGACATTTGGGCGCCAGTCGGGGGAGAGCGCCTCGTTTTTGTCATCCGGGAGGCCGACCCGTATGATTGCCGCGGCCTCCATCTCCGGGCACTCGGCGAATGACTTCCTGAGAAACCTCCACTCCCAGTCCGGGTTGGCGGCAAGATAGAGGAGGCGGCACTTTCCGGGTCGTGCGTCCTCGAGGACATGGAATGCCGCGTCGTTTTCGGGGCGTGCATCCTCCTCCGGGGGGGTGATTCGTGCGACGAGGAGTCTCTCGCCTGGAATTGCGGCGGCGGGAATCTCCAGCGTGGTTGTGGCGGAGGCATTTGGCGGGACGGAGATTGGGTGCTGGGCAAGAATGCGTCCTGCCTCGTCCTCAAGGGAGACCCTGGCGTTTCGGGTATCGGGGAATGAGCTTGCCACCAGGATTTGTGCCTGGCCGGTTTCGTTGAGTGGGATGGAGTCCGGTGTATTTGGCGCGAATGCGACCGAGAGGTCTCCGCCGGAGAGTGGGCTTCCGAGGGGTCGTGTCGAGACGGGGATGCCTTCGGCGGCGAGTCTTTTTGCGGCGTTGGTGGCGGAGCCTCCCCAGTCCCGTCCATCGGAGATGAGGATGGCCGAGCGGATTGGGAGGGCTCCGGGGCGGGCGTTTTCGCGTCGCAGTGCATCCAGTGCGCTTCCGATGTCAGTCTCCCCGGGGAGTCTTGGGAACTCCGGGGTGTTTCTCCATTCGGCGAGCGCCTCGCCTCGTCCTGCGAAGAGCCATGTGTCGAGGGGCGAGGCGGGCGTTTCGGAGGCTTCGAGCATTTCGACAGCCTCCTCCCAGCGCGTGATGCGTCGTCCATCCGACGCATTGCAGTCCTTGAGGACGCCCATTGAGGCCGAGGAATCCAGGAGGATTGCGATGCGTGATGCGTCGGGCCTTGGGGATTCAATTCGGCGCACCGGTGCCAGGAGCCATGCAGCGACTAGCAGGAAAGCGGCGAGCCGGAGCGTGAGCAGCAGTGCCCTGCGTGGCGTCGAGATCGTCGCGGCCTGTGCCCGGAAAGCGGCGACCGCGAGTCCCGCGAGAGCCAGCGTCGCTGTGGCGACGCACCATGCCGGGATTATCGGCGCAAAGTCAATCTCATACATAACATCTTTATTTCCAGATAGTTATGACAATACGCGGCGCAATGTCCCCAGCCGTCGTATCCGTGTTTCCGCCACGAATTCGATTTGGGACGCGACCATTTCCTCGACGGACATTTCCAGTGCCCTTCTATGGTCCAGGAACCGTTTAGCCCTGGAGCCCATTGAATAGAGTTCCTGGAGGAATCCGGTCTTTTGGAATCCCTCCAGTTCTTCGGGTGTGAGATGTGTCGCCAGGAAGTCCTCGTGGAGGATTCTTGCGAAGTGCCTGTATCTTCTTGCCACCTCCTGTCCGAGCATTGGCGCCCTTCGGTAGCTTGCGTAGTAGATTGCGAGTTTCTTCACGACCACCTCTCGTTGTGCGATGGAGTCGAACTGCTGTGTAAGGAGGTCCAGTTCATTTGAGATCAGTGCGAATGCGATTGGGTCTCCGAAAGTGAACTGGCGGATAGTCTCCAGCGGGGTTCGTCCCTCCTTCAGGTCCACGAGGAAAGAGCGCCTGATAACCTTTTCCGAGAGCTTCATGACCGCCTCCTCCCACTCCTTGAGGCCCTGTCCGACCACTCCGAGGAAGGCCATTGCGAGTTTTGCGGCGCCGTCCGGGGCGGCCAGCAGATGGTCGGAGAGTGCGATGATGGGCTGGTATGTGGCCTCCAGATTCCGGAGCTCTGCGACGAGTGCGCCGTGTGCCCACTCCTCGTCTTCGGGGGCGATTTCCCGGTCGAGGGAGATGAACCTTTCGATAGAGCTTCCGAAGTTTAAGAGCGTGTTTTCAATCCATGCCAGGAGCCGTTCATCTCCGACCTGTCCTGTTGAGACGAGCAGCTTCAGATGTGCGAGGGATGCGTTCCTGGGCCGTTTGCACCCTTCGGCCCAGCGTTTCAGGAACAGCCTGTCCGCGAGCCTGTCCGCGTGCCTGACGACGAGTGGCCAGTCTTCGAGGAGCGCCTCGTCGCCGCACCATCTGAAGAGCCATTCCCTGAGTTGTGGCGTGACATTGTCGGAGGCCCTCAATTCCCAGAGGAGGTCCCTGATGACCTCTGGCGCGAGTGCGCCCTTGTTTTCCTCGAGATATCCGGCGGCCCATGCCTGGAAGCGTGCGTCGTCCATCTGCCTGAGGATTCGGAAGCCGATTCCGAATGCCGCGTCCACCACATCGACCCGTCGTCGGAATGCGTCTGCGGCCCTGGTGAGGGTTTCGGGGATTTGTGCCTGGCTGAGGATTTTGCATCTATCGACGGCTCCGTAGTCGAAGGTGCTGTACAGGACCAGTGCCTTTGAGAAGCTTCCGTCCTCCCTGTCGCCGTTTTGGGGGAGTGCGGCGATTTCTCCGGAAGCGAGGAGCCTTCCCGCGGTCTGTTCCAGTGCATGGAAGTACTCCTTGAGGATATCCTTTCCGACCTGTATAGTCGGCGTGCCCAGGTACAGATCCACGAGCTTTCTGACCTGTTCCGCCACCGTGTCGAAGTCTCCGTCGCCATTGCAGGCGTGCGCGAGTGCGTCAAGCCTTTCCAGCTCCCTTCCGGAGAGGTCTGGATTGAGGTCCTCCAGTTTCCTGAGGCTTGCCATCACCTCGTCGAGGGCGTGGCTGCATTGGATGTCTTTCGGTGGGTCGGGCATCTTCTACTTGCCTGATGCGAGCCGTAGCCCGAAGCGGTCTGGCAGCCTGGCCATGTATATCTTGTTCTGCGCGGTGACGATGTCGTAGGGTTCGCGGATTGTCTCGATTTCGCGTGTCTCGAGCTGGTAGATGCAGGCGCAGGCCCTTGGGTCGCGGTCGCGGGGCTGGCCGACGCTTCCGACATTCACCATGACCTTGCGGTCGGCGGGGATTGCGTATGGCCTGATGAAATCGACGAATGGCAGATGGCCTGGCATGTCGATCCCGATGAGGGGCGTATGGGAGTGTCCGCAGAATGCGAGGTTGCAGTCCTGGTGCGCGAAATTGGCCGCGAAGGTCTCCTCGTCAAGGCAGTATGACCACTTGGGGCGTGCGAAGGAGGAGTGCAGCGCGACGATTTCGTCCCCGAGCTGGAGTCTCATGGGGAGTTCCGCGAGCCACTTGATGTCATCCAGTGAGAGTTGTTTTTGAGTCCACTCGATGGACTTCAGGATTTCCGGGCGGAGTTTTGAGGTTTCGGGTTCGATGAATGAGGAGACATATTCGTCATGGTTTCCCATTACGCATGGGATATCCCTTTCCCGGATGATTTGGATGCATTCGGCGGGGTTTGCGCCGTATCCGACGACATCTCCCAGGCATACCAGGAGGTCGCATGACAGCTTGTCGAGGCGTGCCAGGATGGCAGTCAGTGCCTCCAGGTTGCCGTGGACATCGCTGAAAAAGCCGATTTTCGTCATAATATGGGAACTCAGTGGAAATTACATTAAGGCATTGCCTGACAATGAACGGGATAAAATAAGCCCGAATCCGTGGATTAGCGTTCCTTGCGCGAGGAAATTGCGTGGGAGTGCGCCTGCCCTGCGCCTTCCGCGCGGACGCCAGGTCTTCTACCCCTGTATGTTCTTGTCTTGGACTTGCCTGATGCGACGCACCCTCTACTATCTTTTTCTGGCTACGATACTGGTATTCTTCGGAGCCTTCTTCCTCTTCCCCGTATGGCAGATTCTGCGGGGAGGGCTGACTGACGGGAGCGGGCGGCCCACCGCATTCTACATCCTGGAGACCTTCAGGAATCCGCTCTACCGCGCCGGGCTGGCGAACTCCTTCATAATCGCGGGTGGGACGACCCTCCTGTCGCTGCTGATAGCCATGCCACTTGCGTGGCTTGGGGACAGGTATCTCTTCTGGGGAAAGAAGCTGTGGAGCGGAATGCTCCTCATGCCGATGATTCTTGCGCCATTCGTAGGGGCCCTTGGAATGCAGTGTGTCTTCGGCCGATACGGCGCGCTGAACCAGGTCCTTGTGAACATCGGGGCGGTCTCCGCGGGGAACGAGCCCGACTGGCTGGCGGGGCAGCTTGGGGCAGTCATCCTGCTGGAGGCGCTGCACCTCTTCCCAATCCTCTATCTGAACCTCACGGCCGCATTCGCAAACGTCGACCCATCGCTGCTGGAGGCGGCAGCCGACTACGGATGCACGGGATTCAGGCGCTTCCGCAAAATCACCCTGCCCCTCATAAGGCCGGGCCTCTTCGCGGGATGCACCCTGGTCTTCATCTGGTCCTTCACGGAACTTGGGACGCCGCTCATGTTCAACTTCGAGCGGGTTACCCCAGTCCAGATATTCCTTGGGATAAGCGAGATGGGTCACAATCCCATGCCATACGCGCTGGTGGTGGTGATGATGAGCGCAGTCACAATCGCGTATCTTGCCGCAAAGCTGCGATTCGGGAAGGACGCATACGCGATGTCGGGCAAGGCGGCACGCTCCTCCCAGGCAATTCCACTGGCCGGCTGGAAGAACCTCCTTGCCGGGGGCTTCTTCGCATTCGTCGCCCTGGCGGGCATACTTCCCCACCTGGGAGTGCTGGGGCTGGCCGCGGGAAAGGGATGGTATCGAAGCGTCATCCCAATCCATGGGACCCTCGAACACATCCAGGCCGCGCTCGGGCACAGCCTGACCGTCCCCAGCATCGTCAACAGCCTGCGTTATTGTTCATTTGCGCTGGTGGTGGCAATGCTCCTGGGTGTCTTCATCGCCTGGGCAGTCGTGCGGGGGCGCCATTCGGGGGCGTGGCTTCTTGACACCCTGGCGATGCTTCCGCTGGCGGTGCCAGGCCTCGTGGTGGCGTTCGGCTATCTTGCAATGACGCAGCGCGGGCGCTTCTTCCACTTCCTCAATCCAGTGGAGAACCCGACGATTCTGCTGGTGATTTCCTACGCCATTCGCCGAATACCCTACGTGGTGCGGTCGGCGGTGGCGGGGCTTCAGCAGACCTCGGTCTCATTCGAGGAGGCCGCCGCCTCATTGGGGGCGCGCCCACACACCGTCTTCCGGCGGATTACAGTCCCGCTGGTCTCCGCAAATCTCCTGGCAGGGGCAATCCTCACATTCAGCTTCTCGATGCTGGAGGTCTCCGATTCCCTGCTGCTGGCGCAAAAGGCCGCATTCTATCCCATCACAAAGGCAATCTACGACCTGTCCACATTCCTCGGGGAAGGCGCCTCCGTGGCGGCGGCGCTTGGATTGTGGACGATGCTTTTCCTTGGAGCCTCCTTCCTCCTGGTGGCGTCGCTCCTGGGAAAGAAACTTGGGGCGGTATTCAGGTAGGCGATTGTTTATAACTACTTGATATATAGATACTTACGACTTCAAGGAAAAGTTTTTCTGAAGGCGGCTTGATATTTTGCGGGATTTGCACATAGTATCCAATTTACAGGGGTCGCATCTGTTTTTCATCCACATCCCCCCTGCAACCCAAATAGGAGATTCACAAATGAAGAAGACATTCACCCTTATCGAACTGCTGGTGGTGATTGCGATCATCGCAATCCTGGCCTCCATGCTGCTGCCCGCCCTCTCCAAGGCCCGCGAGAAGGCCCGCGCCATCAGCTGCACCAACAACCTGAAGCAGCTCCAGCTGGGCAACCTGCTCTACGCCAACGACTTCGACGACTACCTGCCTCCCTGCGGATACGACTCCGCAGGTTCAGTCGACGACCTGCGCCCCTGGTCGGAGGCTATGTGGTCCCTGAACAATCCGAGAATGCATACCTGGTTCACCGAGAACCCGATCATCCCCGGCTGCCCCATGACCGGCAAGGAGTGGGTTGAGAAGGACCCGGCGTCCAACGTCCTCGGCTCCGAGGCTGACAAGTCCAGCTGGCACAAGGTCACCCTCTGCCCCAGCTGCCCCACCAGCGACCGCCTTTGCGGCAACCTCGGCTACCAGGCAAATGTCGGCATGAGCTTCACCCAGCTGAAGGCTGCGTGGTATGGTCACTTCTTCCACGGCGCAGAGTACGAGGCCGGCTGGTTCACTGGCACAGGCTGGCACCGCGTCAGCTCCATCAAGTACTCCTCGATCCATGTCAACCTGGTTGACGGCTCACGCTGGCCCGGCGCCGACAACTCCACCACCAACCTCACCGGCCCCAGGGGCATCTGGTACAACCAGTACAAGGGTGCGGAATACTTCCGCCACGGCCGTGCAATGAACATGTCCTTCACCGATGGACATGTGGAGTCCGTGCCACTTGACAAGGCCCTCAAGGACAACCCCGACGCAGGACAGAGATACATCGTCACCGACTACTACTGGTTCCCGGGCGTGGACGTCTGGGGCGGTGACAAGATGAAGTAGGGAGTAGGGAGAAGAAGGTAGAGGGGAGTGCGTGGTTGGCGCGCTCGGGCGCGCCTCGCGCGGCGATTCCGCCGTGCGATCCATAACGGAGGCCCACTGCATAGTGACCACGCACTACCTTCTACCCTCTCCTCCCTTTTCCCTTGAAAAAGCAATGGGCTTCCGTTGAGCACGGCGATTCCGCCGTGCGAGGCGCGCCCGAGCGCGCCATCCACGCACTACCTTCTTCTCCCTCCTCCCTTTTCCCTTGAAAAACAGTGTGCTTCCGTTGAGCACGGCGATTCTGCCGTGCAGGTATAGGAAAGAGAGATTCACACACAGGGATCGCGCGGCGATTCCGCCGTGCGATCCATAACGGAGGCCCACTGCATAGTGACCACGCACTACTTTCTCCTCCCTCCTCTCTCCTCCCTACTCCTTGCAATTCCCGTGCCTTTGAATATATTAAGCCGTTTTTCTAACCAGTGCAAAGATTTGCAGTCAATCAGCGAGGAAATTTAGATAATGAGCCAGCAGCACACCAAGTCAGAGAAGCGTGCCCGTCGCAAGCGCTATGAGGAACGCGTCCGTCAGCGCATCAACGAGGCGAAGGCCGCCGCGAAGAAGAAGTAGCAATTTGATTATCCTTGCCAGGGGTGCCTGGCGGAACCGGGGCACGGCATCCATGTTCGCCATTTCCGTGGAGACGCGGCGGGGCGAGCCAGGGGTCGCGCCCTTCTTTGTTTTACGGACTAGCCGAGTGGGCGAATAGAGAACGAGAACAGCAACCAGATTGAGATTGATTATGGCAACAAGAAAGAAGGCATCGGTGAAGGAGTCGTCGTCGGTCGAGGGAGTTTCCTCTCCGAAGTACGTCTACAGATTTGGTCGTGGTGAAGCCGAGGGCAATGCCGAGATGAAGAACCTTCTTGGCGGCAAGGGTGCGAACCTTGCGGAGATGAGCCGTCTTGGGCTGCCTGTTCCTGCGGGATTCACGATTACCACCGAGTGCTGCAACGAGTATTTTGCCTTGGGCGGCGACTTCCCCGCCGAGCTGAGCGCCCAGGTGGAGTCGGCGCTGGCGGCGGTCGAGAAGCAGATGGGTCGCAAGTATGGCGACCCATCCAACCCGTTGCTTGTCTCATGCCGAAGCGGTGCCAGGAAATCCATGCCTGGCATGATGGACACGGTCCTGAACATCGGGCTTTCGACAAAGACCATTCCCGGGCTTATCAAGCAGACCAAGAACGAGCGATTCGTCTGGGACTCCTACAGGCGTCTGATCATGATGTATGCGGACGTTGTCATGGAGAAGGCCGAGGGGATTGACCCCATTGACGGCAAGGGCATCCGCAAGCTTCTTGACGACATGCTTGCGCAGTACAAGTACATCAAGGACTACAAGTCCGACACGGATTTGACCACCGATGATTTGCGCGACCTTTCCAGTGCCTTCAAGCGCCGCATCTTCGAGGTCCTTGGCACTGAGTTCCCTGACGACCCTGTCAAGCAGCTTTGGGGCGGCATCGGCGCGGTCTTCAAGAGCTGGAATGGCGCGAAGGCGGTCTCCTACCGCCGCATCGAGGGCATTCCCGACACCTGGGGCACTGCGGTGAACGTCCAGACGATGGTCTTCGGCAACATGGGCGACACCAGTGCGACTGGCGTCGCCTTCACCCGCAACCCGGCGACAGGCGAGAACAAGTTCTTTGGCGAGTGGCTGGTGAATGCCCAGGGCGAGGACGTGGTGGCCGGCATCCGCACCCCGAGCCCCCTGAACAACGAGACCAAGAACGACCGCAACCGCAAGATGAAGGCGATGTCCGAGGTCATGCCCGAGGCCTACAAGGAGTTGTGCGGCATCCGCGAGACCCTTGAGAAGCACTACCATGACATGCAGGACTTGGAGTTCACCGTCGAGAACGGGAAGCTCTTCATGTTGCAGTGCCGCGTCGGCAAGCGTGGCGGCAAGGCGGCCGTCACGATGGCACTTGACATGCTGGCGGAGAAGCTGATTGACGAGCGGACTGCGGTGATGCGCGTCCATCCGAACCAGGTCATCGAGTTCCTGCTTCCGATCATCGAGCCCGCCGCCGAGCAGCGCACGAAGCTGCTGGTTCAGGGACTGCCCGCCGGGCCTGGCGCGGCCTTCGGCGGAATCTACTTCTCGAGCCAGGACGCCGTCGAGGCGGTGCGACTTGGCAAGAAGGCGATCCTCGTCCGCGAGGAGACGAATCCCGAGGATGTGGAGGGGATGCGTTGTGCGGACGGCATCCTGACTGCCCGTGGCGGCATGACCAGCCATGCGGCGCTCGTCGCCCGTGGCTGGGGCAAGTCCTGCATCGTCGGCGCGAGCGAAATGGTTGTTGACGAGGCGAACAAGACCCTCCGCATCGGGGACAAGATCCTCCACGAGGGCGACATCATCACCATCAACGGTTCCAAGGGCTTTGCATACGAGGGTGAGCTGCCCCTCGTGCCCCCCACCGCCGGCGCGGACTATTCTAAGTTCCTGAAATTCATGACGCTGGTTGACAACCACCGCACCATGGGCGTCCGTGCGAATGCCGACAATCCGGAGGATGCGCAGCGTGCGAGGGAGTTTGGCGCGGAGGGCATTGGCCTCTTCCGTACGGAGCACATGTTCTACGGCACAGGCAGCGCTCAGCCGCTCTTCCTGCTCCGCAAGATGATTCTCTGCGTGGATTCGAAGGACCGCATCTCGGTCCTGAAGGAGCTCTTCCCCGCCATGAAGAACGACATCAAGCAGACGATGAAGGTGATGGGCGAGTATCCTGTCACGGTGCGTCTGCTGGATCCTCCGCTGCATGAGTTCGTCCCCCACTCGAAGACAGGCCGCATGGAGCTTTCCCGTGCCTTGAACGTGGCAGAGGACGAGATTGTGAAGCGCATCGACTCGCTTGCCGAGTCGAACCCGATGATGGGGCACCGCGGCGTCCGTCTTTCAGTCACCTACCCCGAGATTACGGAATTCCAGGTGCGCGCCATCTTCCAGGCGGCCGCCGAGATCTCCGTCGAGGAGAACCAGAAGGTCATCCCTGAAATCATGGTTCCCGTGACCTGCGACGTCAGGGAGCTGCGCTACGTGGCAGACATTGTGAAGAGGGTGCACGCGGAAATCAAGCGTCGCTTCGACTTCAAGGAGTTCGAGTATCACCTGGGCACGATGATTGAAATCCCGCGCGCGGCACTCAATGCCGACAAGATGGCGGAGGTGGCGGAATTCTTCTCCTTCGGCACAAACGACCTCTCGCAGATGACATTCGGATTCTCGCGGGACGACATCGGCGCGTTCATGAACGACTACCTCAACAAGCACATCATCGACGCAGACCCGTTCCAGACAATCGACGTCGACGGCGTCGGGCAGCTCGTGGAAATAGCCGCAGAGAAGAGCCGGAAGGTTCGCCCGAACATCCAGCTTGGAATCTGCGGAGAGCAGGGCGGAGATCCCGCATCGGTGGAATTCTGCTACAAGACAGGGCTCTCATACGTGAGCTGCTCTCCGTTCCGGGTTCCAATCGCCAGGGTCGCCGCCGCACAGGCCGCCATCAAGGCAAGCGAAAAGTAGGGGAAGCCGACCCGCCGACGACCTTCCTCCCCGCCGTGGGCAGAGTTCGCGCCTCTGATGCCTACTCCGCCCACGGCTATTTATCCTGCCCCCGCTATGCGGTTCGCCGCCTAAAAGCGAGGGCAGTTTTTTGTTGGGGCGTCTTGATATTTCCTGTTTTTTCCGAAGAATACCTGACATGAGGTAATACCTCTTTTATCAGCCACCAAAGGAGAGTGTCATCAATGAAGAAATCCTTCACCCTTATCGAGCTTCTGGTCGTCATCGCGATCATTGCGATTCTTGCCTCCATGCTGCTGCCGGCGCTGAGCAAGGCCCGCGAGAAGGCCCGCGCCATCAGCTGCACCAACAACCTGAAGCAGCTCCAGCTGGGAAACCTGCTCT
>URJM01000037.1 GCA_900548225.1 uncultured bacterium
GACTCCACCCGCCTGGCAAGCGCATCCCTGCCCGCCTCGCGCAAATCAAGCTCCCGTTCACCGCTGGACTTCCTAAGGCGGGCATCGCATTCCCAGTCGGAAAGGGACTCAGAAAGAAGACCCTCGAAGGAGTCCAACGACTCGGAGGAACGACGGGACAACACAGTCTCCACGCAGAGGCCTGGAGCCTCGGCGCGGAAGGACGCAAAGTCCTTGACGGTCGTAAAGTCGCCTATCGCACTGAACAAGGCCTCCGAATCACCAGCGTCGGAAACCCCGTCAAGAGCCTCCATCACCTTGAGTGAATGGGGATGGGGACTCTCCAGCTCACGACGGGCAGCCGATATCGAATCGAGCATCCGATGCTTCAGGGCAAGAGCCTCGCGGCACTTTGACAAATGCGCCGACATGCCGCCATCACCGCCGTCAAGCTCCAGGCTCTGGTGCAGGGCCGCCCATTGGCGAAAAGTCGTAACTTCCTGCACTCCAGAGGTTTTTGAAAGAAAATCAACACACTCCCCCACGGGAATCGCCACCGTGCGCTGCAGCTCCAGGGTATCCTGGCATACATCAAGCATGGCGTCCATCTCCTCAAAGTCGCCCCTTGCCGACAGCGAATCATAGAGGAAGTCGATTCCACCCGGAGGGGGGACGTATGCGAAGCCCGGGTAGCGCGCCACAAGCGACTGGCTGGCGATTCCCCGTATCAGGCGTGCGCGGTCGTTTTTCGCATTCACCACGACACCGAAGGCGCCGCCCACCTGCCTGCGTGCCTCGTCGCCATATTGGTCGCAATACCAGCTCAGCAGGGAATACTGGCACTCCAGGGAGACATCGGCGGGGAACTCGATGCGCCCTGCAGTCCCCTCCCCCACTGAGACAAATCCCGGCGGGGGGGTGACTGTGCGGCACGATGCCGCAAGGAGCGCAAGAAGCGCGGCAAGCAGGATGTTCCTCGTAGGCGCCATTCGTCTGGATGCGTGGGCGGACAGTTCCCTCTAGCGCTTCTTGACGCTGTATTCGTGGTCGCGCTTGCTGACCACCTCGATATTCATAAGGACCTTTTCCTTGGGCGTGCCAGCCTGGGTTCCAATCTGTTCAATCGCGTCAAGGACTTCCATGCCCTTGGTGACCTTTCCAAAGACGGTGTGATGCCCGTCAAGCCAGGGGGTCTTGTCGAATGTGATGAAGAACTGGCTGCCGTTTGTGTTCGGGCCGCTGTTTGCCATCGAGAGGACTCCGCGTCCGACATGACGGAGGTTTTCGTTGAATTCGTCGTCAATCTTGTATCCCGGACCTCCGGTGCCTGGCGCGCCGTAGGAGCCCTCCCTGGAGTTGGGGCAGCCACCCTGCGCCATGAATCCGGGAATCACCCGATGGAAGGTCATGCCGCGGTAGAATCCGCTTTCCGCGAGGGTGATGATGTTCGCGACCGTGTTCGGGCATTCGTCCTCGTAGAGTTCGACATAGATGTCGCCCTTGCTGGTCATGATTCTGAGAACGGGATTTGCTTGCTTGGCTTCCATCTTGGCGGGTTCCTCCTGGGAATAGGCGATTGTGACAAAGGTCAACAGACAGATCAGTGTGAGAAGACGTGTCATTGTCGTTCGGTGGTTGGCGGGTTGAAGTTGGGAAACAATGGGAAATGGCGGAAAAAACTACTCGGAGGCGGTGCCTGACGACTCCGCCTGGCGAAGCTGGCCGCAGGCCGCGAGAATCTCCTGCCCCTTGGAGTGGCGAAGAGTCGCCTGGACGCCGCGGCCGACCAGGAAGTCAACCGCCTCGTTGCAACGGCGCAGGGTCGGGGCGGCAAGACGGCTTGCATTCGGGTTGCAGGGAATCAGATTCACCTTGGCGTGAAGCCGGTGGGCAATCTCGGAAAGGCGAACCAGGGTCTCGCGGCTGTCGTTGCGCCCGTCTATCAGCGCATACTCTAACGTCAGCATCCGGCCCGTGAGCTCGCGATGATACTCGCAGGCACGGAAAATCTCCTCAAGGGGGTAGCGGTTCTTCTCGGGGATGATCTGCGCGCGGATCTCGTCGGAGACCGCATGCAGCGAAAGGGCAAGATTCCATGGACGGCGCAATTCGGCAAGCCGGATGATTCCCGGGACGATTCCGCTCGTCGAGATTGTGACGCGGCGCGCGCCAAAGCCGAGGGTCTCCTCGGAGGAGATGGCGTCAAGGGCGGCGGCAAGCGAGTCGAGATTCAACAAGGGCTCCCCCATCCCCATGACGACGATGTTGTCGACACGCCCCCCAAGCTCCCGGCACGCCAGGACAACCTGGTCGATGATCTCCCCTGGAGTAAGGTCGCGGACCAGTCCGCCGCGCCCGCTGGCGCAGAATACACAGCGGACGGGGCAGCCGACCTGGGTGGAGACGCAGACCGTGCTGCGCCCCGGAACGCGTATCAGTACCGTCTCTATCGAATTGCCGTCCTCAAGCGAGGAGAGCCACTTGACAGTGCCGTCCTTGGAGTCCTCGAGCCGGCGAACCACATCCAGGGCAAAGGGGCGCACGCGCTCCGCAAGCGCGGAACGGAGTCCCGACGGCAGATTCGTCATTTCATCGTATGAGGTGGCGAACTTGCCGTAGAGCCACCCGTGCAGCTGCTTTGCACGGAAGGCGGGCTGCCCCATGTCGCGGAGCAACCCGCGAAGCCCCTCGTCTCCTAGATCCTTGAGATTCATAGGACGATTGGAACGTCACGCAGTTCCACAAAGGGATGCGAGGCGTAGTTGAGGGTGCTTAGAATCGTGGTCTGGCCAATGCACTCGGCAAGCAGTGCGTGCAGGTCGAGCTTGGACTCGTCCTCCTTCACCATCGGAAGCGACGCATGGGTGGAGGGGCTGGCCGGGGCGAAGACCGTGCAGGAGTCCGGCACCTGTATCTGGGAGATGTCGAATGTCCCGATCTTCTGCGCCACTTCGATGATGTCGAGCTTGTCGTAGATCAGGAGCGGCCTGAGAATCATCATGGGGCTGGCCTCCTCGATGACCCGGAGGTTGGTCAATGTCTGGCTGGCAACCTGCCCCAGGTTGTCGCCCGTGACAAGCGCCTCGGACTCAAAGTAGCTCCCCACCACCGAGGCCAGCCGCATCATGCTTCTGCGGTAGAGGACCGTCCGGAACTTCTCGTTGCAGTTGTCGCGTATGGCCTTCTGCAACGGCAGGAGGTTGATGGCCACGACACGCCCGCGATGCTGGTAGTGGTTCAGGACGCGGGCGATGTCGCAAATCTTCGTAAGCCCCGCCTCGGGGGTGTAGGGGCTGCTGTGGAAGGTCACGAAGTCAACGTATGCGCCACGCCGAATCATCTCGTAGCACGCCACAGGGGAGTCAATGCCGCCCGAAAGCAGGGCAAGGGTGCGGCCGGCGGAGCCCGCCGGAAGCCCGCCGGCGCCGTCAATGCGCTCGTAGTCCACAAAAATGCCGCTTGGACGGATGTCGACGCCAATGCGCAGGGTCCCGTTACGCAAATCAAGCTTCAAGTCGGGATGGGGGGACATCAGCACCTCCGCAAAGTGCTTCTCGATGTCGACGGAGGCCAGGGGAAAGTTCTTGTCGCAGCGGTTTACGCGCATGGAGTAGGTGCGCTCACCTTCGGGAAAGGCCCTGGAATAGGCCTCGTAGACAATGGGGAATGTCCGGAGGAGATACTCCTCCAGCGCCTCCATCGTGCGTGCGCAGCGCCAGCCCGGCGAAACCGACGAAACGCCGGGGAGCGCGGGAATCTCCCGGCGCAGGGCCTCAAGCTGGTCGCGGGTGAGCTCGGGGGCGCCATCGCCCGAATAGAGATAGACACGGCCGCGCTCGACATCAAAACGGGCCGACGGGAAGCTGGCGCCAAGGACACGACCCAGCCCCTCGATCATCCTGCGAACAAAACTGCCGCGGTTGCGCCCCTTCGTCCCAATCTCGCCATAACGGCAGCAGACGGCGTTGTAGGGCAAATATGGCTGCCAGGCGGGCTTGCTCATGTCAAAAAATGAAACTCGGGAATCCATGCGCGGACGCGCGCGTAAAAGACAACCGCCCCAGCCTCCCGGCGTGCGCATTCCGCGCGTCGTTTGCGGGAACCATGGGCAGGAAACGGAAACGCCGCCCCGGATGCGATGTGTCCAGGCATCCTGCCAGGGGCAACGGGGCGGCTTTCAGAACGGCTTCAAGGGGCAAGCCCGCACAAGGCCGGAAAAACGGAGCCCGTCTCAACGACCTTCGGGGACTCGCCCTGAAGCCTGTGGAATCCAGGACTTATTTCATGGCCTCTTCCACGGCGACGGCGACGGAGACCGTAGCGCCCACCATGGGGTTGTTGCCGATGCCCAGGAATCCCATCATCTCGACGTGGGCTGGAACCGAGCTGGAACCGGCAAACTGCGCGTCGGAGTGCATGCGGCCGAGGGTGTCGGTGAAGCCGTAGGAGGCAGGACCGGCAGCCATGTTGTCCGGATGCAGGGTGCGGCCGGTGCCGCCGCCGGAGGCGACCGAGAAGTAGTTGCGGCCGGCAAGGATGCGCTCCTTCTTGTAGGTGCCGGCAACCGGATGCTGGAAACGGGTCGGGTTCGTGGAATTGCCGGTGATGGAAACGTCCACGTCCTCCTTCCACATGATTGCGACGCCCTCGCGGACATCGTCGGCGCCGTAGCAGCGGACCGCTGCACGCGGGCCGTCGGAGAACTTGGTCTCCTTGACAACCTTCAGCTCGCCTGTGAAGTAGTCGAACTTGGTCTCGACGCTGGTGAAGCCATTGATGCGGCTGATGATGTACGCGGCATCCTTGCCAAGACCGTTCAGGATGACCCGCAGGGGCTCCTTGCGGACGCGGTTCGCCTTGGTTGCAATGCCAATCGCACCCTCCGCAGCCGCAAAGGACTCATGGCCGGCCAGGAAGGCAAAGCACTTCGTGTCCTCGCTCAGAAGCATGGACGCCAGGTTGCCGTGGCCAATGCCGACCTTGCGGTCGTCGGCGACGGAACCGGGAATGCAGAACGCCTGAAGTCCCTCGCCAATCGCCTTCGCGGCGTCGGCGGCCTTGGTGCATCCCTTCTTCATCGCAATCGCCGCCCCGAGGACGTATGCCCACTTCGCATTCTCGAAGCAGATGGGCTGGATGCCTTCCGTGATCTTGTAGGGGTCAAAACCCTTGTCAAGACACATCTGGCGAGCTTCCTCAAGACTCTTGATGCCGTACTGCTCGCAGACCTTGTCAATCTGCGGAATCCGACGCTCGTAGTTTTCAAACAAAGCCATTTTCTGCGTGCCTCCCTAAAGTTACTCGTGACGGGGGTCGATGTACTTGACGGCGCCCGCCTCGGGAGCGAAACGGCCGTAGGTGCCGGTGAACTTGGCGACTGCCTCGTTCGCGTCCATGCCCTGCTTGATGGCCTCCATCATCGGGCCGATCTTCACAAACTCGTAGCCAATCACCTGGTCGTCCTTGTCAAGGGCAACGCGCTTGACATAGCCCTCGGCCATCTCAAGGTAGCGCACACCCTTCAACTGGGTGGAATACATCGTGCCAACCTGGCTGCGAAGACCCTTGCCCAAATCCTCAAGCCCGGCGCCGACGGAAAGGCCGTTCTCGGAGAAGGCGCTCTGGGAGCGGCCGTAGACAATCTGCAGGTAGAGTTCACGCATCGCGGTGTTGATGGCGTCGCAGACCAGGTCGGTGTTCAGGGCCTCGAGAATCGTCTTGCCGGGCAGGATTTCGGCGGCCATTGCGGCGGAGTGGGTCATGCCGCTGCAGCCGATGGTCTCGACCAGAGCCTCGACTATCACGCCGTCCTTTACGTTCAATGTCAGTTTGCAGGCACCCTGCTGCGGGGCACACCAGCCCACGCCATGGGTCAGGCCAGATATCTCGTTGATCTGGCGAACCTGAGTCCACTTGCCCTCCTGCGGAATAGGAGCAGGACCGTGGTCGCACCCCTTTGCCACGCAGATCATGTTGTCAACTTCCTTGGTGGTGATCATCTTGGAATCCCTTGTTTTTCTTCTTGTTCGAAAGGGCACACGACCCTCTCGCGGCGATAACCGACAAAATATAATCCATCCCACATGGACTGGTAGAAGCACAAGGAAAGGCACGCGAATGATGAAATGCCAGGGCCCACCTTGCCGCGCATAATCGAGTAGGAGCCTAAAGGTCGGCTAATTGCTTCACGATTCGGCAACGCCCGGTACCACAGAAAGAGCCTGGCCCGCGCCGCTGATTCCGTGTTCCTTCGACTGCCCCTGCCTCAGTCTTGACGGTTGTCACCTCAAGGTAGTCGAACCAATCGAATATCTGCGCGAGCGGACGCTGCCTCAGCCGATTTAGCAGTTCACTCCTCACGCAATCACCTTTTGAAACCGATTCCGCTTCCCGGGATGATGGACGCACACCGTACTTTTTTCCTAGGTGATAAGAAAGTGGGAAGTGTTGCATTAGTCGGTAGCTTCATTCGAGCGCCCATGGATTGCACATTCACTCCACCCCACGGAGAATTACCGTCTTAGTTTTTTTGCCTCCTACCGCGGGCTGCGCTCGCACCTTGCGGCGCTCACTCCATCCACGACTAATATCCCGACACCGTCACGCGATTCCCCACTTGGCAGATGGGCGAACTGTGATGAGACGGGCGCATTGCATCCCCTCCATAGTTGAGGGCAACCCACATGCGAGCGAGGGTAATAGCCCCCCGACCACAGATATTCGTGCCCATTCGTGGTTCAATAACCCTCTGCTCTCTTTTCGTGCCCATTCGTGGTTCAATAATCCTCTGCTCTCTTTTCGTGTCCATTCGTGGTTCTGAGTTTTTCGTGTCTTTCGTGGTTTGATCCATTCGTGCCCATTCGTGGTTCTCTCCTTCTCAATGGACGCGCGGCGGAACCGCCGCGCGGGCGCGCCCAAGCGCGCCATCCACGCACTACCTTCTCCTTTCTTCTCCCTACTCCCTACTTTCGTGCCCATTCGTGCCCATTCGTGGTTCAAGAGCCTGCCCGGGCTACGGGAGAATTGGGAGAATATCGTAAATCCCTGGAAATTATGACTTTTATGATTATCATCCAGTTTTGAGAAATATCCGCCGGAGGGGTCTATATTTCCTTCGCACCACGGACAGGCCGTGGTGTCGGAGCCCTGTCCAAGCCTGCTCATTCCAAGGCAGTTAGGAAGTCAGGGTCCTGGCGTATTCAACAACCATAAATGGAGATAGACAAATGGCTAGAATCGTCTTTGCGGAGCCGTCGGATTATGACGGCACCATCACAGAGGAAATGAGGGAGAGGCTGCGCCAGCGGCGCCTCATGCTCGGCCTGGGCTACCAGGAGCTTGGCAGGCTGCTCCACGTGACAATGTCCACCGCCAGGAAATGGGAGGACGGCACCATCGGCAGATGCAGGCATTCCCATGCGTCCCGCCTGCTGCGCTTCCTCGACGGCGAATTCGACACTGGTCTGCTGGAGGCAAGCCGCAGCGCGGCCCCGCACTACGGCGACCCAGACGGCGGCGCCTCCCCGATGTTGCTGTGCATGGAACAACTGTCGAGCATCTACAGGCTGTGCGGCGGCAATCCCGAGCTCGAGGCCGGGCTCGTCAGGGATGTGAACGACGTGCTGGACAAGCAGACGACGCGACTACGCAGGGCCGCCGGGGGCGGTTCAGGGACGGACAATGACGACGACCGCAGGGAGTAGGCCATGGAAAACGAAATCAAAGTCAGCAAGGGGCTCCCGGCGAAGATTCTGGTGCGGGAGACAGCGGAGGACGGCGAGCAGTTCACAGGCGTCTTCTCCGAGGAGTTCAGGAAGCGGTTCGAGGACCACCGCAGGGAACTGGGGGCAAGCTACCAGCAGCTGGCGTCCGCCCTGCGCATCAACTGGTCGACCATCCGCAAGTGGGAGTGCGGCGTCACCAGGACCTGCCATTCGCGCCACATAGTGCGGGTCAGCGACTTCCTCAACCGCAAGTACGACAGCCTCCTCAAGTTCGGGAGAAGGCGTCTGCCCGGCTACGACGCCATGGTAGAGGCGCAGCCGGAGGAGCTGGCCGCCTGCTTCAGGCGCACCATTCCAGTGATGGGCGTGAGCAAGTGCTTTCCGGGAGAGGCGGAGAGATTCCTCCATGAACTGCACAGAGTCGCAAACGCATACGCGGTGAAGCTGCTTGAACTGGCGTCGCCAAAGGTCTTCACCGTCCCGGCGGACGACAGTCCCCCCGGAGGCGTCGACTGACCGCCCCTGCCAGAAGGACGCGGCCGCCGTCCGGCCAGCCAACCCCGGACGGACGACGGCTGCCTCCGGGGAGTCCTCGGGGGATGGATGCGGCGGCGGGATTATGGAAAACGGCGGGATAGGGTGTGTGTCCAGGAGGCATATCGTCTTGAAAACATTGGAGTGGGGGTTATATTAACCGACTCGACATCACCGACGATTTTTAATTATCTGCATAACAGTAAATAACTTACGGAGTTTTCACAATGTACGCCATCATCAAGGCCTCTGGCAAGCAGTACAAGGTCGAGCCTGGTCAGGAGTTTGAGATTGACCGCATTCAGGGCGAGGCTGGTCAGGCTGTTGATTTCAGCGAAGTCCTCTTGATTTCCAAGGACGAGAACACCACCGTTTTCGGCGAGCCGACCATTGCCGGCGCGGTAGTCAAGGCCGAAATCAAGTCCCAGTTCCGCGGACCGAAGCTGATTGTCTTCAAGATGAAGCGCCGCAAGCGCAGCCGTTGCAAGAACGGTCATCGCCAGGAGATGACCCGCCTTACCGTCAAGGAAATCATCGGTGGATAACCTCATAGCCACTGTATTTTGTTGACCCCTTGAGGAGAGGTACGAGCGCCAGGCGCACGTGCCTCTCTTTTTGGTTTTTGGAGAGGCGGCTGCCTCTCCGCCCAGTCCACTCTTCTTTTTTGCCTTTTCCAGTAGTTATGCAAAATGCATGGGACATTCTAGCCGACCGAGGATTCATCTACCAGTCCACTGACGCCGATGCCATGAGGAAGCTCCTTGGCGAGGGCGTCCAGACCTTCTACGTAGGCTTTGACCCGACTGGCAGTTCCCTTCACATTGGGCACCTGCTTCCCATCATGGCGATGCGCTGGCTTCAGAAGTGCGGCCACCGCCCGCTGGCCCTTGTGGGTGGCGGCACCGCGATGATCGGCGACCCTTCGGGCAAGATGGAGGCCCGCCCGATCATGACAGTGGAGACCATTGACGCCAACGTCCGCTCCATCCAGGCCCAGCTTGCCCGTTTCCTGGACTTTTCGGAGGGCGGCGCCCAGGTCGTCAACAACGCCGACTGGCTCCGCGACCTCAAGTTCCTGGACTTCCTGCGTGACATCGGCTCCCTTTTCAGCGTCAACAAGATGCTGACGGCCGAATCCGTCAAGATGCGTCTCCAGACCTCCCTTTCCTTCCTGGAGTTCAGCTACCCCCTCCTGCAGTCCTACGACTTCAACCTTCTCAACAAGCGCTACGGCTGCCGTTTTGAGTTTGGCGGGCAGGACCAGTGGGGCAACATCGTCGCGGGCGTCGACCTGACCCGCCGTCTCCAGCAGAAGGAGGTCTACGGCGCCACCTTCCCCCTCCTTCTCAAATCCGACGGCACCAAGTTTGGCAAGACCGCCGGCGGCGCCGTGTGGCTTGACGCGGAGAGGACACCACCCTTCGAGTACTACCAGTTCTGGCGCAATGTCGACGACGGGGATGTCCAGAAGCTCCTGGGCTATTTCACCGCGCTTCCGATGGACGAAGTGCGCCGCCTGGGCTCCCTGCCCTCCCCCCAGATCAACCGCGCGAAGGAGATTCTCGCCTACGAGGCGACCGCCCTTGCCCACGGCCACGAGCAGGCGGCCAAGTCATATCTTGCGGCTTGCTCCCAGTTCGGCTTTGCCGACCCCGACGGATTGATTGAGACAACCTCCCGGGTAAAGGAGATCTCGGCGGCCAGCGCCAACGAGGCGATTCCCGCGATTGAACTCACCAAGGACGAGCTTGGAGACGGAATCGGGCTTCTGACCCTGATGGTCAAGGCCGGCCTCTGCGCGTCCAACGGCGATGCGCGGCGCCTCGTCCAGGGCGGCGGATGCTACATCGGCGACACGCGCCTCCAGGATCCCCGGATGATCGTCACGCAGGGGGATTTCGGCGACGGCGGCGAGATAATGCTCCGCGCCGGCAAGAAGAGCCGCAAGCGCGTCATACTCAAGTAGAAATACAATCCACCCGTAGCAACCACTCCGCATGGAGTCCTCCCACATGGCAGGAATCATCGACCCAAGAGCCGCAATCGAAGAAGGCGCGCAAATCGGAACCGACGTCACCATCGGGCCGTTTGCGGTGATCGGCGGAAACGTCCGAATCGGCGACGGATGCGTCATCGGACCCCATGTAGTCCTCTCCGGCAACACAACCATCGGCAGGGGGACTCGAATCCACTGCGGCGCGAACATCGGCGACGAGCCCCAGGACGTCCACTACAAGGAGCAGAACTCCTTCACCGACATTGGCGAGAACTGCATCATCCGCGAGTATGTGACGATCCACCGCGGCGTCGAGGAGGGGAGCCGCACGACCGTCGGCAACAACGTGATGCTGATGGCCTTCGTGCATCTTGGCCACAACTGCCAGATTGCGGACGACGTTATCATTGCGAACGCGAGCCTTCTTGCGGGCCGTGTCGAAGTCGGGCGCCACGCGTTCATCTCCGGGTCGACCCTCATCCACCAGTTCTGCCGCATCGGAACCTTGGCGATGCTGGGCGGCGGCTCCAGGATTGTGCAGGACGTCGTCCCCTACGGAATCGTCCAGGAGAATACGATCCAGGGCATCAACGCCGTCGGTCTCAGGCGTGCCGGCTGGAGCGCGGAGACCATTTCCGCGGTCAAGGAGGCTGTGAAGATTGCGTGCCTCAGCGGCTACAGCCGTCCCACGGCGCTTGAGAGGATTCGCGCTGAGCTGCCGCAGCTTCCCGAAATCATGCTCTTCGAGGAATTTCTGGAGGGGACGACCCGCGGGCTGATTACCAACGGAAGTGCGCCCCATGCCGAGCATTAGGCGCCGCTTTCTGTGCTATATTGTCTAGATTTACGAGCTAACTCTTTCAGCAGTTGACGCTTGCCGCATCAACTGCCCATCACGCAGAAGAATGCCACGCTCCGCCGAAATCCATCGCAAGACAAAGGAGACCTCCGTCGATTTCAGAATCGACCTGGACGGCGCCCCCTCGGGGAACTCCTTTGGGACAGGCGTGCCCTTCTTCGACCACATGCTTGACGCGGCATTCCGCCACGGCCGCATCTCGGCCGTGCTTGCCGCCAAGGGGGACCTGGAGATTGACGCGCACCACACGCTGGAGGACACGGGGCTTGCCATCGGCCAGGCCATCAAGGCCGCCCTTGGGGACAAGACCGGCATCCGGCGTTTCGGCGAGGCCACCATTCCCCTTGACGAGGCTCTCGCAAGGGTGGTGATCGACCTTTCGGGGCGTCCACACCTTTCCTGGAGATGCGCATTTCCCGAAGCGACGGCGGGCGGGGTCAGCCACCAGCTCTTCCACGAATTCTTCCAGGCGCTCGCAAACGCGGGCGGCCTCACAATCCATGTCGACCTGATTGCGGGAGACGAGAACCACCACTGCCTCGAGGCCATCTTCAAGGCCTTCGGAAGGGCACTCGGAGCCGCATGCGCGACAGACCCGCGCATCCAGGGAGAAACGCCTTCCACCAAGGGCGTGCTCGAATAGACATCATACGACACAAGACGACACTTCCCCGAAAACATACGCACAGCAACAACGACAATGTCTGACAGCAATCTGGAACTTAGCACCATCCGCCACTCCGCGGCCCACATCATGGCGGCCGTCGTGGCAAAACTCTGGCCTGACGTCAAATTCGACATCGGTCCGGCGACTGCGGATGGCTTCTACTACGACTTCGACATGGAGCACCGGCTCGAGCCTGGTGACCTGAAGGAGATCGAGACTAGAATGCGCAAGATGATCGGCCAGAAGGTTCCCTTCGTGCGTTCAGAGGTCTCCCGCGAGGAGGCGAAGGCCATCTTCGAGTCCAAGGGGCAGACCTACAAGCTTTCGCGCCTGGAGGACATCCCCGAGGGCGAGACCGTCTCGCTGTACACCTGCGGCGACTTCGTCGACCTCTGCCGCGGCCCCCACGTCGAGAACTCCTCCCAGATCGGCGCAGTCAAGCTGACCGGCATTGCGGGTTCCTACTTCCGTGGGGACGAGAAGAACAAGATGCTCCAGCGCATCTACGGCACTGCGTTCCCGACCAAGCAGGAGCTTGACCAGTATCTGCAGCAGGTCGAGGAGGCCAAGAAGCGCGACCACCGCAAGATCGGCGTGGAGATGGAGCTTTTCAGCACCCACGATGAGATTGGCCCCGGGCTCATCTCCTGGCATCCGATGGGTTCCAGAATCCGCAATGTCATCGAGACCTTCTGGCGCGACGCACACTACAAGAACGGCTACGAGCTCGTCTACACACCCCATGTCGGCCGCGCCAACCTCTGGGAGACCTCAGGGCACCTCGGGTTCTACAAGGAGAACATGTATTCGAGCATGGACATCGACGGCGACCCGTACTATGTCAAGCCGATGAACTGCCCGTTCCACATCATGATCTACAAGACCAAGCCCCGTTCCTACAGGGAGCTGCCCTGCCGCTGGGCCGAGTTCGGCACGGTCTACCGCTACGAGAAGGCCGGCGTCCTCCACGGACTCATGCGGGTCAGGGGCTTCACCCAGGATGACGCCCACATCATCTGCACTCCCGAGCAGATCATGGATGAAATCCGCGAAGTCATCCGCTTCTCGATGTACATTTGGAAGTGCTTTGGCTTCAAGGAAGTGAAGGCATACCTCTCAACCCGCCCCGCGAAGGCCGTCGGCGCCCCCGAGAAGTGGGCGAAGGCCACCGAGGCATTGCTGGAGGCCATCAAGGCCGAGGGCATGACCTACCAGGTCGACGAGGGCGGCGGAGCATTCTACGGCCCGAAGATCGACCTCAAGATCAAGGACGCCATCGGACGCGAGTGGCAGACCTCCACCATCCAGTTCGACTTCAACCTGCCTGAAAGATTCAACCTCGAATACATCGGGGCCGACGGGCAGAGACACCAGCCATTCATGGTCCACCGCGCACTCCTCGGCTCCCTCGAAAGATTCTTCGGAATCCTCGTCGAACACTACGCGGGGGCATTCCCGACATGGCTCGCGCCTGAACAGGTCCGGGTCCTCCCGATCTCCGAGAAGTTCTTCGACTACGCGAAGGAGATCGAAATGAAACTCCGCGGACTCAACATCAGGACCACCAGCGACCTCTCCCCAAGCCCAATCGGGGCAAAGGTCAAGGCCGCCGGAATCCTCAGGGTCCCGTACCTCCTCGTCGTCGGAGAAAAGGAGCAGACCGACGGCACGGTCGCCATCTCCGTGCGCGACCGCAGCAAGGGCGGCGGCAAGTACTACGTCAAGGGAGACGTCGTCCCCATCGAGGAGTTCATCGCAAACATCAGGAAGGAGATCGAGGACAAGGCGTAGCCGCCGAGTCCTGCCAGTGGGTTCCGCGCCCTCCCCAATGTGCGGCGCGGTTCCCGTAGGAGGCAATTTCGCCTCAGGAAGAAACCCCAAAAACGGAGTTCAAATCGCGTGAAGCAACTTAGACCTGGAGACCGGTTTCTGCGTGGTCGGGACGTGCGCCTGATTGACCAGAACAACGAGCAAGTAGGCATCGTCACCTTCGAGACTGCATTGGCGCGGGCGCAGCAGGCTGGACTTGACCTGGTGCTTGTGCCCAGCAAGACCGAGCCGCCTGTCACACGCATCATGGACTTCGGAAAATACCAGTTCGAGGAGTCCAAGAGGGCGCGGGAGGCACGCAAGAACCAGGTCCAGCCGAAGCTGAAGGAGGTCAAGCTGAGACCCGCCATCGACGACAACGACCTGAATACCAAGCTGAAGCACGCCCGCGAATTCCTCCTCCACGGCGACAAGGTGAGAGTCCTCCTCCAGTTCAGGGGGCGCGAGATGAGCCACCAGGATCTCGGAATGCAGATCATGACGCGCTTCATCAAGGAACTCGACGATGTCGCAAAGCAGGACTCCCCCGTCCGCCAGGACAGGAAGACCTTTTCCACCACGCTCTCCGTCAGACCCGAGGCACGCGCCGCCGCCAAAAAGGAGGCCGCCAAGGACCAGGCGCCTGAGCCGACCGCAAACGACGGCATTCCCCGGGAATAGGGGGCGCCGCCGCAGAATTGAACTTGCCATCCCCATCGGGATGGCGCAGAGTGTGCCGTCGCCGATTAGTTGACTGTCGTGCCGGCCAGGGCGAAGGGTTCGTTTTCTCTACCCCAGCCCGGGCGCGCCAGCCGGCGAAGGCCGTTCCAACCAAGGAGAAACCACAATGCCGAAGATGAAAACGAGAAAAGCCGCCGCGAAGCGCTTCAAGCAAACCGCTACGGGAAAGTACATGCACAACCGTGCCGGTGGCAGACACATTCTCACGAAGAAGTCCGCCACTCGCAAACGCCGCCTTGGCCAGCCCGAGGAAATCAAGAGCACCGAGCTCTCGAGGATGAAGGCGTGCTTCCCCTACGGTCTTTAATCGATGTCAACCATCTTTTAGCTTGGAGTACTGAACAATGAGAGCAACGAACGCACCCGCATCCAGAGCCCGCCGCAAGCGCGTGCTCGAAATGGCAAAGGGCTTCAGTGGCAGCAGAAGCAAACTCATCCGCATGGCGTACACCGCCACGGACAGAGCGATGGCCTATGCCTACGTTGGACGAAAGGACAAGAAAATCGCCTATCGTCAGCTGTGGACACAGCGCATCAACGCAGCCTGCCGCGCCCTCGATTTCAAATACAGCTGGCTGATCGACGGCCTCAACAAGGCCAACATCGAAATCAACCGCAAGATGCTCGCCGACCTCGCCGTCACGAACCCAACTGCATTCGCGCAGCTGGTCGAAAAGGCAAAGGCCGCACGCGCATAGGCTGAATGACGAAATCATAAGTCGCGACCGCGCAAAACACCCCGCCCCGTTTCCCGGAAGGCAACTCTCCCGGAAAACGGGGCATTTTCGTAGAATGACGGACGGTCTCCCGGCCGGGGCTGGCGCAATCCCCGCAGAAGAGAAGGCGACAAAATGCCATGGAACTATTCCGACGCCCCCTGCCCGGGCTTTCTCTTGCCATTGTGGAGTCCCGTCTTCACCCGCTCCCAATGGATGCGATATTCACTGGGGGACATCCCGCGGTATTTCCGAAATACGACGCTGAAATAGTTTCCGTCCCGGAATCCGCATTTCCGAGCGATTTCCGCCATGGAGAAACTCCGGTATTTTAGGCAGGCCTCCGCCTCCACCAGCCGTTGTTCCGTCAAGAGTTCCTTGAAATTGCGCCCCGTGGTGGCCTTCAGGAGATTGCACAAGTAATTCGGGGTCACCTGGCATGCCTCGGCGGCGTCCTTCAAATGCAAATCGTCCGTATACCGCAGGGCGATCAGATTCCGCACAATATCGCAATACTTCTCCTTCACGTGGCGCGTCGCGTCCGCCACCGCCTCGTCCTGCGCCATCTGCAACTCGTATTGCAGGAACTCCGAGAAAAAACGCGCCGCCTCCTTCAACTCCGGCAGCTTATCCGCCGAATACGGCATCAGAGGATTCCCGGTGTATTGCCTCGACTTTTCCCGCCAGACCGGATGGTCCGGTAATGAAAATGTCCCAAGATACAACACCGCGGCCAACTCTCCCTGGAAAAGAATTGGCTGGACAAACTCCCATACGCCGTAGGGACAACACCCGTGAAAGGGGCGCCCATGTCGCGCCAGACGCATCGTCCGGTGCTTATTGATGGCACAGGAATAGTTCTTGTCGCCGCTCTTGATGAAACGGCAATATTCGTGGTTGTGCAGGGTCATGAAGTTCGGGAACGCCAGACGTGGCGAAGTCCGGAACAGGTCGTGGAGCGGCTCAAGACTCGCTAGGCACCCAAGGTGGTTCTCAACATAGAGGAAAAAATCGTCAATCTTCATTTCCTGCCTCGCCTTAACTGCAATTAATTACAATTTACCTACGCAAAAAAAAATTGCACGCAGAGAGATGCAATCGGCGCTTCCCCTCGACAGTCATACCCACACAGGAAAAAAGTGTAATTTATTAAAGATACTTTCTATGCATCAATAATAAAAAAATGTATTTTTTTACATTAATCGCTTGATTTCCCCCCAAAAAAAGCCTATACTAACGCCAAGAATGTTTTTTCTTGTTTTCCCCGTTCCCACAAAAGCAGGAGAATCCAATGCGAAAGTCCTTCACCTTAATTGAGTTGCTAGTCGTCATCGCCATCATCGCCATTTTGGCGTCCATGCTACTGCCCGCGTTGTCCAAGGCACGCGCCAAGGCTCGCTCGATTTCCTGCATCAACAACTTGAAGCAGATTGGCCTTGGCATTGAATTCTACTGCAACGACTACGACGACTATATGTTCCAGGTTCTTGACATCGGCTGGGCAGCGAATGGCGGACGCGCCTGGCCGGATCGTCTGATCGACCTTCAGTGCATTCCAGGCACGAACATCCTCGTCTGCCCCTCCGCGCCACCCACCACGGGGCTGGAACTCATCCCCAGCCGGATTGCCAGCCTCACGGAGCGCTACAACAACCAGAAAAAAGTCTCCTATGGCCTGAACATCTTCACCTGGGGATTCTTCAGCAACCATCCCGACTACGCCCCGATTTCCAAGCGCGAGACGATTCTGAACATGAAATGCAGCCCCGAACTGATCATGATGGCGGACACCGTCCCCCTCGGGGACGGCATGATGGCCGATGACATCGGCTTCGCCTACAACCACGCCTTCCAGCCCGTCACGGGCAGCGTGCCATCCACCGTCGGGTGGTACCGACTTCACTTCCGCCATGACCTCTGCCTGAATTTCGTCGCCATCGACGGGCACGCAGGAATTTCCCGCTATCAGATGCCCTGGCCACAGGACGACTGGCTGAAGCGCCACAGCCGCCCATACTGGTTCGGCGGGAAATGGAATTCCGACCTGTAGGCGAGAAGCCCCTCTCCGGATCATGCACGAAAAGGCCATGTCTCTCCCCCACACCCGCCAGGCGGATGTCGTTGTCATTGGCGCCGGACTGGCGGGCATTTGCGCCGCCGTCGCCGCGGCGCGCAATGGCGCCAAGACGCTCCTCATCCAGGATCGCCCCATGCCCGGGGGTAATTCCTCCAGCGAAATCCGAATGTGGATCTGCGGGGCGCAAGACTCCGATTTCCGGGAGGCCGGACTGCTGGAGGAATTGAAACTGGCAAACTACTACTACAACCCCACCCTGAAATACACCCTCTGGGACCATGTCATGAGGGATTTCCTGGAGAGTGAACCCAATCTGGAATGCTATTTCAACACCTCCGTTATCGACTCCACCGTTGACGGAGGCCGCATCTCCTCTGTCATAGCCTGGGGCCTCACGGACTACATCCTCTATGAGTTCCGCGGGAAGGTCTTCGTGGACTGCTCGGGGGACTCCATCCTGGCGGAGAGGAGCGGTGCGGAATATGTCCACGGGCGTGAAGCCAGGAAAACCTACAACGAACCCTGGGGGCTGGAACAGGCCGACGGCAAGACCATGGGCAATTCCATCCTCATGCAACTCCGGAGGACGGACGACGACCGCCCCTTCAAAGCACCCTCCTGGGCATACCACTACACCGACGAGACAGTCCCCCGGCAGGAACTGGCTCAGCCCGGCGACAATTTCTGGTGGCTGGAATTCGGCGGGGTCTTCGACACCATCAAGGACGCGCGGGAAATCGGGAGGGAACTCACGAAAATCGCGTTGGGCTACTGGGAATACATCAAGAACCATCCCGACGGACGGGGAAACGGCTGGGCGTTGGACTGGCTGGGCTCCCTCCCGGGCAAACGGGAAAGTCGTCGCTATGTCGGCGACTATGTCCTTACCCAGGACGACACTGTGAACGGCAGACTCTTCCCCGACGCCATCGCCTATGGCGCCTGGCTGGTGGACGACCACTACCCCGAAGCCATCTACCACAAGGGCGAGCCAAACCGGGTGCAACCCCTCAGGCCCGGCTACCATGTCCCGTATCGTTGCCTCTATTCCCGGAACATCTCCAATCTCCTCTTCGCGGGGCGAAATATCTCCGTCTCCCACCTGGCCTTGAGTTCCGTGCGAGTCATGGGGACATGCGCCATGTTTGGCCAGGCCGCCGGCACCGCCGCCGCCCTTGCAGTCCACTACGGCTGCACGCCCCGGGAAATCGGGCGGAGGCATATTCGGGAGCTGCAGCAGCGGCTGGTCCGACAAGACCAGTTCATCCCCGGCGTCAAGTTGGAGCACGGAACGGCGGCCCGCAACGGCACACCCTCCGATCCACGCCTGGCGGACGGATTTGACCGGGAGACGAAGTCGACAACCAACCATCACTCCATCCTGCTCCACCAGGGGGAGTCCTGCCAATACACCTTCAAGACCCCCACGACCGTCGCCGCCATCCGGCTGGTCTGGGACAGCAATTTCGAAGACAGCAAGAAGATGCGCTTCCATGAGGGGTGCGACGAGAGCCGGCAGCTCCCTTCCACCCTGGCCAAGGCGTTCATCGTGGAAACCCAAACCGGCGGCGAATGGCAAATGTGCTTCCAAGTCGACGACAATTTCCGACGCCTGAACCTTATCCATTTTCCCCCCAGGCAGGCCCAGGCCATCCGCCTCACGCTGACAAGGGAACGTATCCCCGGAGAGCCCGCCCGGCTTTTCTCATTCGAACCCGTTGACGAACTCCGCCTCCAATGAAATCCCTCTCCATACTTCTTGCCGCCGTGAGCTTCTTTGCCAGCCTTCTGTCCAACGCCGCAACCATCCAGGGCACCGTCCGCTTCGACCAGAACCGGGACGGCTGGCCCGGCCCGGAAGACCCCGGCATTCCTGGCATGCTGGTCAGCGACGGGTTCGGATTCGCCGAAACCGACGCTGAGGGAAAATACACATTGACCCTCCACGAAAGGGCGACCACAATCTATGTGCAGCGCAATGACCTATACACCGCCGACGTCACGAAGTTCTGGCATAGGATAACACCCGGGCGCAAGACCTATGATTTTCTCATGGAGAAATCCCGCCCGGTCCAGGGAGACACCCTGGACATCGTGGTCGTTGGGGACACGGAGACCCAGGAGACGATGGGCACCCAGGATTTGGGATTCATGCGCCAGGTGCGACGCTATATCGCCAACCACCCCGAGATCGACTTGTTCCTCAACGCGGGCGACATCAGCGCCGGTTCGTCGCTCGGAATGGAGACGCAGCGCGATTTCGTCAACTTCTCCACCATGGGGATTCCCGTCGTCTACGCCTGCGGCAACCACGACATCGACTTCCGGGGCCGCGGCTTCTATGGGGACAAAGACCCATTCGTCGCAATATTCGGCCCTTGGTGGGAATCCTTCGAACTGGGCGGATTCCTGTTCGTCACAGTCCCCATCTACAACAGTTGGGGCGCCCCCATCTCCTATGACATGAGAGATTGCGGCGACTGGCTGCGCGCCTTGTGTGAGCGATACCCCGACAAGAAGAAAATCCTCTTCTGCCATGACCTGCCCGATTTGGTCGGACAGAGGATGGACACCCATTCGGAGCCCGTGGACTTCGACCAGGAGAATTTCGTCTGCGCCATCTACGGGCACAAGCACATGAACATCGTAAAAAAATATCCATCGGGGCGCAAGGCATTCTCTGTCGCGACCCCCAACAAAGGCGGCGCGGGTTGCTTCACACAGTGCTTCCGCACCGTGCATATCGAACGCGCCACGGGGAAGGCTACCAGCGAACTGTTTTTCAACAACGCCGAGGAACACCTGGCTCTTGTCCTCCCGCAGAAAACCGCAGACGCCGCGCACACAATCCTCGTGGACGCCTATGACGGCGGAGATGAAATCGTATCCGTCACCGCCACTTCACCGGGACAGCCGACGATTTCCCTGAAGAGAATCAGCCCCGCCGCATGGCAGGAGACCGCCGGCTGGAAACTAGAGGGCAACGCGGAAATCACCCTCGCCGCCACCACAAAATCCGGAAAGCGATTCTCGCACACATCCCCGGTTGCAGCGGAGGCCGACGCGCCGGAAATCCTTTGGACGACCCAACTCCCCGCCGCCATCGCCATGGCGGATCTCCAACTCGTCAACCACTCGCTGGTCGTGGCCGTGGCCGACGATGAAAATGCCGAAAAGGGGGGAATCTACTCCCTTGACCCCGACAATGGACAAATCCTGTGGTTCTATCCCACAGAATATGGAGTTCGGAACAACGTCGCCACGGACGGCACACGAATCTTCGCCATCGACACCCGCGCGAACATCCACGCCGTGGACGCCATGACAGGCGAGGGGCTCTGGCTGAATCCCTCCGATCCGGGCATCGTCAGCCCCGCCGCCTCGGGAATCATATGCCACAACGGCATCGTGGCGGGCGGCTATGGAAGACATCTGCGGGGCATCGACGCCACAACGGGGAAAACCATCTGGCGCAACACCTCCTGGGAAGTGGAGGAACGCACCCCTGCGGAAGACAAGATCGCCATCGCCGGAG
>URJM01000038.1 GCA_900548225.1 uncultured bacterium
GCGTGGTTGGCGCGCTTGGGCGCGCCCGCGCGGCGATTCCGCCGCGCGTCGCCTGTGTGTTTTTTTGTCCTCTAACCGCGCGGCACCTGCCGTGCTCAATGGAAGCCCACTGCAAAGTGACCACGCACTACCCTCTACCTTCTTCTCCCTATTCCCTATAAAAAAGATATTCGTGTCCATTCGTGCCCATTCGTGGTTCTATTATTCCCCCCTTCGTGTATTTCGTGTTTTTCGTGGTTCATCCCCTCCTCAACGGACGCGCGGCTGCCGTGCGTCCAAAGTAGGGAGAACTCAAGGGGAAGGGGTGGGCTTCCTTCATCTGCGGGATGTCGTCCGCCATTCATCGGGGTCGAAATCCAGTGCGTTTCGGAGGTAGTTTGAGCTCTCGTGGAGACCGCCGGCGCGGTTGCGGGCGAGCCATAGCCTCTCGTGTTCGGCGATGACGTGCCTCAACTCGTCCGTCCATCCTTCCTGATCCCAGTGGCCATTTTTGTCGACGGCCCGTTCCAGGAACGTCATGGCGGCGATTGCCATGCGGAGCGCGTTTTCGATTTCCGCGTTTTCCAGCGGGAATCCCTGGAAGGGCGCCCTCGCAAGTTCCTGCAGGAGCCGCCGTGCGTGGGCGATGGCCTTCTGCACCTCACCCAATGTGAGATGTTCCATCATCCTATTTTGAGAGGACATCATCTTTTCATGGCGATATGCCTGGAAGAGGCGTCCGTAGGCCGTGCTGTTCGAGCAGCGGTAGCTGAAGTCGTCATAGATGCGTCCTGCCTCTAGCAGGAATCCTGCCATCCTTTCGCCCTCCTTCCCCGGCGCGAAGGCCATGGCGATGGCCTGTGGGAGTGTCCCTACGGTCTCTTTTGCATCGGCGTTCCATGCTGCTCCTCCTCCCATGGCGATGCCGGGCCAGCTGACAGGATAGTATTGATGGTGTCCGCAGTCTCCCCAGTCAGTCATCAGCATTCCTCGTGCGCCGTTCTCCTTCCCGTTCGTCACGGCATTGGCGATGTTGCCGATCATGTTCGTCGTGCGTCCGAGGTGGGTGTTCCAGGCTGAGGTTCCCGGGCAGACTAGGAAGGGGATGCCGGATTCCTTGAATTTCAAAGTGTTCTCGTGGAAGGGGTGATTCTCCTCGTATCCCCACTCCAGCGCGGTGGCGCACCTGGGGAGCTTGGCGATCAGTTCGGGACTGGTCATGATGATGTCCCCCCAGAACTCCACCGAAAAACCGCGTTCCGCGGCCAGTTTCGCCAGGCTTCCCAGGTAATCCAAGTAGACCTGCGTGGTGCCCTTTCGCCTGCAGATTTCGGCGCTTCGCCCCTTTCCCAACTCCTGGGTTTCGTCGCAGCCGATGTTCACCTTCCTCGCTGTGAAATTCGGCAGGAATTCGTCATAGAGTCCGGCGATGAAGTCAAGCGACTCCTGGTTGGGTTGCAGGACGGTTTGTGCGGCGACGCCGGTGCCGGGATCGGTGTATGGTGTCTCGCATTCCGCCAGATGCTTGTACCGGGGGTGGCGGAGCCATCTCTCCAAGTGCCCGAAGCTGTTGAGGTTTGGGACTAGCTCGATGAAGTGCAGTCGGCAGAATTCGTCCAATTCCAGAATCTCCTCGGCGGTCAGTGGGGAATAGTCGGCCCAGACGCGCTCGTGTCCGGCAAAGGCGAAGGTATGTTCAGTGTAGAGCTGCAGAGAATTGTAGCGCAAGGCGCCCAGGCTGGCCACCAGCTTCTTCAGGGTCTCCATGGTGGGAACCTTGTTGCGGGAGACGTCCAGCATATAGCCTCGCTCCTTCAGTGACGGCTCGTCCCGGATGGTTCCCAAGGGTGTCTGGCTGGGTGTGGCGAGGCATTGAGCAGCGGTTTGCATTCCATAGAAGAAACCCGAGTCAGTGGAAGCCTCCAGGAGGATGGGGCCTTCTGCCTCTAGAGTGAGATGGTATCCCTCATCATGGAGGCCGCTCGTGCGTTGCATTCTCACCATCACCCGTCCGTCCGAGGGAAGACCCATTCCGACGCGGGGACGGTGCAGGAACAGCGTCAGCGACCGTGCAATCTCCATTACACGGTCCTTCAGGGGGAATCCAGCCTCCTGCGGCAGGACAATCCAGCCACCCGCGGAAAAGTCGCGGGTCTCTTCGTGGAACTCCGAGTGTTGGGGAATTGGGAATATTGTCATTTGTTGGGAACAGGTGGCTGTGCCGAATGGGGGATGAACAAGGAACGGCGCCTACACATGATGCGCAAACGAGCCGTTGCGGAATTAGAAAGGGATGCTGCCTCGAAGGAAATGCGGAGACATCTGCTTCATCGGCGACACGAATGGGTACAATGTTCCTGCATGTCAGGATTACAAATTGTATCAAAGTGAAAAAGCATACATTAACAATACACATCCGTACGATGTCTCACCGGAAACCCACCGGTCAAAGGTCCGTTGCGATAAGGGGAAGTGGCACATCCCTCCTCAACATCCTCCCTGTCTAGTCCATTTTTTGGGGACTTGTTTCCAGGGGGAGGGGGCGCAATTCGAAAAAAAAACTTAGATTATTCCCCTTCTTTCGGTTGACAAAGATTAAATCCCGTCATACATTAAACTTCACATACATTCAATACACTCATAATACAAATGGCAAAGACGGTTTTATACACGAAGATCCGCGATGATTTACGGAGAGGCCGCTGGGGGCTGGAGGGGCGTCTGCCATCCTTTCGCCAGTTGGCTGAGTCCTATTCCTGTTCAGTTGCGGTAGTGCAGCAGGCCTTCAAGTCTTTGGATGAATCGGGGCTCATTTTCTCCTGCCGTGGAAAGGGGACATTCTGGGCCAACAACTCCCTGAAGCCCAATTTCCGCCGGAACAAGATTCTGGGTTTGACGTACCTGAGTGGCTGTTTCCGTGACGAGCTGGAGGAGATCAAGAACGACTGGCTTAATGCGGGCTGGTTCATTGCGGGGTACAATGCTGACCAGCATTTGCAGAATCCCATGATGGAGCGGAAATTCGTCCTACAGGCTCGTCGCGAGCATTTTGCGGGTGTGGTTCTCCTGGCGACTCCGCTTGAGCCGACGAACGATACCTTGTTTTCCTCCATGCGTCTGGAAGGCATGAAGATAGCGCATTTGGTGCCATTCAAGGACGACATGAGCCAGGACGCCTATTTTGGGGTGGACTATGTGTCTGGAGGGCGTCTTGCAGTAGCCGAGGCGGCCAAGAACGGCTACAAGCGTGTGGTCTACTGGGCGGAGGGTGACAGCCCCGACCGCCGCATGAATCAGCAGGGCCTTCGGGAAATGTCCGGTGCCCTGGGGATTGAATTGCTGCCCGACATGGACTCGGGGCGGAGCTGGGACCAATCTGAAGTCGAGTCGTTTCTCAATGGGGAGACGTCTGTCGAACCACCCTTCATGGAGGAGTTGCTCGCCTTGCCGGAGGACACCTGCATTTGCAGCCAGCCCCCGGCCCTGCTTTTTCAGGCAGGGGAGTTGCTTAAGCGGCATGGTCGTCTTGACAGGCACATCGGGCTTTTGGCTCTGGACGACTTCAACGCGAAGGAGGTGCCAAATGTGAGCCACATCGTCTTCGACCACAAGGCCCAGCTACAGGCGGCGTTCGAATACATCTCCAACGAGCAGACCAACGCCATGGATGTCGTCCAAAAACTGTTCCAGCCGACAGGCGTCGTGGGAGATACGCTCTGAGCTTGTCCGTACGCATGGCTTTTCGGCAATCCTGCGGGCGTCAGGCCGTGGAGATGGCTTCATTTTGTTTTTCGCATCTGTTCTGTTTTTGCCACAAGGCAGAGTTTCTGAAGCAAAATAAAAGAGGAAGAGTCATGAAGAAACAGGAATCGTTCACCTTGATCGAGCTTTTGGTTGTGATTGCAATCATTGCAATCCTGGCGGCCATGCTGCTGCCGGCATTGAGCAAGGCTCGGGACAGGGCCAGAAGCACCAAGTGCCTTTCGAATCTCAAGCAGATTGGCCTGGCCGACGCCATTTACTCGACGGAGTACGACGACTATCTCGTCCCCTCCGTCATTGCCCAGGACGGACATTACTTTGGCACATACGTCGCCTCCATCCTGGGGGTCAAGGATGACATCTGGCATGGATCTGCCGAATTGCTGAACAGTGTTCTGGCGTGCCCGACATGGACGAAGGATCCTGTCAAGGGTGGCGAGGTCGGCTTGAGTTACGCGGCCAACTGGCATGCCCATCCGGATTTGCGCTGGGGACCGGCCCCATTCGTACGGGTGACGCAGATCAAGTCGCCTTCGACCAAACTCAGTTTTGCTGACTGCATCGGAAATACCTACGGCTTTCATAGCAACTTCTACTGGACGAACTATCCGACCGAGTACTTCTCCCCACGCCATCATTCGGGCAAGTGCGTCAACGGCTCGTTCTTCGATGGTCATTCGGAGACGCTTCGTTTTCCATTCAAGACGGATTGGGTCGACGACATCATCTTCCCCCTGCTGGAGGGTCAGTCGTATAACTAGGAATGGCAATAAGCATGGCAGGTAGGTTGATGAGCGTGAAAAGGATTGTCTGGCGGCCCGTCTTGCTGGCCGCGTTTTTCGGATTGCTGTTCTTGGAGCAGGGATTGCTTGGAGGCGAGGCTGCGGCGAAACGCCTGGGCACAAGTGCGTCGGGTGTCTTCGGCTATGGACGCCAGTTGACGATGGAGGACATCCAGGCAATAGGGGAAAGTGAGATTGCATCGTTTGAGTTCTTTGAGAGGCGCTTTCTTGATGAGCAGCCACCCGAAGTCCGGGATGCTTTTTTCAAGATGCTGAAGGAGACGGGAAAACGGATTGTCTCCATCCATCTGCCCTTTGGGCTTGATTTCGATCTGTCGCGGACGGAGGAGGCGGCCCGCGAGAAGGCGGTTGCCCTCCTGCTCCCCTATCTGGACCTGGCCGTCGAATATGGCTGCGACTATCTCGTTCTCCATGGGAGCGACGGGGCGATTCCGGCGGAAACCCGCGCTGGACGTCTCCAAAACCTCAAACGCTCCCTGCAGGAGTTTGTCGACCCCCTGCGTCAGCGTTCGCTTGTCATGGCGATCGAACTCCTTCCCTACGACTGCCTGGGGAATACGGCTGCAGAGATGCAGGAGATCCTATCCTCCGTCCCCGGGGATGTCTTCAAGGCGGTTCTGGACACCAACCACGTCGCCATCGGCAATCCCAAGGGGCCGGCCCATGCGGCGCGTATTCTGGGGGACAAGATTGTCGGGCTGCATATAAGCGACAACAACGGCATTGACGAGATGCACTGGCTTCCCGGCGATGGGGTCGTGGATTTCGGAGAACTCTCCGCCGCCCTGCGGGAAATAGACTACCAGGGCTACTATACCTACGAGTCGGTAATCCCCGGTGCCACCGTCCCGGAACGGTGCCGCCGCCTGGCCGACAACTTCAAGACCATCTTCGCCGAGGACGAGGTGGTGGAGAGGCCTCTCCCCGACCTCTCGGAATACGAAGACTACAGCAAAGTCGCAAATACGCCCCTCGTCTATGATACATTTGAGGACGGAACTGGCAACTGGAAGATGGCACCCGGCTTCGAACTTGCTCCCCGCATGGGCCTCAACGGGACTGGTGCCCTCATGTATCATAGAACCGATGCTGACGACTATCCGATTCTCGAGCAGGACGTGCCAATGGAATACGGCACCTGGTATTCCTTCCGCTTCATGTTCCGGACGGAGGAGATGAGCATCTATACGGGAAACACCGAGATTCGCTGGATTGCCAGCATCGAGTACTACAACAAAGGTGAGTGGGTCGCCGGGGTTATGAGCGATGCCAACGGCGCATTCATACTGAACCAGCCCTGGAAGGAGGTCGTCCTGAAGACAACTCCGCCGATGAAATGCGACCGGGCACGCATCCTTCTATTCCTGGAACATGGATACATGGGCAAAATCTACTACGACAACGTGGTGTTGGAACCCCAGTTGCGGCTGGCGGCGGAAATCTACGACTGCGAACCGGAAAACCTGGTCTTCGATGAACAGAACACTGTCCTGACTCTTCGCGCCGCCATGCGCGGGAGGGAGTCGATGGCGGCGGAGGATCTGGCGATGCTGGTGGAGGCTGGCGGCAAGACAAAACTCCTGCCGAATGTCAACGGCTTCTATTCCGGCGACTTCGGCACTTTCCCAGAGGGCCCCGTTGTCGTCCATGCAAAACTCCTCAACACCCGGGAGAAAGCCATCGTCACAAGCAAGACCTTCCGGTTTTTCTCCAGGAGGGACTCCGCGCCCTGTGCTGGCGCAACACGGGTCGACAAGGCTGGCTTTGTCCGGGTGGACGGCCGGAAGTTCCTGCCTATCGGTTTCTTCGGCGACAACCTGGACGAGGCAGACATGGTTCGCCTGAAGGAGGCGGGCGCCAATTTCTACATGCCCTACACAAGCATGTTCATGGGGCCGGACGGGGAATACGTCTCCTCTTTCGACCAGGTCGAGGCCGCCATGGATGCATTTCAGAATCACGGACTGAAGGTGCTCTTCGGGCTGAATGGCCAGAATCCGTCGCAGACGGGTTTTGCACGCACGGAATACGACGGCGTCCAAGGTATTCCGGAGATCGCGGGCGCCTTCATGTCGCGCCTTGGACGGCATCCGGCCCTCCTTGGTTGGTATCTGTCGGACGAGAACCCTGTTTCCGAACTGCCATACGTCCGCGGCATCAGGGAAATGGCGGCGAAACTGGATGCGAACCATCTTACAGTGACGCTGACCTTCGTGCCCGATGATTTTCCGTTGTTCGCCAGCACGGGTGACATCCTGGCAGTTGACGTCTACCCCGTCAATGAACGAAAATTCCCCGACATGCGGCAGATTGGCGAGGTGATGGCGGAGGCGCGAAAGCTGGAGATGCCGCTCTGGTTTGTCCCGCAGGCTTTCAGTTGGGGGTGTTTCAAGAATCTGCAACCCGAACAGGTGGATGCCTTCTCCAGGTATCCCTTTCCGACTGAGGAGCAGATTCGCGCGATGGCGCTCTGCGGCGCCATCAATGGCGCCAAGGGCTTCCTCTTCTACAACTACCACTCCATCTTCCGCGACGGGGAGAAGTTTCTTCCCGGCAGTGGTGAGAAAAACTGGCGGAGCGTCGCGCCTGTCCTGGGCTTGCTGGACGAACTGCAGGAGTTCCTGCTGAGCGAATCCGAAGCGCCGCAAGTCAAGGTCTCGACGGCCGTTCCGGAAAAGGTCAGTTCAAAGGCCTGGCGGGTTGACGACCGCGTTGTCGTGGCGGTGACTGGCAACGGACCCGGCGACGCGGAGGCCGTGCTGGAGATACCCCGCTGCCCGAACTTGAAGTCCAGGTATGGCAGGACTGAGAATCTGGGCGGATGCCGGTACCGCTTCAAGTGCAAAGGAATGGACGCGGATATCCTAGAATAGCATAAGTAGGGATGAGAGGGTAGGGAGAAGAAGGTAGTGCGTGGTCACTTTGCAGTGGGCTTCCGTTGAGCGCCCGCACGGCGATTCCGCCGCGCGTCGCCTGAGGTGGGAGTAGGGAAACCACGTAATACACGAAACAGGGGAATAATAGAACCACGAATGGACACGAATGGGGCAAGTAGAGAGTAGAGAGGAGGGAGAAGAAAGTAGTGCGTGGTTGGCGCGCTTGGGCGCGCCCGCACGGCGATTCCGCCGCGCGTCGCCTGTGTGTAAATCCCGCTCTACCCTCTAACCGCACGGCAATTTTTGCCGTGCTCAACGGAAGCCCACTGCAAAGTGACCACGCACTTTTCTCTACTTTCTTCTCCCTATTCCCTGCTTGCGCTTTTCAGGGTATATTACTTGTGCTTTTGGGTTCCTTCCTCCTCCGCCATGTCCTCTCCTTTCCAGTCTGCTCGATGAACCGACGCCCCCTGCTTTGCGCTCTGCTCCTGTGCCTTTTGTCCCCCGTCATCCTGATGGCAGGGAAGAGGTTTGTCACATACGAGGAATTTGGCGCGAGGGGCGATGGACGTGCCGACGACTTCCCCGCCATCGTCAAGGCCCATGCACACGCCAACGCGAAGGGGCTTCCCGTGAAGGCCAGGAGCGGAGCCGTCTACTATATCGGAGACAGCCGGGAGACCGCCGTCGTCAAGACGGACACGGATTTTTCGGGGGCGCGGTTCATCATCGACGACACCGTGCTTAAGTTCGAGAACCGCGGTCGCGAGGTCTTCCTGGTGGAGCGTGACCGTCCCCCATACGATGTGACCCTCGCGTGGCCGCTGGGGCCGAATACGCGGCAGGTAGGGCGCACCTTCGAGACGGCGGTTATGCTCGCTGTAAAAAACGACAAGGTGCGACATTTCATCCGCTGGGGTGCCAACCAGAACAACGGCACCCCCGCCTCGGATCTGGTGCTGGTGGACAGGAATGGCGCGCTGGACAGGTCGACTCCCTTTGTCTGGGAGTTCCCGCAGATGACCTCCGCCCGGGCGTATCCCATCGAAGACCGCCCCATCACCCTGAAGGGTGGTGAATTCATCACCCTGGCGAACCAGGCGGAGTCCAGATACGACTACCACAACCGGGGCATCCGGGTCTGCCGCTCCAACGTGACTCTTGTGGGCATCGCCCATTTCGTCCAGCGCGAGTCGGACCACGGTGCGCCCTATACCGGCTTCTTCAGCGTCGGCTATTGCGCGAACATCGTCCTGAGGGAGCTGGTGGTCACGGGGCATCGGACATACAAGACCATCGGCGCGGCCGGGGTGCCGGTCAGCATGGGCTCCTACGACTTGAATGCCGACCACGCCATCAACGTCTCCTTCCTGGATGTGCGCCAGTCCAATGACATCCACGACAACCGCTACTGGGGCGTCCTGGGCACGAATTTCTGCAAGAACCTCCTCTACGACCGCTGCCGCGTCTCCCGCTTTGACGCGCACCAGGGGGTCTGCAACGCCACAATCCGGAATTCGGAACTGGGGCACCAGGGTGTCAGCCTCATCGGATACGGGCTCTTCCTGATGGAGAACACGGTCGTCCACAGCAACAACCTCATCAGCCTGCGCGTGGACTATGGCTCCTTCTGGCGTGGAAACATCATCGTCCGGAACTGCGTGCTGGCTCCGCGGGACAAGAAGGCGACGCCTTGCGTCATCGCGGGGACCTACACGGGGAAGCACGATTTCGGCTACCCGTGTTTCATGCCCTTCCAGATTCAGGTGAATGGATTGAAGATTCTGGACGGGGCGGGGCGGAAATACAACGGACCTTGTGTCTTTGCGGATTTCAACCGCAACTACGGTCCGGGATACATGGAGACCTATCCCTACATCCGTCCCCAGATGGTCGTCGTCCGGGATGTCATCACGGAGAGCGGCATGCAAATCCGTGAGGCGGTCAACCCCTCGTTCTTCCAGAACACGCGCTTCGACATGCCGTAGCGTCCGGCGTGGAAAAGGAGACTACGGGGAATCGAGGCCGCCCGTGTTGGCTGTTTCTCTGTCTCCCCTTCCTTCCGAAGACCTCCATCCCATCCATGGGTTTGCTGAACACTTTGGCAGTTTTCAATGCCTTTGTCCAGCGGAATTGCGATGCTGCGCCTATGGGGCCAGGTTATGCGCACGCCGTCGGCTCCCTGTTCCTGTTATTATATCACGCTGGGAGGCAGGGAGTTGTAGCAAAGAGTGGCTAGTAGGTCATCCGGAGATGGGTAATCTTCATGGCCTTTTTGAGCTGAGTTTCAGTGTATGCCCTTGCCGTAGTCAGGGTGAGGGCGGTCTTTCCTGGCAGCAGAAGCATTGCGTTGTCGCTGAAGACGGCCTGGGGGTCGTCCACGGCCAGCCAGACGAAATGCGCGGGCTTGTCGGTGGAGAGGACGACCTCGTATTGTCCCTTTGACAACGTCTTCACGCTGTCGACGGCGACCCTTGCCTGTGGGATTGTGGAGTCCTTCCAGGTGTCCAGGTATGCCACGTCGCGGCAGGCGTACTCCTTGCCGTTGTCATCCTTTGCGGCGACCTCGAGGACGAGGAAGCACTCCTTGGCGTCCAGTCCCCTGCGGGCCTTTTCGTCATGGTAGTAGTCCGGGATGTCAAGGGAGGTTGCCCCCATTCTTGCGTCCTTGACAGTGAAAGTCTTCCGGTCCACCTTTTTGCCGTCGGCCATCTTCAGGAGTGTCGCGGTTACCGTGGCGTCCACCCTTTCCGGGATATCGGTTATGAAGAACATCTTCATTGCGTTCTCCTTTGCGGTGCGGTATGCGACGACTTGGACGGGGGAGTAGAATCGTCTGGCCATGTAATGGAGTGCCTTCCAGCGTCCGGAGTATTCCAGTGATGACCATGATGCGACAGGCCAGTTGTCGTTCAGTTGCCAGTAGATGGTTCCCATGCATCGTGGGCGGAGGCTATGCCAGTATTCGACGCCAGTCTTGATGGCCAGTCCCTGCTGGATTTGTGAGAGGTATAGGATTCCTTCGAATGAGAGGGGCATCCTGAAGTAGTTTGCGAACATGCCTATGATCTTGGAGTTACCCTGGGCGGCCTTCTGGTGGCAGTCGAAGACTGGGCAGAATGGATTGTAGTCCTCGGGTTCGGCGAATGTCTTGACTGTCTCCATGGAGGGGAAGGACTGGAAACCGAATTCACTGCAGAAGCGTGGCTTGACCTTGTAGTACTCTTCGAAGGTGGCGCCGCCGTGCCAGACTGCCCAGTAGTGCATGTCGCCGTCGGCGTCGCACTTCCAGTTGTCGGCGAAGTTGTTGGGGCCGGCGCATGGTGAGGATGGCCAGAAGACATGCGTGTCATCGGCGGCGGTGACGGCGTCTCCCACGGTCTGGTTCAGTCGGTCGTAGAGTGTCAGATAGCGGTCACGGAGGGAAGGATTGCGCGATGCCCCGTTCACGTTTCCGATGAGCTCGTTGTCTCCGCACCAGAGGCCGATGCACGCATGGTGTCGGAGGCGTTTCACCTGGTAGGTGATTTCGTCATGGACATTCTTCAGGAAGTGTTTGTCATCGGGATAGATGGCGCAGGCGAACATATTGTCGTGCCAGAGGAGGATTCCCAAGCGGTCGCATGTCTCGTAGAATGCGTCCTCCTCGAACTTTCCTCCGCCCCAGACCCGCAGCATATTCATGTTGGCGGCCTTCGCGCTGGCGAGAAGCTGCCCATAATGTTCGGCGGTGTGGCGTTGCGGCATTGCGTCGCAGGGAATCCAGTCTGCGCCCTTTGCGAAGACCTTGACCCCGTTGACCTGGAAGACCATGCTGAAGCCGATTTCGTCCTTCTCGTTGACCACCTTCAGTTCCTTGAGGCCGATTTGCTGGGTGATTGTCTGACCGTCGCAGGTGACTTGAAGCGGATAGAGCGGCTGTTCGCCATATCCGTTGGGCCACCAAAGATCTGGATTCCTCACAGTGAACTTTGCTGAGACAATGATGCCGCCAGCGCGGGGGACCACGCCTGTGGCCTTCTTCCTCTCGCCGTTGAAGGCAAACTCCACCTGGACGCTGCTTCCAATGGGGATGCTCTCCAAGGGGGTGAGTTCGGCGAAAAAGGCAATGTCGCAGCAATTCCCCCTGTGCGTCTGGATGTCATAGACATGCTCCAGGACGACCTGCTCGACACCAATCAGGTAGATCTGCCCCATCATGCCGCAGGTAGGCAGGGAAATCCCCCAATCCCACCCGCCGCAGCACTGGCTCTTCCGGACACAGTTCAGCGTCTTCACGCTGCTATACTCCCCTTGGTTCCCCGGGTCGTTGGCAAGTGTCTTCTTCAAGGCGTCGCCAGCCGTGCGTGTGGCAAGGAAGTCCAGGCGGATGACATTTGCCCCCGCCTTCAGGAACGGCTTGACGTCAAAGCGGTAGCGTTTGAACTGGTCGTCCACAGTTGCCACAGTTTCCCCGTTGATGAAGATGGTGGCAACAGTGTCCACTGAGTCGCAATTAAGCATGATGGCATGCGTCTTCAGCATATCCTTCGGGACGGTGAAGGTGCGTTCGTATGTCCATGGCACATCTGCAATCCACTGGACGACCTTCTCGTTGTCGCGGTAGTAGGGGTCGGGGATGCGTCCGGCCTTCAGCAGTGCGGAGCAGTTGTCTCCGGGTATCTGTGCCGGGATGGATTGCATTTCGGCGGTCTGGCGCAGTTGCCAGGTTCCGCAAAGATTGATGACGGGATGTTTCATGATGTTTAGGGGGGATTGCTTAATAGGGAAAATAGTGGCAGGGGCCTGGTCGCCAGGCGGCAGGGGGGGCTATTCCACGCGTCCGTCATCGTGTTCGTTGACATTTTTTCTGGCCATGAGGTCACGGAAGAGCTGGAAGAGTTCCTTGACGCCGCAGTATCCCAGCCAGAAGAAGCAGATGACGGCGATGATTGCGGGGACGACCAACGTGTTGACCAGGAAATAGGTGCTCCAATATTGGATCTTCCAAGGCGCGAAGCAATTCCAGATCAGAACGCAGACAAAGCACAGCACGAATGCATAAATGAAGATATGGACGAATATTCCGTAGGCGATGAAGCGGTCGAGTTTGGAGTATTCAGGCGTAATTCCGATTATGTTCCGCAGGATATTGCGTGGGCTCCAGTCGATGTCCAGGTTCTTTGGGGGCTCGTTTGGATCCATGTACTTTCCGCGGTGCAGCATCTTGTCCATGTTGAAATCCTCCTTGCATGTCAGCAAGGAGACAACGATGTAGAGAAGCATGACGAAAATGCCGGCGAAGAATGAGAACTCGTAGGAATTGACGGGGCACTTAAGCTCGTTCATCTTCCATTCCACCAGGTTTCCCCAAGGCGCGTCCAGGAAGGAGAGCATCGTGTCGCAGAGTTCCACCAGGTTGTTCTTGGCAAGGAACGGGTAGACGACATCCGCCCAGTTGCGCTGGATCAAGATGTATCCTATGCTCAGGAACATGCCCGTAAGAAGTCCCGTCCAGGCCGCCTGGCGCGTTCCCTTTTTCCAGTAGAGTCCCAAAGTCATGACGGGGCCCGCGCCGGTGCTCCACATGGCGACTGCCAGGCTGACGAAGAGGTTGATGTAGTCAAGCTGCGCCATGAAATGAGACCCCAGGGCGAAGAAGACACCGACGCCGATGGCCACCAGGCGGATCATCAGGATGTGCTTCTTCGGGGAAAGGCCATTGGGAAAGAATGGCAGAATGCAATCCTGGGAGATGGTCAGGGTTGCGCTATAGATTCGCGTGTCATCGGTCGAAAGCATCGCCAGGAAGAGAAGCAGGCAGAATGCGCCGAAGAGTCCAGTCGGCAGAAGCGCGCGCATGGTGACGGAGAGCGTCAGCTGGTTGTAGAGAGTGCGGCACTGCTGGAATAGATCGTTTGCCTTTCCTTCGGCGTCAATGACCTGCCTCCGGGTATCTTCCAGGGCTTGTTCCTCGGCTGACATGCCCTTGGTGACCTTTGCGCGGGCGTCGTTCTTCAACGCCTGGTGGACATTGTCAAGGAACTCGGAGTCCAGATTCTCGTTCTGCCCAAGCGGCGTGTCGACGCCGATTTCGTGAATCTGCGGGGGAAGATCCTTGACGGAGTTCACGATGACATCCTGCGTGGCCTTGTCGCTTGAGACGGTGGTGGCAAGGCGATTTACCAGTGTCTTGCGGACCTGGCTGGCCTCGGAGGCGAACCTCTTGTGGTTCAGGAAGGTGATCAGGCAGCATGCGATGACCACATAGAAGACGCTGATAATGGAAAACCGCCATGAACCAATGAGATTGGCCATCTTCGCTTCGTGGGCGGATTTCGCGGCAGTATCCGCTCCCGCCCCCATCCAGGTCGGACGATTGATTACAGCTGCGTAGACGGCGACAAAGACGGTGGAGAAGATGTTGAAATCCCTCAGTTTTCCGATGTCGTATGGGTTGAGATTGCTTTCCCCTGGCAGACGGTCCATCATTACGGGAATGATTTCCCTGCTCCAGGAGAATTTGCAGACGAGGAATATGATGAAGCACAGCAGCAGCGGATAGAGGAGAGTTCCCTGGAGGGTATTTGTGATTACCAGCGCAAGCGTGCCTCCCATGCAGATAATCGTGATTGCCATGACAAGGAAGAGGACAATGAGGATATCGTAGGTGGGGATTCCCCAGATGTGCGTAGGCAGATTGAGCATTTGGATGAAGAACCGTGCCGCGATGGCCGGCATGATCATGTTGGCCAGCATTTCCGCCAGTGAACGCAGTGCCGCAGCAAAAAAGCGCATGGCCCGGCTGCCGTAACGAATCTCCATGAATTGGCCCATGCTCATGGCGCGTGTTTCACGGAAACGATACACGCAGAATCCCGTCATGGACAGAACAACGCTCAAGGGGATCATGATTCCTCCCCAGAAGCTCAATGCGAATCCCGTCTTGTAGGCCTGTTCAATGAATGCGACCAAACCGATGATGGAGAGTGCGCTTGCGACATCCCCCAGGCTAAGCACGTATCGTCCACAAAGTCGTCCGCAAGAAAGGAAATCCGAGACGCCTCTGACGAATCTGGGCGTATAGAATGCCAGTCCCATGATCATGCAGATGGGGATGATCATGATAACCCAGTCAATCCAACTCATGTAACTATCCATGCGAACTATCTCCTGTTTGTCTTCTTGAAGATCAGACCTGCCCCGTTGAGAAGGGGTGGGAATTGTTTTTGGGCGTGGTTGTCAGGCGCAAATGGCACATGCATGGCGCGGCAACCGTCTCTCCTGGCCACTTTTTTCAAACGATTCAACCAATATTGTTTGGACTCTGCCGGTATGCCTGTGGAGAGACCCCTACAAACCGTTTGAAGAGAGTAGAAAAATGGAATTGATTGGCGAAGCCGAATTTAGTGCTTATTTCCTTCAATGTCATCAGCGGATACAGATTTAGTATCCTCTTTATGTAGTTGATTTTATATGACAAGTATGCGCGCTCGGTCGGCATTTCGAAGAAGCGATGGCAGAAACGCGCCAGGGTGGAGCGGCTCATGTTGCACTGAGTGCACAACTGCTCTATGTCCGGCATTTCGTAAAGATTCTTTCCGAAAACATTTAGGATTAGTTTCATGTGGTTCTCGGTTTTCTGGTCCTCTATTACGCAGTCTTCCAGTACATCCACATGAAAATTGCGGATGCATTTCCAGAAGAGCGCCTGAAAGAGTCCGTTGATGATTGAGAAACGCCCGCCCTCGAACAAATCTGATTCGTCCCGCATTATTTGCAAAAGGGGCTTAATGACATCTTCATCGGAGAAGCGCACCTTGTGCTGGCGCATTGGCACGTCACGTTTGAGGATAGCATTTATTGGTGTGTCCGTATTGGCAATTACGCAGTCAAAATGCAAGCAGTAAAATGGTTCGAGCGACGACATGTGATCGGAGTGTGTGTCGCCGGGCTGGATAATCAGCGCCTCATTGGAATTCGCCTCTATGTCCTCGTCATTCAGAAGGCAATGATACTGATTCATGGGGACTATCATTTCGTAATCACTGTGGCGATGCTTCCTGAAGTCCAGGCTCTTATAGGGGAAGACCTGTTGGAAATCAATTAGATAGACTGCACAGACGGCATTGTTTTTGGTTATATGATTCCATGAAAAGCGAGTTGACCGTTTGCGGTTTGCTATGGCATCGGTCTCCTCCAGTTCAATCTGATGCTTTGCACTTGCCATGATTCCTTCGTTTTACTATGCAGATTAACCCGTGGATGGAACTGCATCATGCAGGGGGCGGGATATTGGAAGGCAGTGCCTACAGATCCCAGATGAAGTCCGAATTGGCTCGTTCATAGATCCAGTTCCCATTCGTGAAATCAGGGAAGGGAACTGGCATGCCGCCCATGGCGATGGATTGTTCGGAGAGGCATGAAACGCTCATCCATGCCGCACAGTCGTAGACATCTATCGGCATGCGGTGTCCCGTGCGCACGGAATTCGTAAAGGCGCGAATCGTCAGCGCATCCAGCCCCCCATGGCCGCCTATCTCCATTCCGCCTGCCGCCTGCCAAACTGGATGGTCATACTTTTCATAGAAGGATTCAACAGGATCCCACTTGTGCACCCAGTATGGATTCCCGGCGGCGTCAATCTCCGTATGCGAATCGGAAATGCCGTCGATGTAGATTCCATTTGCGTTCTCAAGCCAGATTCCCTCCGTGCCTTGAATGCGCATGTCACGGGAATATGGCCGGGGAAGTGAAATCGCATGGGTCATTGTGATGTTCTGTCCGTTGGCGCATTTTATAATGGATGTGACGACATCGCCCTCGTTGAATTCGACCCCGGGGAGATTGCCGAATTTCTCCATTGCGCGTGTGAACCCGCGCTGTTTGGTCGCGTGGGACGATATGGTCAGGAAGCGGTTGCCGCGATTGATGTCGAGCATTTTTGCAACTGGTCCGAGCCCATGTGTCGGGTAAAGCTCGCCATTGCGCTTCCGGTTGTGGTAGAATCGCTCGGCCTTGTCGAGGCAGTAGCCCGGAATGTCTTCTGCCAGGCAATGTTCATAGCCGCATTCGCAGTAGACGAGTTCCCCGAATACGCCTTGCCGGACCATGTTCATTACCATCATTTCATTGCGTCCGTAGCAGCAGTTCTCAAGCATCATGCATCCAACGCCTGTCTCCTCCGCGGCGTGGACGAGATTCCACAACTCCTCAAGGGATGCGGCGCCGCCGACCTCTATGCCGACGTTCTTGCCCGCGCGCATGGCGTCACAGGCAATCCGAAGATGCGAATTCCAGGAGGTCGGCACGAACAGGGCTTCGATCTCCGGATCCTTCAGCATTTCATGATAGTCATGATAGACCTTGGGAGCCTCATGGCCATGTGCCTTGAAAATGCGCAGGATCTTGTCGATTCTGTCCTGACGGACATCACAGATTGCCTTGAAGCGCAGCGCCTCCCCCGTTTCAAGAAGGCAGAAATAGGTCGCAAGGAGGGTTTCACCACGTGGCCCCAGGCCAATCATTCCAAGATTTACGATGCGTTGTCCCTGCATTGTTTATGTTCCTTGACTCTTTTAGCCGCTTATTGTTGAAAACGCAGAACCTGTCTTGCCATGACAATTCTGACGGATGGCATTCCGCCTGCGGATTTGGACGAGTGACACCGGCGTGGCTATGCATTCCGGCCATGGAGACGCGTGGGCGCCTGCTCTTCAAGTCTGCATTCCCCTGGGCAGGCCGTGATGCGGCTCTGGCATGTTCCATCGCCATTCTGATGCCATTCTGCGGAGATGGGCCCGTAGGGGGTGGGAACCTCGCCCTGGACATGTGCGAGGCCGGGGACGAAGTCAGGCGCGAACCTGAAGGTCCTGAAGCCAGGTGAAGTCGGGACGATGCCGAGGAGACCTGTGCGGAGATACCACGCGGGGATGCTGCTCCAGCCGTGGCAGAGGCTTCCTGCGTATTCGAAGTCCTCTCCGCCGAATTCCGTCTCCCAAAGTGTCTTTGTCCCCTCGAGGAGCGATGGCTCGTAGGACTTTCTGATACGCGGGAGAATTCTGAGGGCGTGTTCCTTCGAGAGGCTCCGCATTGCGCGGATCCAGTATGGCATGGTGCTGTAGGTTGCAGGATACATCTCCTGCGTGTCGAGGGCGGCGGCAAGCGCCTTCCGCCGCCTTGCGTCTGGCAGATTGTTGCAAATCGCAAGCATCTGAGTGTGTTCGTGGAAGGGCGTTTTGGGGTCTTCGTCTGTGCGGTAAAGTGATTTTTCGCTGTCCCAGAAGAGCTTGTCGCAGGTTGTTGCGAGGCGGTTTGCTTCCGTTTCCAGTGCCTTTGGCGTGTCTAGTCCGAGAGGCGTGTCCAGGGAGCGTGACAGTTCGGCGGCGGAGCGAAGTGTTTCGACGAGATAGAGATTGTAGGGTGCCTGGAGGCGGCTGTCCATGCGGTCGAGGCCTGGCTGCCATTCGCAGAAGTTCCATATCTGGCTGTCTTTGCCTGGGTGGTATATGGCGCCCTCTGGTGTCTTGGCTGTCTTTGCAAGCGTGCATTTCAGGAGCTTGTCGACGGTTGGCAGCATTGGTCGGATAAGTTCTTTGTCGCCGCTGTGCATGTAAAGTTCCTGGAGTGCAGTCACCCAGACGAGGCCGAAGATTGGAATGGAGAGATTGTAGCATCCAGGCGATGTCATCTGGAGCATTTCGGTGCTTTCGTTCCAGTTGTCGCCCATGAGTTTCAGGCAGCTGGCGGCATAATCGTAGTTTCCCCAGACTGCATATCCGAAGAGCATCTGGTTTCTGGAGTCGTATGGATAGAGTCCCTGCTCGCGCATGGGGCAGTCCTCATAGTGTTCGTGCTGGCAGCAGACAAGTGTGCGGATGGCGGCTTCGTCCATCTTCCCGAGCAGGCGGTCGGGGCATTTGAATTCTGCGGGCTTTGGCAGGGCGCGTGTAACTGGCACAACGCCGAGATAGCCGACTTTAGGCGGCGTCTTCGCATCTGTCACGTGCATTTCAATGTAGCGGGCACCTATTCGGCGCAGCCGGTGCGTGAAGTGCAGCAGTCCATTTGCGCAGACGATTCTGTCGGCGAAGTTTCTGCTGCCGATGGCGGCGCGGACGCGTCCGTCGGTCAGGTGCTCGCCGTGGGCGATGTCAAGGACAGTCCCCTCTGAAGCCTCAAGAGTGACAGTGAGCCATCCAGTGAATTCATTGCCGAGATCGACGATGAGAAACCATCCGTTTGCACTGCCATCAAGCGGTCTCCACGTGAAGGGGAGACGCATTGCATTTTCAGGCGTCAGCATGAAGGGCGTGGGTTCGTCGAATCTAAGCGACTGCAATTCCTTCGTGCCCGGTGTGATGAAAGTGCTGTCGACGGGACGGCTCTGGATGAAATCCGACGAGACGAGCCTCGCGGCAGTGGCCGTTTTGCTGCCTGTGCGGATGAGTTGTCCGGCCTGGATTACGCGTGCCACAGGCGCGGGTTGCTCCCGTAGAGGTGGAAAGGCTGCGGGACGCGCCACGGGCTTGACGTAGGTGAAGGGCTTCGCGCCCTTCCATGTGGACTTTGTGGACCGTGCGTCGTATGTGAAGACGTCGCCAAGCTGATTCGTAAGGGACACGTTCTGGCCGCTGACATACGAGGGATCCTGCATGCATTCCCATGAGCCGTTGGTTCTGTCCAGTATCTTTGCTCCGTCTCGGATTTCGGCCCAGAGTCCTGGGTGGACTATGGCGGTGGTCAGGGAGGTGCGGCCGAGGACATAGACGCGTATTTCGAGGGTGTTTCTGCCCCGTTTCCAGAATTCCTTAAGTGGAAGATCTGAATAGGTCGGTCTATTCTCCAGGTCCGAGTATTGGCTACCCTGAATCACATGTCCGTTGAGGCGGACTTCAAAATTCGAGGATGCGGAGATGCGCAGCACGGGATTTCCTGCGG
>URJM01000039.1 GCA_900548225.1 uncultured bacterium
AAGCCCCCTGTCCACGCATTCGACAGATGCGTAGAAGGACTTCAGGTCAATGGCGATATAGCACTTCTCTTCGGACATTGCAGTGGCGGGAATACTTCGGAACCCTGACAGAAGATAGCCTCGCCTATAGGGAAATCAAGTAAAACACACTAATATTTTTCAGTCATTTTTGACGGTTTTCGGCCTGGGGCTGCATTATGCGCCCCGCATCCCGCTACTTGCCGTCGGAGTCTTCCCCCTGTCCCTTGGAGAGGTCATGGAAGAGATCCAGGACCGCATGGGGATTGTTTACATCCCGTATCGCAATCTCCATTCCCGAGGTGGCGGATGTGCCGATGCTGATATCGCCGTAGCCTAGCAGCTTCTCCCAGAGGTCCTGCTTGAGCCAGACTCCCCGTATGTCCGTCAGGCGTATGTCCACCTCGTAGTGGGTGAAAAGCCCTGACACTGCGCGCAGGCGCTGGTTTGTGAGGGTATAGGAAGTGGTCAGTATGTCGAAAAGAAGGACTGAAAACCAAACCAGGCAGAACAGCAGTATTGCGAGGACGACATACATCCCGACATGGAGTTTCTGAAGGAATGGGATCGTCGCCAGGATGACAAGCAGGGTAGCAAGCATCGGGGCGGCCAGGCGCTTGCAGGAGGGCCGGAAGCGTTCCAGTTCACGCTCCTCCACTTCAGCCACCTTCTCAACGGGGGCGGCGGCTTCCGCTGGGGAGGTGCCGCACTTCTTCTCCGGCTGTGCCGCTAGCATGCTCTGGCACCAGCGGCACTTCCTTGCGCCGGCACGGACGCGCTCGTGGCAGTAGGGACACGCCTTGAACCCCTCCGCCTCATCCTCGGGAACGGGATCAGCAAAGAAGGTCTTGCTGCATTGGCTGCAGAGAATCTGCATTCCGGACTGCTCGGAATCGCAGGTGTTCACGCTCTTGCAATATGGACAAAGTGTACGCATGCCAATAACATAGCGTGAAGTGACGGAAGTTGCGTGCGTGAACCCAAAATAGTCGGACGATTCGACGGGCATGGCGGGCGCCTTCGAAAGCCCAGGCTCCACTCTCCATTAATCCCTAAGAATCGAATTACATTAGATGACTTTCCGAGCATGAGGTTTTCAAATGTACATCTGAGATGTGTTTCGCGGGTTCTTCCAGGGCGCATGGTTACGAGCCAGGAGCTTGAGGAGAGCCTGGAGCCGTTGTACAGCCGTCTCCGTCTTTCCGTGGGACGCCTTGAACTGATGACAGGCATCAGGGAACGCCGGTTCTGGAATCCCGGGACGATGCCCAGCGACGCGGCGGTCCTGGCTGCGAAGGCGGCACTGGAGAAGTCGGGGATTGATGCGTCGGAACTCCAGGCGGTTCTCTTCTGCGGAGTCTCCCGCGACTGTGCGGAGCCAGCCACGTCAACGGCAGTCGTCAGAAAACTCGGGCTTTCGGAGGACGTCCTCAACTTCGACATCTCGAATGCCTGCCTTGGCGTGGCCAGCGGCATGCTTGTCCTTTCGTCGATGATTGAATCCGGCGCGATATCCTGCGGAATGGCCGTCACGGGCGAGAATGCCGGACCGCTGGTGGAGAATACAGTCGCCAGGCTGAATGCCGACGCCGCCATGACTCGCCAGGCTCTCAAGCATGAGTTCGCCTCACTGACAATCGGAAGCGGCGCCGCGGCCGTCATCCTTGGCAAGGACGGAGCGCACAGGATCCGCGCAATCTCAGCGGCCTCGGACTGCTCCCATGACGACCTCTGCAGGGGAGACGCAAATGGCGGCATGACCGACGGAAGCGCACCGGTCATGTCCACAGACTCCCACAAACTCCTCACCGAGGGAATCAAGGTCGCCAAGAGAATGTGGAAGAACCTCCAGGGTGAATCCCCATGGAATGGGCAACCGCCGGAAATCGTCTGCGGACACCAGGTCGGAAAAGTCCACAGGGATCTCCTCTTCCAGGCAATCGGACTGCCGTCGGAGCTGGACTTTCCAATCTTCCCGACGACGGGAAACTGCGGCTCGGCATCGCTTCCGATGGCGCTCGCCGCCGCAGACGAGGCAGGCGCCCTCAAGCCGGGAATGAGAGTCGCAATGCTGGGGATAGGAAGCGGCATCAACTCCCTGGGAATTGCGCTGGACTGGTAGCGGCACAAATACATCTTCTTAAATCATAACTCCTTGCATATAAACAAGTTAAGGTAATAATTCCATGCCTAGGACAATTCTTCAGCAGATTCTCGGGGAACACCTTGTCGAGGGAGAGCTGGTCGCCGGCTCCCAAATCAGCATCAGGATAGACCAGACCCTTTGCCAGGACGCGACAGGCACCATGGCGTTTCTCGAGCTTGAGGCGATGGGGGTTCCCCGTGTCAAGACCGAGGTTTCGGTTCAGTACATTGACCACAACACCATCCAGATGGGTCCCGAGAACGCGAACGACCACCTCTACCTCCAGAGCGTCTGCGCGGCGAAGGGCGTCCTGTTCTCCCGTCCGGGCAATGGCATCTGCCACCAGGTCCACCTGGAGCGTTTTGGCATTCCAGGCAAGACCCTTCTTGGTTCCGACTCCCATACCCCGACTGGCGGCGGCATTGGCATGATTGCGATTGGCGCCGGCGGGCTTGACGTCGCCCGCGCAATGGCCGGCATCCCCTTCAAGCTCACCTGCCCGAAGTCCGTCGGCATCAAGCTCACCGGCAGGCTCAGGCCATTCGTTTCGGCGAAGGACGTGATTCTGAAGGTGCTCTCGATTCTCTCCAGCAAGGGCAATGTCGGCACCGCGGTGGAATACTTTGGCGACGGCGTTGCAACCTTGAGCGTGCCGGAGCGCGCGACCATCGCAAACATGGGCGCCGAACTGGGAGTCACCACCTCGGTTTTCCCGTCCGACGACGAGACACGCAGATTCCTCGAGGCGGAGGGACGCGGGGCGGACTGGAAGCCGCTGGCCGCCGAAGAGGGCGCGGCATACGACCGCGTCATTGAAATCGCCCTTGACGAGCTGGTCCCAATGGCCGCATGCCCCTCCAATCCCGCGAATGTCAAGACCGTCGCGGAGGTTGCCGGGCTTCCCTGCAGCCAGGTGATGATTGGCTCCTGCACCAACAGCAGCCTCAAGGACATGCAGCTCGTGGCGTCAATGCTCAAGGGGCGCATCGTCAACCCGTGCGTCTCCCTGGCGATTGCCCCGGGGTCGAAGCAGGTTCTCCGAATGCTCTCCGAGGATGGCTCCCTTGCAATAATGCTTGCGGCCGGATGCCGTATCCTCGAAAGCGCCTGCGGCCCCTGCATCGGGCTTGGATTCAGCCCCGCATCCGGCACGATCTCCGTCAGGACAAACAACCGCAACTTCCTGAACCGCACGGGCACCAAGGACGACCAGTGCTATCTGGTGAGCCCCGCAACGGCTGTCGCAACCGCCCTGACAGGCGTCCTCACGGACCCCGCCGAGTTCGCCGCACAGGCCGGAATGGAGGAGCCCGCATGGGTCATGCCAGACCATTTCCTGGTGGACGACAGGATGATCATCATTCCTCCTGAAGACGGGTCGAGGGTGGAGATTGTAAGAAAGGAGACAATCGGCGAGCCGCCGCATTGCAGCCCGCTGCCCGACACCCTTGATGGCGAGGCGGTCATCACCGTCGGCGACCGCATCACGACCGACCACATCATGCCCGCGGGAGCCAACCTCAAGCTCCGCAGCAATATCCCCCGCTACGCGAAGGTCGTCTTCGACTGCTTCAACGAGCCTGGCAAGCCCACCTTTGCGGAACGCGCCGCAGCGCTGCGCGACGCAGGCAAGGCGGGCTTCATCGTCGCCGGCGACTCCTACGCCCAGGGTTCCAGCCGCGAACATGCCGCAATCTGCCCCATGTATCTGGGAATCAAGGCAGTCCTGGCAATCTCCATCGAAAGAATCCATGCAGCCAACCTCGTCAACTTCGGAATCCTTCCGCTCTACTTCCAGAACCGTCAGGACTACGAGGCAATCAAGCAGGGCGACAAGATCACCATCGCCGGGCTGCGTGCACAGCTCAAGGCGGGGGACGACGTCCACGCCTTCGTGGGCGGCAGGGAAATCGTCCTGAAGTGCAATCTCACCCCCGCCGACCGCCAGGTCGTCCTGAAGGGCGGACTGCTTGCAGGGGAATAAGTCTTTTTCTCGATGCCCTCCGACCGACTGCAATACAGAGTGACTGACGACCACCTTGCCGAGGGCGGGATGGCGGTTCTTTCGAAGATATCGCTTCCCGGCGGCGGCTTTGCGGTCCTGCGTGAGCTTCAGAGGTCGAAGCTGCTGCGCTTCGACCTGAGGCGGCGCTTCATCTCTGGCGTAATGACCAGGAGAGACCTGTCGCCCCATCCATGCATCGTCAATTCCCTCGAGGTCGGGAGGCACTTCCTGACTCCCTACGAGATCATTGAATATGTGGACGGGGTTCCCCTCCGCAATCTCATGACCCTCGATGCAAGGCGTGTCAGGGATGATGCGGAGTTCATCCTGAGGGAGATGGCACAGGGGCTCGCCTGGGTCCACACATGTGGAATGATGCACCTGGACGTGAAGCCGGAGAACTTCCTTGTCAAAAAGCAGGGAGACCACTTCACCGTCAAGTTGACGGACTTCGACATGGCAAGGAAGAAGGACGACAACGGCCCCAGGAAGATTCTCGGCACGCCAGGCTTCATGGCGCCGGAGCAGTTTAACCAGAAACTCTCCTACCAGGCGTCGGATGTCTTCGCATTCGGACTGATTGCCTACCAGATCGTCACATGCAAGCTGCCCTTTTCGGGAAAGACCCAGAAGGAGACCTGGCGCCAGCAGGCCAGCCCCAACGTCCAGCCCCGGCCTATCCACGAGCTGGTTCCGAATGTGAACCAGAAGCTCGAGCATGTCATCATCAACTGCCTTCAGAAACCCCTGCAACGACGCTATGACAACATGGCGCAGGTGCTTCAGGCACTAAGCTGACGCACAATGGAAAAGTATTTCAGTGACAGCGACGAGAAGACTCTCGCAATGGGAATCGCCCTGGCATATTCCCTCCAGGACGGCGACGTGGTCGCACTGGTCGGAGACCTGGGCTGCGGAAAGACGGTGATCTCACGGGGAATCGCACGGGGGCTCGGAATCACCGAGCCTGTGACAAGCCCCACATTCACAGTCGCGCAGGAATACAAAAGACCCGACGGAAAATTCCTCTATCACCTTGACATGTATAGGATTGCGGATGAAAATGCCGCGCTGGCGTTCGGAATCGACGAGTTCCTCTTCCAGCCAAACGCCATCACGCTTGTGGAATGGCCAGAACAAATCCCAGGGCTCCTGGACTCAGGTTCTCTGAAGACAGTCCGCTTCGCCCATCTGGCTGAGGGACAGCGTTCAATAGAATTCGAGGGGTTCCCGAAGAACGCCGTCGCGGCCGCAGCAAAGGCCGCAGGACTCGCATTGCTTGGGTAGACGCGTCACGGATTTGCGCCATCGGTGGGCTTGATTCCCCCGAAACGCCTGTCCCTCCCCTGATATGCCTCAATGGCCTGCATGAGGGATTCCCTGTTGAAGTCTGGCCAGTGGGTCTCCGTGACATATAGTTCGCTGTATGAGAGCTCCCAGAGAAGGAAGTTGCTCAGGCGCAATTCCCCGGAGGTCCGGATCATAAGGTCTGGGTCCGGGAGGTCGGGCGCATAGAGATATTTCGCAAACTCCGCCTCCGTCAGCCGTCCTTCGGGGCGGTTCCTGTCCGCCAGGAGCTTCTCCACTGCGTCTACGATTTCCGCCCGTCCACCGTAGCTCAGCGCGACATTCAGTGTGAAGCCATCGTTTCCGCTCGTCCTTTCAATCACCTCCAGCAGGGGTTTTCTGGCGAATTCAGGCAGATCCTCCGTCCGACCAATTGTCCTCAGGCGGACATTCTCCTTCATCATCGCCTTTTCAAGACGCTTTGTGAAGTGTGGAATGAGCCGCATCAGATACTCCACCTCTTCGGCGGAGCGCTTCCAGTTCTCCGTGCTGAAAGCGTATACAGTCAGGATCTTCACCCCCAGCTCCTTTGCCGCCCGGACAACACTGGCGATATTCTTCGCGCCTGCAAGATGCCCGGCGCTGCGCGGAAGCCCGCGGCGCTTCGCCCAACGTCCATTGCCATCCATGATGATTGCAATGTGTTCGGGAAAATCCTTCTTCGACGGCATTTCAGCTACTCCTCTCTGGAAAAACCAAGTTCCTCAAGACGCGCCAGGACCGCATCGATTTCGCAGTCGGGTGAACTGGTGGCAGTGCCGACGCCGACGCACTCCACATTCTCAAGCTCCTTCTCTACGACTCCGCCGGCCGAATCAACCATCTTCACGCGGCCAGGACAGCACCCGCGGGCAACCGCCTCCAGGCGACGGGCGTTGGAACTGTGGGGAGAACCTATCACGTAGACAAATTGGCACCTGGGCGCCACCTGTGACATGGAGTCCTGGCGGCAGGCAACCGCCTCGCAGATGTGGGACTGGTCGTCAAGAAGCTCGACGCGCCCGCGCAACGCCTCCAGAGTCCTCTCCACTTCGTCATGGCTGCGGGTCGTCTGGTTGAAGAAGACCGCCCGGGAGATCGCCGGCAACGCCCGCGCCTCGTCTGCGCATGTGACAAGGTGGTATTCCCGTCCGTGGAGCCTGTCCAGGACACCCTGCACTTCCGGATGGCGCCTGTCCCCCAGGAATACGACCGTGGCGGCCTCGGAATAGCCGGCCACCTCGTCCTGGAGGCGCCTTACGAAGGGGCATGTCGCATCGATGATTTCAAGGCCCCGGGCGCGGCACTCGGCAAGCACGCTGTCGCCGCAGCCATGGGCGCCAATCAGAATCCTCGCGCCACTGGGGACGGAGGATGGCGAGTCCACGAAGATGGCGCCATCCCTGAGCATCCTGGCGGTTACCAGCTCGTTGTGGACAAGCTCGTGGAGGACGTATGTGGGCTCGCCGGGGTTCTCCTCCCGAAGCCGCGCAAAAAGCCCAAGGGCATTCCTGACTCCGCCGCAGAAGCCAATCGGACTGGCTATGAGAACCCGTCTGCACATCCGCAGAAAACCCCGCCCGGTCAATATCTCCGCTGGACTCTCTTGGAGAGCTCCATGAGGGACGAGAAGAAGTCGCGGACCTCATCCTCGTAGCCAGGAGCCTCGGACGAACGGCGGATGAGAATCGACTCCTCGCGGGCGTAATCGGTCAACGGAACGCCGGACGCCTTCTTGGCCTCGGCGACATCCTTCATGAGGGCGAAGCGTTCCAGAAGAAGCGCGAGCAACTGGTCGTCAATCCTGTCAATCCTATTGCGTATATTACATAAGTCGTTCATAATCAATGACTTATAGATTATTGTGACTCTTCTTCGCAAAGAATTCGGCTGCCGCCTTGTGGTTCAGCGGCGTCGCCAGGACAGTCAATGAGTCATCCGCCTTGAGGACCGTGCCGCCTCTAGGCACGAGCCATCTTCCCTTGCGTGAAATCATCACGATGAAGACGCCTTCCGGGAGTTTCAGGTCCCTGATTTGGATATCCTTGATGTCGCTGTCCTCCGCAATCACGTATGTGGCGGGCTCGTTGTACGCCAGGTCGTCCGGTGCGTTCTCGCTCTTTTGGAGCTTTCGGTTGTCCAGGTATGTGATTTGGTCGAATGAGATTGGCGCCGGGGGCGTCATCTTCAGCGGCGCGTCCAGCCCCAGCAGCTTTGCGAGGGGCATGATTGTGAAGCTCTGGAGGACCACCGAGAGGAGGACCAGGTAGAAGACCATGTTGAAGATCATGTCGTAGATGGACCAGTCTCCGTCGACTCCTCCCGTTGGGGAGGCATCTCCCTTGAGGAGGAGCGGGAAGGTCGCCAGCATGATGGGTGCGCCTCCGCGGAGTCCGACCCAGCTGACGAGCACCTTGGCCTTGAAGGAGAACCTGCTCTTGAACATGCAGATGAAGGTGGCGATTGGCCGCGCGACCAGCATCAGGGCGATTGCCATCACAAGGCCAAGCCACCAGTGCCTCACAATCAGCGCGGGAGTCGCCATGAATCCAAGCATTGTGAAGAGGACGACCTGGCTGAGCCACCCAAGCGCGTCCGCAAAGCGAAGGAATGTGTTTCTGAAGACGAATTTCCTTGCGCCCATGCAGACTCCGCATGTGTATGTGGCCATGAACCCGTTGGAGCCCCAGCATAGGTCGGCCAGCGAGTATGAGAGCGCGATTGCAGAGAGCCCCAGCACATAGTAGAGCCCGTCGTAGTCGAGCCTGATGTGGTTGAAGAGCCACACGACCGTGATGCCGACCAGGACGCCGATGGCCACGCCAAGCCCCATCTTGTAGAAGAACTCGGGTATCATCATCAGGAGGTTTCCTACGCCGACTGATTCGCCGTTGGAGTGCAGCAGGCAGATGTGCAGGAAGAACAACGTCAGGAATGTTGCCATCGGGTCGTTGGATCCCGACTCGTATTCAAGCAGCGGCTTCAGGTTGCCCTTGAGGCTGATACGCTTGGAACGGAGAATCGAGAAGACCGCGCTTGCGTCGGTTGAGGAGATGATCGAACCGAAGAGGAAGCACTGGGGCCAGAGGTCGCCGCGGTCGTATCCCAGGGCGATGAGATATGCGAAGGAGCCGACTAGCAGGGCGGTCAGAAGGACGCCCGCCGTGGAGAGAATGGTACCTGTCCTGAAGACCCGCTTGATGTCGTCGAAGGAGGAGTCCATTCCTCCTGAAAAGAGGATGATTCCCAGGGCGACTGTGCCAATCGCGTTGGCGACCTGCGGTGAAAGAAGCGCACCCGCCGCGTCCGCGTTGCCCGTGCCCGCCAGAAGCAAATGCATCCCCATCCCAATCAGCAGGAATACCAGGAGGCCTGGCATGCTGAAGCGGGAGGAGATCTTGCTTGAGACAACACATCCGATGATGAGCAGTCCGAAGACAATCAGCGGAAGCCTCAAGGAGATGATATCGAGTTCAGGCATTCAGTGGACGCGTGGGTTGGAGTGGAGGCGTTGGCGCCAGGTGGCTGGTGGCCGTCTCCCGGCGAAGGCTAGAGGGCAGAGGCGGCCGTGGCGGCCAGCTGGGCGGTCAGGTTGCTCTTGAACATCATGGCAAAGACCATCGTGAAGATGGCGATGGTCTCGACGACGCCCAGGGCGATGAGGTCGTTTGCAAAGCCCTTGCCCGTTTCGCTGAATGCGTCACAGGCGCCTGCGCCCGCCCTGCCCTGGTAGATTGCGCTGAAGCCAATGGCCGTGCCGCAGAGGAAGCCGATGCCGATGGCCGCCGGCCAGAGCACGGGATCCATCGTCAGGACCTGGAGCATGAGGATCAGCCCGTAGATTGTCTGGGTCATGGGGGCGCCGGCGAAGATTGTCAGCTGGAACGGAGCCGACTTTCCCTGGACATAGCAGCGCTTCCAGCTACCCACGGCGCTGGCGGCGGCAAGGCCGCACCCGATGGCGGAACCCGTCGCGGAGAGGCCGAAGGCGGCAATCGCTCCCAGACCGACAAGTGCAGTGTTCACTTCAAACATTTTTTAGTCCTCCTGGTTTCTTGAGGGAATGACCTCGATTATTTCTTCATGTCAGAGATTGAAGACGACAAGGGATTTGCGAATGGCCTGTAGGCACGGCCGCCCCATTCCACTCCGACGCGTCCCGAAAATTCCAGCGTATTTAGTCGGATGCCATGCACCAGCACGCTCATCAAAGCCATTGCGATGTTCAGCGCGTGTCCCGCCAGTACAATCAGGAGCCCGACTGGAATCAGCCACGGCTTCTGGCTCCAGATGTTGGCGCTCATGTCGTTGAATGCCTGGGCGATGTAGACGCTGGAGAGTCCGACTGCGTAGAGCCTGATATACGAGAGGATGTCGCTGATGCTGTTGATGAATGTGAATGGCGAGTAGATTGCGTCGCCCACGTTGCGCCAGTTGATTGCAAAGAGCAGGACCAGCGCCGTGCCCACCGCATAGAGGTACTTTGCGGGGCCGAAGTGCTCGAAGGAGAAGTCAATCAGCAGGCACTTGACAGTGAAGAAGTTTGCCCACAGGAAGATTGCCCAGCCAAGATTTCCAAGCTTGTCCCGCAGCGACAGGGAGTCCTTCATCTTCCAGAGGTGCGCCATCGAGAGATGGACGGCCGCCAGGAAGAAGCAGAAGAGCTGGACATTGAGGGGGCCGCGCTCCTTGTCGGTGAGGAATTCCAGTCCGCCCCAGTTCAGGCCGAACCAGTTGCCGGAAAGTGCCCCCCATGCAAAGACACAGGCCGACATCAGAAGAAGCGCCTGGAGGTTGTGGAGAAGCCCGTCGTCGCCACGCTTGCGGGCCTTCCAGAGCCCCCAAAGGCAGAGAAGGGTGAAGATGACGCCGTAGCCCGCATCGCCGACCAGCATCCCGCTGAAGAGCGAAAGGAAGAGAAGCACCGCCACCGAAATGTCGATTTCGTTGTAGCCGGGAAGGATTCCGATGAAGTCGAGAACCGACTTGGCCATGTCCAGGTGCTTCGGCATGACAAGGCTCGTCGGGACCACCGAGTCGTCCTCGACGACGTCGTCATACCGGATTGCCCAGCCGTTTTCGCGGGCTGTAAGGCGCAGTTCGTCAAGCCTTGTTTCCGGGACATAACCCTGGAGGTAGCAGAGGCGGTCGCCGGCGTGCAGCATTCTGTCACGTGTCTCCGCGTAGTCCAGGTCTGCGGCAATTGCCGCGCGGCGGCGCCTGATGGCCGTCATCTCCTCGGCGGCAATCCGCTTAAGCTCCGCAAGCAGCCTGTCGCCCTCCTTCTGCGCCTCCGCAAACTTCGCCTCGGCGGCGGCAAGGTCAGTTCCCGTAGGAAGGGTGACTGCCGGGAGGACGCCCTCGGGAAGGGGCGACGGGGATACCACAAGGGAATAGACCTTCTCACGGGTGACAGTCACAACGAACTCCCTGGCGCCATCGGGCATTCCATCAAGGGAATCAAACCACTTCTCCCAGCCACGCTGGTTGATGCGCGCCACCAGGGCATAGTCCCAGCCTGCATCCTTGAGACGGCCGAGGACTGATGCGTCAAAATGCCCCCAGGGGGCAAGGGCCGAAATCGTCTGGCGCAGGTCGGAGAGTTCGCCCTGGCGCTTGCGGTAGCCGCCAAGAATGCGAAGCGCACGGGAGGTGGCCTCCTCGCCGTCAATTTCCGGGGCGGAGGTGGACAACGCGCCCTTCACATCCAGCGACTCCAGGAAATAGAGAAGCTGGCTGACGTCCGACAGGGACGCCGAGATGGTGGCGGTCTCCACCGACACCTGCGGAGCATGGGACGAGACATGCACGCTGGCCAGGTTCCGCAGGGACTGCAACGACCGCTCCTGGTCATCATCCAGGCAGACAATCGTGATTTTCTTCATTCTCTCAATCATGACAAGTCCGCGTCCCTTTCCTGGCACTTCGCCTTTGCAATCTTGGACCTGCCAACCGAATTGGTCTGCTGGTCGCCGATGTAGATGTTGATGCGGCGGATGTTCTCCTGCGCGGCGGGAATCTTCACCTTCTCAAAGAGGTTCACACGCTGGTTGACGACGCGAAGCTCGTCCTCCAGGCACTGGAGTTGCTCCTCCATGAGTTTCTTCTTCAGAAGGAGCTCCACATGGTGCTCCACCAGCTCCACCGCCTCGTCAATCCAGAATGGCGTGACGAATGGCCCCGGGTCGTTGCGCTCCCAGTCGAGGCCCGCATGGGCCGGCACCTCGATTCCCGCGATGTTGCGCGTGGCGACACGCCACTTCGAGACCTTGTCGGCCTCCTTGCAATCCTCCGGGAAGTCCGCAAAGAGCGCCAGGTCCACGGCGTGGTCCTCCACCTCGCGCTGATAGCGCTCCTCAAGATACGCCATGCTCTCCCGCGCATGCCTTACCTCCAGCTGGAGCTGCTGCTTCTTGAGCTGCAGTGTCGGCAGGTACCGCTGGAATCGCTTCAGCGCATCCCGCTGGAGCTTGAGTTCATTCTTTGTCAGCCTGATCTTTGCCATGGAGTGCCAATGGGAAGCCTAGCCGTTGTTTTCAGTGGAGGAATCATCCTTCTTCGGCCAGAACTTGTTGAGCAGGTCAGACTTTACGCCGGTCTCGGAACGGTCGAAACACTCCGACAGGATCTTCCACCCCAGGTCCAGGGCGGCCTCCAGGGGAATGTTCACCTTCAAATCCATCATCTGGCTCTCGAAAAGACCGCCGTATTTCAGGAGCTTCTTGTCCCACGCGGACATGCGGAAGCCCATCGACTGCTTCTCAAGGGTGTCGCGATACTGGGCAAAGAGCCTGATCATGGTGTCCATCAGGGCACGATGGTCTTCACGGGTGTCCTTGTTGACATTCTGCTTGAGGCGCGAAAGGGAGCCGAAGGGTTCGATGTGGCCGCCCGAAAGGTAGAACTGCCCCTCGGTGATATAGCCGGTGTTGTCGGGGACGGGGTGGGTCACGTCGTCCCCGGGCATGGTGGTGACTGCCAGGATCGTGATGGAGCCGCCGCCATTCTCCTCCCTGAACTGGACCGCCTTCTCGTAGCGGGAGGCCAGCTGGCTGTAGAGGTCCCCTGGATAGCCACGGTTGGAGGGAATCTGCTCCATGGTGATGGCAATCTCCTTGAGGGAGTCCGCAAAGTTGGTCATGTCGGTGAGAAGGCAGAGGACGCGCTTGTGCTGCTGCACGGCGAAGAACTCCGCCGTGGCAAGCGCCAGGTCGGGGACAAGGGTGCACTCGACCGTCGGGTCGGCGGCCGTGTGGATGAACATGACGGCGCGGGAAAGCGCCCCCTGCTCGTCCAATGTGTTCTTGAAGTAAAGGTAGTCGTCATGCTTGAGCCCCATGCCGCCCAGGACGATTACATCGACCTCGGCCTGCATCGCAATGCGGGCAAGGAGCTGGTTGTAGGGTTCCCCGGGAATCGAGAAGATGGGCAGCTTCTGGCTCTCGACAAGGGTGTTGAAGATGTCAATCATCGGGATTCCAGTGCGGATCATCTTCCTGGGGATGATTCTGCACGCGGGGTTGACCGAAGGGCCGCCGATGTCGACCATGTTGTCCGTAAGGGCAGGACCCCCGTCCCTGGGAGAGCCATTGCCCGTGAAGACGCGCCCCAGGAGGTCGTTCGTGGCCGACACCTGCATCTGGCGCCCCAGGAAGCGCACCTCCGAGTCCGTCGAGACGCCTCGCGCCCCGGAAAATACCTGGAGGGAGACGCGGGATCCGTCCAGGCGGATTACCTGCGCCAGCGAGGAACGGGCGCCGCTGCGGACTTCCGCAAGCTCCCCGTTCTGGACATTCTCCGCCTCCAGCGTGATTACGTTGCCGCTGATCTGGATGATGCGGTGGTAGATCTTTCTCATGCTCGGATTCCCCCTCTATGCCTCGGACAGTTTTTCGTCAAGCTTCTTCTCGTTCTCCGCGAACTCAGGCGACTTCCAGGCGGAGTAGTTCCAGTCGACGAAAATCTGGCGGAGGTCGGCAAAGTACCTTCTGGCGGCGCCCTTGTCACTGAAGTGGAAGGGCATGCGGAGTATCCCGGAGAGCTTCCCGAAGACATACGCCTGGCGCTCCGCGGTGCAGGAGCTGTCCACCTTGTCGAAGGTATCCTGCTGGAGGTAGACGGCGTCCAGGAATTCGCTCTTGAGATATGTGACAAAGTCGTCGTTGGGCGTGCCCTCCTCGCCGATGACCTTCATCATCTGCTCGATGTCGTTGCCGCTCTTGAGGATCTGCCGCGCAAGGGCGACCTGCTCCGAAGAGACGGTGCTTCGGTAGTTGCTCCAGGAGTCAAGCGGATGGATTGACGGATACCGGCGGGCGTTGGCGCGGTCGCGGGAGAGCGCCAGGAAGGCGCCGACGACCTTCAGGGTCGCCTGGGTGACAGGCTCCTCGAAGTTGCCGCCGGCAGGTGAAACCGCGCCGCAGATGGTAATCGAGCCGCGCTCCCCGTTGTTCAGGCGGACAAGGCCCGCACGCTCGTAGAAACTCGCGACAAGGGACTCCAGGTATGCGGGGAAGGCCTCCTCGCCGGGAATCTCCTCAAGACGGCCGGACTCCTCGCGCAGCGCCTGGGCCCAGCGGCTTGTCGAGTCGGCAAGCAACAGGACGTTCAACCCCATCTGGCGGTAGTATTCCGCCAGGGTGACGCTGGTGTAGATCGAGGACTCACGGGAGGCGACAGGCATCGAACTGGTGTTGCAGATGATAATCGTCCTGTCGATGAGCTTCCTTCCAGTGCGGGGATCCTCAAGCACGGGGAATTCCTGGAGGATTTCGACGACTTCGCCGGCCCGCTCGCCAACGGCCGCCACAATCACGATGTCGGCTTCGCTTCTCTGGGAAAGCGCATGCTGGAGCACGGTCTTGCCGGCGCCGAATGGGCCAGGCGTGCAGAAGGTGCCGCCCTTGGCCACGGGGAAGAAGGTGTCAATGGAACGCACCTGTGTGACCATCGGCTCAGTGGGAAGAAGCTTCTCCCGGTAGGCGTTGATGGGCATGCGGACAGGCCACGACTGGACCATCGTGACCTCACGCTCCTCGCCGGCCTCGTTGGCGGCCTTCGCGACCACCGTGCGGATGCTGTAGCTGCCAGCCTCAATCGTCCAGGTAATCCGCCACACCCCGGCCCATGCGAATGGCAGCATGATCTTGTGGTGGAAGATTCCCTCGGGCACCCAGCCCACCTCGTCGCCGGCGAAGAGTTCGTCCCCCACCTTTGCGACGGGCGTGTATTCCCACTGGCGCTTGTCGTCGAGCGGGTAGATGTATGTCCCGCGCTTGAGGAAGAGGGACTCCTCCGCAAGCCTGGGCAGCGGATTCTGGAGTCCGTCGAAGACCTGTGTCAGCAGCCCGGGCCCCAGTTCGACCGAAAGCAGCTGTCCCGTGAACTCCACGGGGTCGCCGACCTTCACGCCGCCCGTCGATTCGAAGACCTGCATGTCCGCCTGGCCGCCACGCACGCGGATGACCTCGCTCTTGAGGCGGGCGCCATCGGAGACCTTCACAAAGGCCACCTCGTTCTGGATAACGCTGGTGTCAAAAGCCACGCTGACCAAATTGCCATTGGCTCCGGTGACTCGCCCGGTCTTCATAGTCGTCTCGTCCATTGCCATTCCTCAAAAATCCTATTCTTCTACGGAAATCCTATTCTTGTCGGCTTCGGCAAGCCTCTCTTCCACAAGCTTCTCAAAGGCGGCCTTGCCGGCTTCGACGCCACGGCGGGAGCGGTCTTCGAGAAGGCGCAGCTTCAACGCATACAGGACCAGCGCGTCAAAGGTGAATCCCTCCTGGCAGGAAAGCTCCTCCAGGCAATTCCACTGCAATTCCTCGAAGGCATCCTGCTTTTCGGCAATTCCAGGCAGCTGGAGGATCGCCTCGAAGCGGGACGCGTCCGCAGGGCTGACCTCGCGGGCGGGCACGATGTCGGAGGAAAACTCCTTCTTGCGCCTCTGGCCGCGCCACAGGGCGGAGATGTTGATCATCATCCCCATCCACGCATCCCACTTCCGAAGGGCGGGCGTGTCCCTGTCCGCATTCTCGGCATCCCTCAATGTCAGCTTCTCAAGAAGCCCGCGCTCCCGGTCGTTGAGCATTCCGGAGACGCCGTCGAGGAACTTGCCGTAGCCCACGGCCCCCGTCCCGTCAAATTTCAGGAGAGGCAGCGTGGAAAGAATGTAGATGAAGTCGCTTGCCATCGGGCTACGCCGTAATCAATGCCCCCAGTGCAGGGGAAAGGTGTGACGCCAGGGCCTCGGCAAGCGCCTCGTCGGAGAAGTCGTAGACGACCTGCCCTGCTCCTCCAAAGGAGAGCTTGAAGCCCCCCGACAGGCGCTTGTCGGGCTTGAGGACTACCCGCTCCCGAAGGCTCGAGGCCAACGCGGCCGAAACCGCCGCACGCAACTCCTCAAGCTCCCCCTCGGGAACCAATACGGAAAACCTGTCCTCGTTGCCGGAGGCCTTCACATACTCCTCGCAGAGCTTCGCGACAATCCCCGCCACGACGCCTGGCTTGAGTTCGGACTTCAAAAGGGACTCGACGGCGCCCTGGACGCGGGACTCCAGCTCGCGCCTCACCTGGAGCAGCACCTGGCGGCCGCTCTGCCGGATGGACTCCTCGGACTTCTGGCGAAGGGTCGCGCAGGAGGCCTCCGCGTCGGAGACCATCTTCGACGCCTTTTCCTTGGCATCGGAAAGAATGCCGGCGGCCTCCTCCCTGGCCTTGGAGACTATGCGCTCACGCTCCTCCTCGCCACGGCGAATGCCCTCCTTGTCCAATCTGTCAAGCAATGCCTGAAGTTCGTCTGCCATAAGTGAATTGCCTCCTTGCTTTGGTCGATAAAGGGGTCCCGGCCAGAAGGACACGGCCCAATTGGAATGAAGCCACGCCCGGACGGCGGAAACGTTTGTGCAAATTATCGGTTAATGTAACTATTCAGCGCCGTCCCAACAGTAGGTGCAGAGCCCTTCCTGGGGGACTCCGATTGACGCAAGGGTGTCCTTGAGCGGCTGGTATTTGAGGCTTGTGAACCCCATCTCCTTGCAGACCAGGTCCACCATCGCCTGGTACTTCTCGGAGGAGTCGTCGGCGTATTCGCGCACGGTGTCGTCGGTCTCCTTTCCGCCTTCGAGCTCGTGGATTGCACGGCGTGCAATCAATTCAAGGGGTCCCCTGGAGGTGGAGAAGTTGAGATACTTGCACCCGAAGAGGATTGGAGGGCATGCGGCACGCACGTGCACCTCCTTCGCGCCCCACTCGGGAAGCCTTGCGAAGGTGTCCTTGAGCTGGGTGCCCCGGACAATGGAGTCCTCGCAGAAGAGGAGCCTGCGCCCCCTGATGAAGTCCTGGATGGGGATGAGCTTCATCTTGGCCACATGGCGACGAGTGGTCTGGGAGTCGGAGATGAAGCTCCGTGGCCAGGTGGGAGTGTATTTGATGAAGGAACGCCTGTAGGGAATGCCCGTGGCGCCGGCATAGCCAAGGGCATGCGCGGTCCCCGAGTCGGGAACCCCGGCCACGGCGTCCACATCAAGGTCCTTGTCGTGAAAGGCAAGCGCCGCGCCGCAACGGTAGCGCACCTCCTCCACGTTCACGCCGTCGTAGGAGGAGGCGGGGAAGCCGAAGTATATCCACATGAAGGCGCACATGCGGCACTTCTTCCTGGCTGGAAGGACCGGACGGATCTCAAGGGTCTTGCCGTCCAGCAATACGGCCTCGCCAGGCCCAAGCCATCTCACAATCTTGTAGCCCAGGTTGTGGAGCGCACAGGACTCCAGGGACGCGGCAAGGGAACCGTCATCCTTGCGGCCGATGACGACCGGCGTGCGGCCAAGCTTGTCGCGGCAGGCGTAAACCCCCTCGGGGGAGAGGACAAGGACACTGCAGGAGCCCTCCACCTTCTCCTGCATGTGGAGAAGCCCGTCGCGGATGGTGGGCTTGGTGGCAAGAAGGGCGGCGGCAATCTCAGTGGGGCCTACCTTGCCGTTGACCAGCTCCGAAAAGTGGATTCCACCATGGCAGAGCTCCTTCTGAAGAGCCTCCTGGTTGGAGATGAGCCCAACCATCGCGACGCCAAAGGTGCCAAATTCGCCCGCGACATTCAACGGCTGGGGATCTGTGTCTGAAACACTGCCAATGCCAAGGTTCCCGTCCATGCCGTCGAGATGCTGCTCGAATTTCGACCGGAAGGGATCCTTCCTGATGTCATGGATGAAACGCTGGAAGCCGTTGCGGCCGTAGACAAGCAGCCCGCCGCGAATATTCCCAAGGTGGGAGTGGTAGTCGGAGCCGTAGAAGATGTCCGCAACACAACTGCCCTTGGAGGCGCAACCGAAAAAACCGCCCATGAATGTAAATCAATGAAAATAAATGTGGAACCTAAAACGCGAGGGCGGAAAAGGAAGCAGCACCCACCGTTTACGCAATGGGGCATAATATAAATTCTCTGCGCATTCCAGCACGGAAAAGGACACCACATGACACGAATGTGTAACTGGAAAAGTTAAACGCACGCCCTTCGCGCATTGAAATATGCAAACCCAGGGAGGGCGTTTAATTCCCAAGGGGGTGCGCCTCCAGGAAGGCGGAGTGTCCGGGCATCAATACATGCCGGAGAGTGCATAGCCATGGAACCTAACGGAGGAGTGACGGAATGCGGCCATGGGACGCTTTGCTGAGATTTGAAAAAACGCAACATCCACTTCTACGTGAACAAGTGCGGTTCTCATATTGTGGAGTTCTTCAATCCCCGCCATCATGAACAGCACGGTCCCTGCGACATTCCCGGAGGGGAATACTTCTTCCGTTTTGAAAAGACGATGAAGTGAAAACGCCCTACGACGACATCATTCACCTTCCGCATCATGTTTCGCGGAGAACCATCCGTAGATGCCGTTTCGTGACCGCGCCGTTTGCCGCGCTGACGGGCTACGAGACGACAGTGGGGAAACGGCCCGGCTGACAGCCGAAAGGCGCGAACTCTCCTCGCAGGAGGCCGAAGAGCTGACCGTCGTCTCGCAAATCTTGACGTCTGGCTGAAAGACCGCCCGGAGGCGACCATCGAATACATTGTTCCTGGCAAGCGGATGGTTGTATTGCGCCTCAAACGGCCGCCCAGCTTCGGACTTGAATCCCGCTCCGGGTGTAGCTTTCGGTTCCGCCGTAGATGAGCATTCCGGAATCCGTGCCGTCGAGTTTGCACCAGTAATCCAGACCGCTCATCATGTTCCCTGAGACCGTCTGGCCCGATTTAATTTCGACCGGGTAAAGACTCTCGCCGTCCTCGATGAGGAGATCGACCTCATGCCCCTGGGAATCCCGCCAGTAGTACAACGGCGGCTCCTCACCGGCATTGAAACAGGACTTGCAGAGTTCGGAAATGATGTAGGTCTCGAAGATCGCGCCGCGCTGGCTGTGCAGTTCCAGATTATTGGCCGACCGAATGCCCAGCAGATAGCAGAGAAGTCCGGTATCATAGAAGTACAGCTTCGGCGTTTTGATCAGGCGCTTGTTGAAATTCCTGGAGTGCGGCTTCAGCAGGAAAACGATGTAGCTTGCACACAGCAGAGAGAGCCAGCGCTTGATCGTGACC
>URJM01000040.1 GCA_900548225.1 uncultured bacterium
CACGCACTACTTTCTCCTTTCTTCTCCCTCCTCCCTACTTTCGTGTCCATTCGTGGTTGTGGGCTGCTTATATTGGAGCGTGGGGGAGACGGAGATTGAAGACACTACCTAACCTATTGTGAATAAGCATGTTAGGAAACTATTCGTTCTCCACTCCCCCTTGTATTCTTTTAGTTCCGACTACTTTCCTGCCTTGATTCGGTTCCAGTACTTGAGGTGTCTGGCTTCCTGTTCAGGGGAGAGTTCCGGCATGAATTCCGACTTTGCGAGGACATCCTTCGGGATGATGAAGTTTCCGCTGTTGATGAGTTCCTGCGGGAGCAGCTTCACTCCGTCGACATTTGGGCAGTATGTATGGATGTCCTTGATATTCTGGGCGGCGTTTTCGGGCTCGTGCAGGAAATTGATGAGCTTGTATGCGAGGTCCGGGTTTGGTGCGGAAGTTGGGATGACGAGCGTATCGCAGCTCATGTGGCATCCTTCCTTTGGCATGACGAATGCGAGCGTGTCCGGGTCTTCGTCCACCACCTGTGCCAGGTCGCTGAAGTATCCCATTACCACGAGGAATTCCCCTGCGGAGAGTCCGTTCTTGTACTGTTCGTTTTCGAACTTGATGACATTCTTGCGCCATTCCAGTCCCAGCTTCACCACCTCTTCCATCCGTGCGTCCCCGTCGACCGGGTCGTCCATTTCCGCGGCGGTGTATCCGAGGTACCTTCCGAGGGCTCCCAGGACTTCCGTGTAGTCATCGAGCAGCGTCATCCTTCCCGCGAGGTCTTCCCTCATGAAGACCGACCACGAGGGGTCGAAATCCGGGAGCCTTTCCTTGTTGTATCCGAGTCCGGTGTAGCTCATGAAATACGGGACGCTGTATTCCAGGACCATTGGATTCATGAGAGCGACGATTTCGGGGTCCAGGTGTTTGAGATTCGGGAGTCTGGACTTGTCAAGCTTGACAATCATCCCCTCGCTTGCCATCTTTCCGATGAAGTAGTGCGTTGGGACGATGATGTCGTATCCCGTGCCGCCCGCCTGGAGCTTGGCGAACATCATCTCGTTGGAGTCGAAGATATCCTGCTTTACGATGCAGTCGTTCTCCTTCTCGAAGCGTGCGATCACCTCTGGGGAGAAGTAATCTGCCCAGGTGTAGACGTGGAGCACCTGCTTGCGGCTGCAGCCGGCCAGGACGAGCGCGAGAAGCGCCAGGAGTGCGAGGAAAGACTTGCGGTTCTTCATGGTGAATTATTCTCCGTAACTTTTTTGGGAGGGGATTTGCTTTGCCGTCGGAAAGAAGAATCGTATGCGGCGCGGCGTCCCATCGCCGATTTTCTTCTGCGTGGACGCCTTGCCCGGGGAGTTGGTCCTCGCCATTTGGAGGCGGACGACGGCCAATTACAGTCCGCCGGATATCTCGAGGACGGTCCCCGTCACATACCCCGCCTGGGGACCCAGCAGATAGAATACTCCGCCGGCGACCTCCTCGGGACGCCCGAAGCGCCTGCAAGGCACCAGCTGGGTGTACTCCCTTTTCTGCTCCTCCGAGAGATTTCCAATAAAGTCCGTGTCGATGAAGCCTGGCGACACGCAGTTGCATGTGATTCCGCGCCGTGCCACCTCCTTTGCGAGGGACCGGCACATTCCCACCAATCCTGCCTTTGACGCGGAGTAGTTTGACTGTCCGCTCCATCCGAGGCGTCCCATTGGCGAAGTGATGAAGACCAGCCGTCCCTGGCGTCGTGGCAGCATTCTCAGAATTGCCTGTTTAGCCATGAGGAACGCCCCGTCAAGATTGACGGCCAGGACGCGGCGCCAGGACTCTTCCGGCAGCATTGCCGCGACTCCGTCCTGCCGGATTCCTGCGCAGTTCACCAGGAAATCCAGACGGTCGTGCCCTTCGTCGAAATCTGCGAAGAACCCCTCCACCTGCTTTGCGTCGGCCACGTCGAAGGAGCGGGTTTCGCAGCGTGCGGCCTGCTCTTCTGGAAGGCTCTTCAGGAACTCCTCCGCCGCGTTGACATTGCCGCCGTGTGTAGCCACGACCGTCGCACCGTTCTCCAGGAGCATCCTGGTGACAGCTGCGCCGATGCCGCGTGTGCCGCCCGTGACGACCGCTATTCGAGATGAGAACGGGAAATCTGCCATTCTTGACGGGGTGGGGCTATCTTCGGCCTCACTTTCCTCCCTGCTTCACGATTTTCGCCCAGGAGTCCTTAAGTGAGACGGTCTTGTTGAAGACTGGCGCGCCGGGCGCGTGGTCTCTCCAGTCTGTGACGAAATACCCGAGCCTTTCGAACTGGACCCTGGTTTCCGGCGGGAGGGAGGCCAGTCCCGGTTCAATCCGGCACTCGTCCAGCACCTTCAGGGAGTCCGGGTTGAGATTCTCGATGAAGTCATGTCCTTCCTCGACGGCCTCCGGCTCCGCGCACTTGAAGAGGCGGTCGTATTCACGGACGGTTGCCTTGACGGAGTTCGTGGCCTCGACCCAGTGGATTGTGCCCTTGACCTTTCGTCCATCGGGGGCGTTTCCGCCCTTGGTATCCGGGTCGTATGTGCAGCGGAGCTCCACCACATTTCCGGCGGCGTCCTTGACCACCTCCTCGCACTTGATGAAATACCCCCAGCGTAGCCGGACCTCCCGTCCAGGCGCCAGCCTGAAGTACTTCGGCGGGGGGACCTCCTGGAAGTCATCCTGTTCGATGAATAGCTCCCGTCCGAAGGGGACCTTCCTGGTGCCGTCTTCGGGTCGTTCCGGGTTGTTGACCGCCTCGAGCCATTCGACCTGCCCTTCCGGGTAGTTTGTGAGCACCACCTTCAGGGGTCTGAGGACTGCCATATACCTGGGGGCGTTGTGGTTGAGTTCCTCGCGGAGAGTGTTTTCGAGGACTCCCACGTCCGTCACTCCATTGAACTTGGTGATTCCCACTGCGGCCACGAAGTTTCGGATGCTGGAGGGGGTGTATCCGCGGCGTCGGAATCCCCGCACCGTAGGCATCCGCGGGTCGTCCCATCCGGAGACATGTCCCTCCTGGACCAGCCGCAGCAGCTTGCGCTTAGACATGACGGTGTATGTCAGGTTCAGGCGGCTGAACTCGATCTGGCGTGGCTTCCTGGGGATTGGGAGTGGTTCCAGGAACCAGTTGTAGAGTGGGCGGTGGATTTCGAACTCCAGGGTGCACAGCGAGTGCGTAACCTCCTCGATTGAGTCCTCCAGCCCGTGTGCCCAGTCGTACATTGGATAGATGCACCATTCGTCGCCTGTGCGCTCATGGCTTTCGTGGAGGATCCGGTACATGACCGGGTCCCGGAAATTGATATTCGGGCTTGCCATGTCGATCTTTGCGCGGAGCACCTTTGCGCCATTTGGGAATTCCCCGGCCTTCATACGCTTGAAGAGGTCCAGGTTTTCCTCGACGCTGCGGTCGCGCCATGGCGAGTTGACTCCCGCCTGGAAGGGTGTTCCCCGGGTTGCGCGGATCTCCTCGGCGGACTGGTCGTCGACGTATGCCAGCCCCTTCTCGATCATCAGGAGCGCGTACTCGTACATCTTCGGGAAGTACGACGATGCGAACTTGACATCCCCGTCCCACCTGTATCCGAGCCATGCGATATCCTCCTGGATTGAATCGTAGTACTCCCTGTCCTCCTTTCCCGGGTTCGTGTCGTCCATCCGGAGATTGCACTTTCCCCCGAACTCCTGCGCCACGCCGAAATCGAGGCAGATAGCCTTCGCGTGTCCGATATGGAGGTATCCGTTGGGTTCGGGTGGGAAGCGCGTGCGGATTTCCTCGGGGCGGTATTTTCCCGAGGCCAGGTCTGCGCGGACGATTTCCCGGATGAAGTCTGTCGGTGCCTCGGCACCTGGGGCGGGCGTCTTGTCTAGGGTCTCTTCTGACATTGGGGTGTGGATTTCGGAGTGAATTCCGGGCAGTGAAGGCGTTCAACGGTGCGTGTCTACTTCTTGAGGACTTCCTTGGCCTCCTCCTCGGAGTCGACCTTCAGGTAGATGATTCCCTCGTCTGAATTGAAGACATAGTTCTTGGAGGGGTCGATTCCGTAGACGTAGAGGAGTGCGTTCCTGAGGAGCGACAGGTCAGCGGCGTACTGCGTGCGCTTCGCATCGTCGGTCTCCTCCTCCATCGCCTTCTCCAGGAGCCCGCGGCGGGCAATCAGCTTGACGAAGATCTCGGCGGGGGTGCCGATGCGCTGGTAGACCGCGTCCTTCTCCCTGTCGTAGCCATATTCGCTGACCACATCCGGGGCGAAGACAATCTTCAGGTACAGATTGAAGGCCACAAGGCTCTGGCGGGTCTTCTCGTGGGCGGCCTCAAGGGCGCTCTTCTCCTCGCCGTCCGCAAGCTCCTTCAGCTTGCCTTCCTCCTCGACAAAGGCCTTGGTCAGGCTGGCGCGGCGGGTGATTGCAACTTCGTACGCCTCGCGGACCGAAACCCAGGCAATCAGGCGGCTTCCGTCCTCCTGGACGATTACGCCTGGTTCCGGGGCGGGTGCATCCTCTGGCTTTTCCGGCGCGTCCTGGGCATGGAGCCCGCTGACCAGGGTGAAGGAGAGAGCCAGGAGAGATGCGAATTTTGCAAATTCTTTCATAAGTCGTTGAACCTCAAGTAGTTATAAAAAACAGTCAGTCCCTTCGTGTCAACTTCCGTAAAAATGCCTGTGTCCTCAGCTGTTTGGGATTTCCGATGACCTCCTCCGGGGTTCCCTGTTCCACAATCACCCCGTCGGCCATGAAGACCACCCTGTCTGACACCGCCCGTGCGAAATCGATTTCGTGTGTGACGATTACCATCGTCATTTTTTGTGCGGCGAGTCCCCGTATCACCTTGAGGATTTCGCCTGTGAGTTCCGGGTCCAGCGCGCTGGTAGGTTCGTCAAAGAAGAGGATTTTAGGTTTTCCGATGAGTGCCCGTGCGATGGAGACCCGTTGCTGTTGTCCTCCGGAGAGTTCGCACGGGTATGCGTCCGCCTTGTTTGCGAGCCCCATTTTCTTCAGGAGTTCCAGTGCGTCCGCCTTCACCTCCTCTGCATCCCTTCGTTGGACGCACAGTGGCGCGTCGGTGATGTTTTTCAGGACATTGTAGTGTGGGAAGAGGTTGAAGTTCTGGAAGACCAGTCCGAAATAGTTTCGTATGTCCCTGAGTTTGGATGCGGGGGCGTATTTTGCGGCGCCCTTTATCTCCCGGCAGACATTCTGGTCCAGGTAGTTGATTGTGCCGTGTTCTGCGGTTTCCAGGAGAGTCGCGCACCTCAGGAACGTGGACTTTCCGCTTCCCGAGGGTCCGATTATGGAGACCACCTCCCCTGCGGAGACCGAGAGCGAGATGTCCTTGAGGACCACGAGCTTTCCGAACCTCTTGCCCAGGTGCTGCACATCCAGGACGAAGGGTGCCCTGCCGGGTTCCTTCGCCGCCTTCGCCGCGTCCTTGCTGTCGTTGTTCTCCATCGTCATCGCCTACCTGTAGTAGTTGAAGTACTTTTCGAAGCGCTCCATGACGTATGCGACCACGAAATTAAGGACGTAGTATAGGACTCCCGCCACGATGTATGGGGTCATGGAACGGGTTGCGCTGGCCTGCATCTTCGCGTTGGTGAACATTTCGGCGCAGCTGATCGCGAAGGCGAGGGAGGTGTCCTTTGTGAGGGTGATGACCTCGTTTGTCACCGGCGGCAGAGTTCTCTTCACCACCTGTGGCAGGATGATTTTGAAGAAGGTCTGCACCCTCGAGTATCCCAGGACGTTTGCCGCCTCGTATTGTCCCAGGGAGATTGACTCGATGCCGCCGCGGAAGATCTCCGCGAAATACGCCGCGTAGTTGAGCGAGAACGCGATGATTACAGCGGGGAAGCGGTATGAGTCGGTGATGCTCACGCCAAAGAAGAAGTATGGACCGAAGAAGACGACGAGGAGCTGCAGCATCAGCGGGGTGCCGCGCATCACTGAGATGTAGATGCGCATCAGCCACGCCAGCGGCTTGAACCTGCTCATCCGCATGCAGCAGATCAGCAGCCCCAGGGGAATGGAGAAGAGAAGCGTCAGGGCGAAAATCGCCAGCGTGATCTCGAAGCCCCTGCACAGGACGACGCAGACATTGCTGAGTCCGTCTGAAAAATGAAGGAGCCCGAGGAATTTCCTCAGAAGTTCGAATCTGAATGGCAAAGGTTCCACTTGTCGTCAGGAAAACGCCGGGGAGTCGGACTTTTCTGGTCCGGCCGCCCCGACGCTTCGGATAGGGAGCAATAGGCGTATGGATGTCGGAAGCGGCCGCGCGTTACTTTCTGATGGTGACGTCCTGTCCGTTGAACCACTTCTTCGAGATTTCGGTGAAGGTGCCGTCCTCGTGCATTTCATCGAGGGTGGCCTGGACCGTGTCGCGCAGGACAGTGTTGCCCAGCTTGAAGCCGACGCCATACTTTTCGGGGACGAGTTCCTCGTCGAGGAGCCGCGTGGCATTGTCAGTGGCCATCAGCGTGATGGCAACACCGTAGTCGATGATGACCGCGTCGCAGACTCCGGTCTCCAGTTCCATGTATGCCTGGTTGAAGTTGGGGACTTCGATGAGCTTCTTCAGGCTGTCCAGGAGTTCCTTCGAGGACGGGTCCTTGATTGCCTTGAGGCCTGAGGAGTCCACCTGCGCCTCCACGACCTTGCCGGCCAGATCGGCCTTTGTCTTGATGTCGGAGTCCTTGCGGACGAGGATCACCTGTGAGCTGTCCACGTATGGTTCGCTCCAGGTATAGAGGTTTTCGCGGCCGTTGATTGTGAAGCCGTTCCAGATGCAGTTGATGACGCCGCTGGAGAGTTCCGCGTCCTTTGCATCCCAGTCGATTCCGCGCAGTTCGATCTTCCAGTTCTGGCGGCGTGCGACCTCCCTGGCGAGGTCCAGGTCGAAGCCAACAAGTTCACCCTTTTCATTCTGGAAGCCGTAGGGTGGGAAGCTGGCGTCAAGGCCGACGATCAGGGTGAAATCGCCGCTTTCCAGGAAGGCCTTCGCGGCCTCGGGGGTGGACTCCGCCTGGTTCACGGCGGGATTGGAGGACTTGGTCGGTGCGCCGCCTTCCTTGCAGCAGCCACAGAACAGCGCCAGAAGAGCCAGCGACATCAATGCGGTGAAAAGAGTCTTCTTCATAGAGGAACCCCTCCTTGTATTTTGATGGGACAACATGGGAAAATATGCGATGCGCACGTGAAAATAGTAAATATACCCCCTTTTCCTAGTAGGGTAACTCGGTACAAGAATAGAGTCGCCGCCGGGACGCCCCTTGGACGGGAAAAAGCGCAGGCGCCGGAGCCGTCCTGTCACATGTCGAGGAAGCATGCCACCCGGTGGTTCGGGGCGACCTCCCGCATTCCGGGGAGTTCCTCGTGGCATCGCCTGGTCGCCCTGGGGCACCGCGGCGCGAACGGGCACCCTGGCGGTGGCGAAAGGAGGCTTGGCACGCTTCCGGGGATGCTTTTCAGGTCGCGCGGGTCCTTCTGGAGGCTTGGGGAGGAGTCGATAAGCCCCTGGGTATAGGGATGTGCCGGGGAGGAGAAGAGCGTCTTGACGGGCGCCTCCTCCATGACCCTCGACCCGTACATCACGACCACGCGGGTGCACATCTCCCAGATGACGCCGAGGTCGTGGGTAATCAGGAGGAGTGCCCGCCTGCGGCCGTTGCCGGCAGCGACCTGGGAGAGGAGATCCAGGATCTGCGCCTGGATTGTGACATCCAGCGCCGTGGTCGGTTCGTCTGCAATCAGGAGCTGTGGTTCCAGCAGCATTGCCATCGCAATCATCACCCGCTGTCGCATGCCGCCTGACAATTCGAAGGGATATGCCCTGAGGGCGCGCCGCGGGTCGGCGATGCCCACGCGCTCCATCCAGGCCTGGATTAGCGCATCCTCGTCGGCGCGTGGGAGGTGCCTGTGGTGGAGGCGGAGCGTCTCGGCAAGCTGGTCGCGCACCAGGTGGAGCGGCGAGAGCGCCGTCATGGGCTCCTGGAAGATGACGCCAATCTGGGCGCCGCGTATCCTCTGGAGTTCGGTGGCGGGCAACCCCACCAGCTCCCGTCCAAGAAAACGGATGCTTCCGGAGAGGGTGCGCCCCGGGGGCGACGGCACAAGGCGCGGAATCGACATCGCAGTCACGGACTTGCCGCATCCAGACTCCCCCACAAGGCCCACGACCTCGCCGGAACCAATACGCAGCGTGACATCGTTGACGGCGTGCACTACGCCCTCGTCAGTGTCAAATTCGACGGTCAGATTCGAAATGTCCAGGATTTCATCCATGAAATGCAAAATCCCCCTGGCGGAGTGGCTTCCTCCGTCAGGGGGAGCGATGGCAGCACTTTGGTCCTTTGGGCCTGTATCCGCCGCTAATCTACTACTTGAGCCCCGCCTTTTTCCTTGCGGCCGCAAGGAATTTCAGCATGGCGGTTTCGCTTCCTGGCGCGGTCATGTGGTAGTATTCGCGGTATTTGAGTTTGGATGCGGCCGCCTCGTCGATGATGACGGTCACATTTGGGTGGAGTTGCAGTGCTGAGGAGGTATTCATCGAGGTGATTGGGCCCTCCAGCATTCCATGGATTGCCTCCGCCTTGTTTGCTCCGAAGGCGATCATCAGCACCTCGTCGGCGTCCAGGACTGTTCCGACACCCATTGAGAGCGCCCACTTCGGCACCTTCTCGGTCTTGCCATTGAAGAAGAGCCGCGCATTGTCCTCGATTGTGGACTGCGCGAGGGTGATGATGTGGGTGCGGCTGGTGAGGGAGGTTCCGGGTTCATTGAAGCCGATGTGCCCATCCCGTCCAATTCCGACAACCTGGAGCTTGATGCCTCCGACGGAGACGATCGCCTCCTCGTAGCGTGCGCACTCGTGTTCGATGTCGGAGGTCAGCCCATCCAGGAAGTTCACGTTCTCCTTCTTGATGTTGACATGGTCGAAGAGATGCTTGTTCATGAAGTGGCGGTAGCTCTGGGGGTCGTTCGGGGGCAGTCCGATGTATTCGTCGAGGTTGAAGGTATGCACATCGGAGAAGTCGATTTCACCCTTCTTGTACCCCTTGACCATCTCGCTGTAGAGTCCCTCCGGGGTGGATCCCGTGGGCAGCCCGAGAACCTTGGCACGGCAGTTCATGACCCTGTCCCGAACAATCTTGTACGCCTCCTTGGCGACCGTCCGTTTGTCCTTGCAGATGATAACGTTCATTCTACCTCCTTGAATTTGGGGTTCCGACGGGTCTGGTCAAAGGGGGAACTCTCCGGAAAAATCAACTTCGCCCCTGCCCTCATCAGGTATTATTGGACAAATCCAACGAAAAACCAGCAAAACGACGAAATTTTTGAAAGTAGGGAGGAGGGAGAAGGGAGGAGAAGGTAGTGCGTGGATGGCGCGCGTGGGCGCGCCCGCGCGGCGATTCCGCCACGCGTCCATTGAGTAGGGTTGGACCACGAAAACCACGAAAAGCACAAAAGGGGGGATAATAGAACCACGAATGGACACGAATGGACCACGAACGGGGGGAATCGGGGCTTGTGCACGTTATCACAAAAAAAAGCCCGGTGCGTTTCCGCATCGGGCGATTATTTGATGGGGGGATGGCTTGTCGTCAGCCGACTCTTCCGCTTCTTAGGATTCCCTTTGAGAGGAAGCCGTCGTAATTACGGCTGATGAGGTAGGTCTGGATTTGCCGCATGGTATCCAGCATGACGCCCACGATAATCAGGAGGCTGGTGCCACCGAAGAACTGTGAGAGGGATGATGGAATCTTCAGGAATGAAGTAGTGAGGATCATTGGCAGGATTGCAAGGACAAGCAGTCCGAGTGCTCCGGCCAGCGTGATGCGGCTCATTGCGTGGTCGAGGAAGTCGCTGGTTGGCTTTCCGGGGCGGATGCCGGGGATGTATCCGTTGTTCTTCTGGAAATCGTCTGCAATCTGGATTGGGTTGAACTGGTTTGCGACCCAGAAGAATGCGAAGAGCATAAGGAGTGCGGCGTAGAAGATCGCGTATCCGAAGGAGCCGTACTGGAAGTGGATTGCCAGCCACTGCGTGACTGCGTTGGCAGGCAGGTATCGCAGGATGACCTCGAAGAAGGAGAGGATTGCGCCGGCGAAGATGATTGGCATGACATTCGCGTAGTTCACGCGGAGAGGCAGGTAGGTCGTCTGGACGCCTGCGGAGCGGCCGAATCCGCCGACGGCGCGCTGCTGCGCGTAGCGGACGGGGATTTTGCGCATGCCTTCGGTCAGGATGATTGCGCCGACGGTGACCGCGATGAAGAGGGCGACGAGGATTGCCAGGTGGATGACTGTCAGCTGGCTCTCGCCTGTCGCGCTGCCGACGAAGACCATCTGGTAGAGGCTGACCAGTGCGCTTGGGATTCTGGCGACGATGTTGACCGTGATGATGAGGGACGCGCCGTTGCCGACGCCACGCTCCGTGACCATTTCACCGAGCCAGGTGATGAACATGGAGCCGCCCACCAGGATGATGATGGTCTGGATCATGAATCCGGGGCCCGGATTGAAGACCACTGGAAGTTCGCCGAGTCCAAGACGGCTGGGCTCCATCATTGCCACGGAGAACATGATTCCCTGGATGATTGCGACGATGACGGTCATCACCCTCATGATGAAGTTATACTGCTGCATTCCGCTTTCGCCTTCGCGGGTCATCTTGCTGAGAGCCGGGATGACGGGCGTCATCAGCTGCAGGATGATGGAGGCGGAGATGTACGGCATGATGCCCAGCGCACCGATGGCGAACTTTTCCATTGCGCCGCCGCTGAAGAGGCTGAGCATGCCCATGATGCCGGAGGAGCCCGCGTTGCTGTTCAGGTTGTTGAAGAGCTCCTTGAGGCGCACGGGGTCGATTCCTGGGCACGGGATGGCTGCGGTCAGCTGCACCAGGGCAATCATTGCGAAGGTGAAGAGGAGACGCTTCTTCAGTTCAGGAATCTTAAAGCAGTTCAGATAGGCGGAGAGCATATCAGTTCCTAGTTGTGCATGTCAATTTGAAATGGATGCGCCTGGTCGTCCAATGGAGGCGAAACGGAGTCAAATATACAACGGTTGCGTGCGCCGTCCAGTCCGATTACGCAGGAAAGGGGAAATCTCCGAAAAAACCCCTCGCGCTTTTGTCCTTGGGCGCATCCGGCGGCCTGCCGCCGCGGCGCCCCTTGAGTCAAGGGAGGGGTTTTTCCTGGAGCCGAAGGCCACTTACTCCGCGGTCTTCTCGGCGGTGGCAAGTGCCGCCACTGCCTTCTTCTTGTTCTTGCACGCGAAGTGGCGCGCCTTCTTGGCGGCGACATCTTCCTCGTGGGTCGGCATCTTCTCCTCGACGCTGCCGCCGACGGCCTCGATCTTGGCCTTGGCCTGGCCGCTGAACCTGTCGGCGGAGACCTTGAGAGCCTTGGTCAATTCGCCGTTGGCGAGAATCTTCAGCGGGAGGGGTTCCTTGCTGACAAGACCCTTCTCGAGAAGAATCTCGCGGTTCACCTCGGCGCCGGACTCGAAGTTCTTCTCGAGGGTCGAAAGGTTGACCACCTCGAAGAGGACATGGTTCGGGTTGTTGAAGCCGCGCTTGGGCAGACGGCGGATCAGCGGAATCTGGCCACCCTCGAAATGCGGACGGCGCTTTGCGCCGGCGCGGGCGCCGGCACCCTTGTCACCACGGCCGGCAGTGCGGCCGTTGCCAGAACCGTCGCCACGGCCGACGCGCTTGCGCGCCTGGCGGTTGAAGGTATTCTTCAGTTCGTGAAGCTTCATGGAAATTCCCTCCTTAGAACGCGTGGATGTCGCGCTTCTCAAGCATCTCGTCACGGGTGCGCAGCATCTTCAGCGCCTCGAAGGTCGCCTTGACGACATTCGACTGGTTGCTGCTGCCCAGCGACTTCGCCAGGACGTCCTGGATGCCGGCAAGCTCAAGGACGGCGCGCATGCCGCCGCCGGCGATGACGCCGGTACCCTGGCTGGCAGGCTTGATCAGCACCTTGGCGGCGCAGAAACGCGCCTCAACCGCATGGGTGATTGTGGTTCCACGGGTGGGGACCGCCATCAGATTCTTGCGGGCGTGCTCGCCGCCCTTGCGGATGGCGTCGGAAAGCTCGTTGGCCTTGCCGAAGCCCAGGCCGACGCGGCCCTTCTTGTCTCCGACTGCGATCAATGCGCTGAAGGAGAAGTTCTTGCCGCCCTTGACGACCTTGGTGGAGCGGTTGACCACGATTGTGCGCTCCTCGAACTCGTCCTGCTCGACCTCGCGTTCGCGGCGGTCGTTCCTGCGCTGGTCGTTGCGGCGCTGGGGGCGTCCCTCGGACTTGCGGGTGGATGCCGCGGCGCCGACCTCTGGGGTCTCGGCGGGGGCGGTCACCTTATCTTCAATTTCGTTTGCCACGGATGTAGTCTCCATAAGTGACTGGTTTAGGTGCTAGAACTCGAGACCTGCCTTGCGGGCGGCTTCAGCCAGGGCCTTCACGCAACCATGGTATGGGAACCCGCCACGGTCGAAAACCACAGTCTTGATATCCTTCGCCAGCGCACGCTGCGCAATCGCGTCGCCGATCACCTCGGCGCTCTTGATGTTCGCAGAGAGCTTCTGCGCACGGAAATCCTTCTCCACGGTGGCCGCGGAAGCCAGGGTGACCCCGGCCTCGTCGTCGATCACCTGGGCGTAGATGTGGGCGCCGGTGCGGCAGACGCACAGGCGCGGCTTTGCCGCTGTGCCCGAAACCTTGTTGCGGATATGGCGATGACGGCGGATCCGCTGTTCCTTCTTGCTTAGCTTGCTCATTTCTGTCTTGTCCTCTACTAGACTTGCCGTCGGCTTGGTACGACGGCCGCCACGAACCTCCTGGGAAGATGCACTCCTCCGCCAAGGAGTTCGCAGCGTGCTTCAAACATGGGCGGGGAAGCCTGGCCGGAGAAGCCATGCCGCAGTCGCGGCCGGGCTCCGGGGCGCGGCCTCCGCCGCCTTGGACTACTACACCTTCTTGCCTTCCTTCAGGGAGAGCTGCTCTCCAGCGTAGCGGACGCCCTTGCCATGGTAGGCGTCGGGCACGCGGTTGCTGCGGATTGTCGCCGCGGCCTGGCCAACCGCCTGCTTGTCAATGGACTCCAGGACAATGTGGGTCTGGTCCTTGAGGGTGCAGGTCACATTGCTTGGCACATTGAAGATGCGGGGGTTGCTGTATCCCAGGTTCAGCGTGAGTTCCTGGCCCTTGATGGCGGCGCGGTATCCGACGCCCACCAGTTCCAGCTCGATGGTGAAGCCGGTGTTGACGCCGATCACCATGTTGTTGACGAGGCTGCGGATCAGGCCGTGGTTCATCTTGGTCTGGCGCGCGTCGCTGGCACGGCTGACATGGATCTCCTTGCCATCCTCGGAGACCTTGACGGTCACGTCGGAGGGAATCGACTGTGTCAGGGTGCCCTTGGGGCCCGTGACGGTTGCCACGCCGTCCTTGATCTCCACCTTCACCTTCGGATCCAGTGCGATCGGCTTGTTACCCATTCTAGACATTGCTGCTATTCCTCCATCGTTGTGCTACCAGACATAGCAGAGCAGCTCGCCGCCGATGTTGCGCTTGCGCGCGGCACGGTCGGTCATCAGCCCCTGGGAGGTGGTCAGAATGGCCACGCCCAGACCGCCGAGGACACGGGGAATCTCGGAGCTGTTCACATAGACCCGGCAGGAGGGGCGGCTGACCCGCTTGATGCCCTCGATGACAGGAGTAGCGTTCTTGCCCTTGTACTTCAAAGTGATGTTAAGGGCCTTCTTGTTGTTGCCCAGGTCCTGAACCTCGAAGCTGTCGATGAATCCAGTCTCCTTAAGCGTCTCGGCCAGGGCGGCCTTCAGCTTGCTGGAGGGCATGGAGACGGTGGGCAGCTTGGCGTTCGAGGCGTTGCGCACCCGAGTCAGCATATCAGCAATTGGATCGCTCATGCTCATGGTTGTATGCCTCCTTAGGTTACCAGCTTGCCTTGGTCACGCCGGGGATCAGGCCATTGCTGGCCAGTTCGCGCAGGCAGATGCGGCACAGGTGGAATTTGCGGTAGACGGCGCGGACACGACCGCAGCGCTCGCAACGGGTGTATGCCCTGCTGCTGAACTTCGGCGTCCTCTTTGACTTGATGATAAGACTTTTCCTTGCCACGGATGTATCCTCCTCAGTTCTTGGCGAATGGCATGCCCAAGAACGCGAGCAGGTCACGTGCCTCGTCGTCGGTCTTGGCTGTGGTAACGATGGTGATGTTCATGCCAACCGTGTGCTTCGCCTTGTCCATGTCCACTTCAGTGAAGACGGACTGGTCTGCCAGGCCGAAGGTGTAGTTGCCCGCACCGTCGAAGGACTTCGTCGGCACGCCGCGGAAGTCGCGGACGCGTGGCAGGACGATGTTCACCAGGCGGTAGAGGAAGTTGTACATCTTCTCGCGGCGGAGAGTCACCGAGGCACCCACGTTCATGCCCGCGCGGAGCTTGAACTGGGAGATGTTCTTGGTGGTCTTGGTGATGACGGCCTTCTGGCCGGTGATGCGGCCAAGGGTGTCAACCACCTCGTTCAGGTTCTCACGGTCCTTGTCAGGGGAGACGCCGCTGTTCAGGACGACCTTCACAAGCTTCGGAATCTCCATGGGATTCTTGTAGCCGTGCTTCTCCTTCAGCGCGGGGATCACCTGCTCGTTGTATTGAATGTAGAGCGGATTTGTGTTCATCTTTGGATATCCTCCCTCCGCTTACGCCTTCTGGGCGGCCTTCGCGACCTGGGGACGGGCGCGGTAGCGGCCTTCCTCCATCACGTTGCTGATGTCAATGGGGCCTTCCACATCCATGATGCCACCCTGGGGCTTCTCCTGGGTGCGGCGCATGGTCTTCTTCTGGATGTTGATGCCCTCGACGTAGACGCGCCCGGCCTTGCGGTCGACGCGCAGCACCTTGCCGCTCTTGCCCTTGTCGGCGCCAGCGATCACGACGACGATGTCGTTCTTCTTGACTGTTGATTTGGCCATTAGAGCACCTCCGGGGCGAGCGAGATGATTTTGGTGAAGTTCTTCTCGCGCAGTTCGCGGGCGACCGGTCCGAAGATACGGGTGCCGCGGGGGTTGTTTGCATCGTCGATGATGACTGCGGCGTCCCTGTCGAAACGCAGGCAGCTGCCATCGGCACGGCGGATGTTCTTGGCGGTTCTGACGACGACTGCCTTGACGACATCGCCCTTCTTGACGACTCCGCGTGGCTGAGCCTCCTTGACGCTGGCCCGGATGATATCGCCGATTTCGGCGTACTCCTTGCCCTGCCCGAGGCACCGGATCGCCATGATGACCTTGGCGCCGGTGTTGTCAGCCACCTCGAGTGTGGTCTGCATCTGAATCATTTTCTATTCTCCTGGGGCTTTTGGGTTAGTCTGTGGCGGCGTGCTTCTGGATTTCGACCAGGCGCCAGCGCTTCATCTTGGAGAGGCGGCGGGTCTCCATGATCTTGACAACGTCGCCCACCTTGGACTCGTTGTTCTCGTCATGGACGTAGCACTTCTTGGTGTGCTTGACGACCTTCTTGTAGAGCGGGTCGGGAGCGGAGCGCACGATTGCGACGACGCGGGTCTTGTCCTGCTTGTCGCTGACAACCGTGCCGACTCGCACCTTGCGGTGGTTTTCGCGGACCTCCTGGACGGGGGTCTCGTTCTTCTGAGTATCTTCTGACATCTTGCGGTTACCCCTGTTTTGGTTAGGCCTTTGCCGCCTTCCTGGCGGTCATCTCGGTTTCCAGACGGGCGATGTCCTTGCGGAGCTTTCCGATTCTGGCGGTGTCCTTCAGCTCGCTGGTCTGATACTTCAGACGGAGCTGGAAGATTTCCCGGCGGTTCTCGGCAAGCTGCTGCAGAATCTCGTCGTCGGTCTTCTGACGGATCTCGGATGGTTTCATCTTTGAAATTCCCTATCTTGCGCCTCGGGGAGGCCCTGCGTGGCGTCCGCCAGGCTTCCCCTTTGGCATCCGTGTCTATTCGGCGACGTGGCGTGTGAGGAATCTGCAGCGCACGGGCAGCTTGCTTGCGGCCAGTGCGAGGGCTTCCTTGGCGACTGTCTCGGAGCATCCCGAGACTTCAATCACCATATTGCCAGGCCTGATGACTGCGACCCAGAACTCCGGGGCGCCCTTTCCCTTTCCCATACGGGTTTCGAGGGGTTTCTTCGAGACCGGCTTGTCGGGGAAGATCCTCAGCCAGAGCTGTCCCTTCCTCTCCATGCGGCGTGTCGCCGCGACACGTGCCGCCTCGATCTGCGCGCCGGTGATCCATGCGCGCTCGAGGACCTGCAGGCCGTAGTCGCCGAAGTCGAGCTTGTTATTGCGCGTTGCGAGGCCCGCGCGCGTTCCGCGTTGCACCTTTCGGTGCTCTGCGCGTTTTGGCATTAGAGGCATTGTTGATTTCCTCCCAGTTTTCGGGTTTGCAGATCCAGACTTTGATTCCAATCAGGCCGGCAAGCGTATGCGCTTCCACGAAGCCATAGTCGATATTGGCGGAAAGGGTGTGCAGGGGCACCTTCCCTTCCTTGTACTGCTCGACACGAGCAAGCTCCGCGCCGCCAAGACGGCCGCTGATGCGGATACGGACGCCCTCGGCGCCACGCTCCATGGCAGTCTGGATGGCGCGCTTCATGGCGCGGCGGAATGCCACGCGGCGCTCAAGCTGCTGGGCGATGGACTCGGCCACCAGGGTGGCGTCAACCTCGGGAACCCTGATTTCCTTGACGTCGACCAGGACTTCCTCGTCCTTCGCGATGTCCTTCAGCTCCTCCTTGATCTTGTCAAGGCCGGCGCCGCGCTTCTCCTTGGAGTCGGCTGCGACAGGCGCAGCGGCCTTGCCGCGGCGGTCGTTCCTGTCCTCGAAGTGGCCGGTGATGATGATGCCGGGGCGTGCGGTGAAGATGGTCAGGCGGAGGCGGCGTCCGAATCTCTCGATGAGAATCTTGGAGACGCTTGCGTTCTTGAGGAGCTTGCCCAGCTTCTCGCGGATCCGGAGATCCTCCTGGAGGAGTTCGCCGAATGACTTGTTGATGCTGTCGGCCTTCTCCTTGCTGCGTGCAAACCAGCGGGATTTCCAGTCCTTGCGGATTGGAAGGCGGAAGCCAATTGGATTTACTTTTTGACCCACGGTGTATCCTCCTGATTATGCCTGGTCGGAGACGATGATGCGGATATGGCTCGTCCGCTTGAGGATTCGGCTGGCCGATCCGCGGCTGCGAGGCCAGAAACGCTTCATGGTCGGGCCCTCGCCGACGGTTGCCTCTTTGACGATGAGCTCGGAACGGCTGACGCCGCCCTGCTCGGCATTCTCCGCGTTGGCCACGGCGGACTTCAGCGTGGCCTCCACAAGACGGGCGGCCTTCCGCGGAATCAGCGCCACGGTATTCAACGCAGTGATGGCAGGCTTCCCCTGGATCAGGCGCGTGACCTCACGGGCCTTGAACGGGGAAATCCGCACATACTTGGAAATGGCGATTTTTTCCATTTTTTCGATGCTTTGGGTTCCTTTTTCGGGTTCTACTACTGGATGAACAAACAATTCTAAGACGCGGTCCCCCCGCCTCGGCGCGTGGGAGAGAAAGCCAGGTCGGGGACACCGGCGCTCTTCGCCCCTTGGAAGGGAGTCACTGGGGTTTCTTCAATCCCGGCCATGCCTCGCAGTATGGCAAATAAGCCACCGTCGAAGCCTGTCCAAAACGTGGCGAGAAAAACCCGCCCGCATGGGATTCGGCACTGGGACAAATTCGATTATCGTGGACGGACGACACCGCACCGTACACCCGGAAACGCAGGTGTAAGGACGCCTAATATATACATCCCGCAGAACTTTTCCACCAAAAAGAAAAAAAAGTAGGGAACAGGGAGGAGGGAGGAGAAGGGAGTGCAAAGTAGGGAATAGGGAGGAGGGAGGAGAAGGGAGTGCGTGGATGGCGCGCGTGGGCGCGCCCGCGCGGCAATTCTGCCACGCGTCCATTGAAAATGTAGGGAGGAGGGAGAAGAAAGGAGAAGGTAGTGCATGGATGGCGCGCGTGGGCGCGCCCGCGCGGCAATTCTGCCACGCGTCCATTGAAAATGTAGGGAGGAGGGAGAAGAAAGGAGAAGGCAGTGCGGGGATGGCGCGCGTGGGCGCGCCCGCGCGGCAATTCTGCCACGCGTCCATTTGAGTAGGGAGAACCACGAATGCCAATTTTTCATGAGGGAATAGGGAGGAGAAGGTAGTGCGGGGATGGTGCGCGTGGGCGCGCCCGCGCGGCAATTCTGCCACGCGTCCATTGAGGAGGGAGAACCACGAATGCCAATTTTTCATAGGGAATAGGGAGGAGAAGGTAGTGCGTGGATGGCGCGCGTGGGCGCGCCCGCGCGGCAATTCTGCCAC
>URJM01000041.1 GCA_900548225.1 uncultured bacterium
GGACTACGCGGGCAGCAGTCAAATTCCAGGAAGAAATGTCTAAGAAGGTTGAAGAGACAAGAGTCATTGCGGAAGACGCATTCAAAAAAAGCGATACTGGATGGGTTGTTGTCAAGGATACTAATACAGAGATTGGATATGCCCTCCTGACAGCACCTGATGCGAAGGAGAGGGAACAGCGTGCGATGACTGCCTATATGGCGAACAAGGGCTATATGCCGGAGACATACGTCCAGGATGAATCTTTCTGGGAATCCAAGCTGGAGGAATACAGCAAGAACTGGCTGCACAAGGAGTATTCTGCCGCCAAGCCAACAATAGACGACACATCATTCCTGGATTACACCTCCACCGACTAGCAAACTGCAAAAAAAAAGCACCTGAATCCAATGTCTATTCAGACACCATGCTATAGCTAGACAATAGTGGATGACCCGGGGTCGTGGACTCATGCACAGAACGCTGGATTACAGCCGCATGAGACGCCATGGCCCCGACAATATTGCAATACCCTCCACTGTTCATATCATGCGGCAACACACATTGCATGGCATGGTAGCGATGATGCGACCGACACAATATCCGCAGGGCTTCCCCGATGCGGAACACTCCGCCTCTGAAACAGAAAGGCAAAAAAGCTGTTTCTGGATTTCGGGAAGAAAACTCTGAGGCATGTGCCGCTGGACATTACGGAGACGAAGGAGCCAGGCGGGTGATAACCCCACAGGTGCAAAAAAACCGTGATTTTTTTCTTGTATTCTCTTGAAATTCCCTTCGTTTTTACTATAATTGTCTGTGTTAGTCGATAGAACTCCTGCCAGAGGGACTTGAGTTACAGGCGCATTCGTGTGTCTTCTCCCCTCCATTCTCTCCGCGAAGAACGTTCTCCGATTGAGCCACGAGGCTCCTTTCCTCTGCATGTCCCCGGGAAAGAGCAATCCACTGAAACGTTCGGGACACGAGAACCAGACAGGAGAAATCCCCTAGACAATGAGCAAGAATCTGTATGTTGGCAACCTGAGCTACGCCGTCACTGACGCCGAGCTCAACCAGCTCTTCTCCCAATTCGGCAAGGTTGACTCTGCGCGAGTCATCACCGACCGTGACACCGGGCGTTCCAAGGGTTTTGGATTCGTCGAGATGGGAGACGACGCCGAGGCTGAGGCCGCCATCAACGCGATGAACGGCAAGGAAGACCACGGCCGCACCCTGACTGTCAACGAGGCGAAGCCCCGCGAGCCCCGCGGTCCCCGCCCCCACGGCAACATGGGCTACAACAACTTCCACTAGTAGCTAGCCTGATCCGTCAAACGCCCTCCTCCCACACGGGACGGGGGGCGTTTTTGTATGTGGTGCAGGAGCATCCAGGGCAGCCACAGGACTGTAACCTCCGCGCCCCCCCTGAATGGGTGGATGGAAAAGATGCAGGAGTGCCGCGAAACAACGCAAAATGGGCATTACGGTATTGTGTTCGCTTGAGCGTCCTGGGAAAGCCTGGCCTTTTCAGGGTGCTTTCCACCTTCCCTCCACCAGCCTTCAACCACCCTCACATCCATGAAAATCCATTGTCTTCTCCTTGTGTTGTGTGTCTCTGCCATTGTCCTGGGCTCGACACTCTCCGACAAGCGCGACTCCCTCGTCAACGGCGAGCAGGACTTTGCGCGCCTTCAGGCCACCATTGATTCCGAGACCGACCCCATTCTTCGCAGGACAGCGTTGCGCCTGCTGGGGGATTGCGGGCAGGAGGCGGTGCCGTTCCTGAATGGAATCGTCCGCGGCGACGAAGATTCCCAGATGCGTTACAACGCCCTGCTTGTCCTATGGCAGCTCTGCGGCGAGGACGTGGATCCCGAATTGCTTGTCGAATGTCTTCACAGCAGCGAAACGAACGTCTGCGTAGTCGCCGCCTCCATCTACTTCAGCAAGAGGCCGTTGCCACCCGAGCGCCTTCAGCTTGCCCAGCAGATATTGAAGACCGCCGGCGACTCCCAGTTGCGCGCGATTCTCTCCCAGGTAACCTGGCCATTCCACCGCAATGTCCAGCTGCTGAAAAACCGTCCCGACTGGGACCATGAGGTCACCCTCATCCAGGATCATACCCTGCCGATGGACGGATGGGCCTTCTGCCTTGACCCTGACGCCAACATGCACCTGAACGAAGAGTGCTACAAGGAGGAGTTCGACGACAGCTCCTGGGCAAGAATCAGCATTGGCAAGCCCTGGGAGGACTTTGGCTACGACTACGATGGAATCGCCTGGTACCGCACCACCTTCGACGTCCCCCCGAAGCCAGAGGAATTCAACGCGGTGGAGCTTCATTTCGACAGCGTGGACGAGAGTGCCTGGGTATGGCTCAACGGCAGATACGTGGGCGTGCACAACATCGGCCCGACGGGCTGGAACGTCCCCTTCTCCCTTGACATCACGGATTTGGTTCGCTGGGGCGAGCCCAACCAGATTACCGTCCGCGTGCAGGACGTCTCCCATGCTGGCGGCATCTACCGTCCTATCCACCTGCAAATCATGAAATAAGGGGAGGAAACCACGATGAAAAAGCGCATTCTCTTCACAATCTTCCTCCTCGCCCTCGCCACGGTGTTCCCTGCGGCGGGGATGCCTTTCGCCCCCGCCCCCGACGGCGCGGAAATCGTAGGTCTGTGGGACTTTTCCAACGCCGGAAGCCCTGCCCAGGACGGCAGTTCCAACAACTGGCCCGGGCGTGTCCTGGCGGGGCAGCCCGTGGAATACGCCCCTGGATGCTTTGCCTTCCAACCCTGCATTGACGAGGGCGACAAGGAGAAACCCAGCGGAATCTCGGTGTTCAGCCATGATGCATTGATTCCAGAGGGCGCGATGGCCTTCGAAATCTGGTTCAAATTGGACGAAGGCGTTAACGACCTGGAACGCAGCCGGTTCATGCTCTTCGACAAGAAAATCTACTTCTACAAGACTGACAAGCCCGACGGCAACGGCGGATACTGCCTCTATCTCGACCGCCTGGGCGAAAACGCCTACAGGATGACATCCTGGGTTGGCTTCGAAGACAAGTCGATGGAGGCCTCCACCGGGCGGCTGGCAATTCCCGCAGGGGAATGGCATTGCGCCGCAATGACCTACAATGGCGACGGCAGACTCTCCCTCTACCTGGACGGAACGAGCGTGCGCCAGGCGGAATTCCCCAAGGGATGCGGTTCGCTGGCCCAAAACAGGATTCCCCTGACCATCGGCGACCGCGCAGTCTCATACTATTCACCCTTCGCAGGACTGGTCGCCCAGGCCGCCCTCTACAAGGGCATCCCGGACCGCTACGGCCTCCAGCCTGCATTCGAAGTCCTTCCGGGGCGGGATGTCTTCTACCGCTTCGACAAATTCCCGGAAATCCGCCTGCGCCTCACCAATTCCACAGGCGCGGACTTCTCCGACATACGGATCTTCCAGGACGGCAGGGAACTTGCCTCAATGCGCCAGCCGGAACTGAAACGCGATGGACGGCTGGACTACGAGGCAAAGGTGGACACCACCCTCAAGGCCGGCAGATACACCCACGAATTCCGCGTGGAGTTCAAGGCAAATGGAAAGACGGCGGACGCAAAGTGCCTCTTCACATACGACCTGACCCCGCGCCCGACCCCATACATGCCCGTGGTGATGTGGAACACGGCGGACGACTTGAATCTGCTGAAGGAACTGGGCTTCACAAGCGACATGGCGGTCCTGGGCTCCCATGACCGCGTCCTGGAGACGGGCGCCCCCGTGACGGCCGACGACAATTCGCGGCAAGCCCACGAATGCGAAATGCTCAACAGGCGCGCACGGCTTGGACTCCGGAATGTCTTCTGGATGATTCCAGGAGCCTGGCTCTCCAATAAACTCAAGGACGACCCCAAATACGCAAGGCTAAACCGCGACGGAAGGCCAATCCCGAACACCAATGCGGACGTCGTCCTGCCGGAGTTCAAGAAATTCGCGGAGAACGTGGGGCGCACGGTCGCGCTACAATTCGGAAACTTCACCAGCGCCGAAGGAAGCCTAATACACTCCGAGGTGCGCGACAACTCGGAAATCTCCTTCCGCCCAGAAAACATCGAGGCGGCAAGGGAAGCGGGGGCGCCAATCCCCGACGCCGTCTCCAACAAGAAGGCGGTGGACTACCGCTCCCTGCCAGACTTCCCAGCAAACCGGGTCGTCCCCTCAGACGACCCGATTCTGAAGTTCTACTCCTGGTGGTGGAAGCACGGAGACGGGTGGAACGAACTCCACTCAATCGTCTCCAGGGCAATCAAATCCACCGGGCGTGAGGACATCTGGACCTTCTTCGACCCAGCGGTCCGCACGCCATCCGTCTGGGGCAACGGCGGCGACGTGGATGTCATCTCCCAGTGGACATACTCCTATCCCGACCCCATCAAGGTCGGCGAGGCGGCGGACGAGCTCTTCGCCATGGCCGAGGGCAATCCCGGCCAGAAGGTCATGAAGATGACGCAGGTCATCTGGTATCGGGACCGGACCGCCCCCGTCGGCATGCTTCCGAAGGAGGAGTCCCTGCGGACCGAGTGGGAGAAGGACGTCCCCGACGCGAAGTTCGTCACCATCGCCCCGGACCATCTCTCCATCGCCCTGTGGTCCATGCTTTCGCGCCCCGTGCGCGGCATCATGTACCATGGCTGGCACTCCCTGGTGGACCGGAACCATTCGTCGAAATCATACTACAAATTCACCAACGGCGAAAGCGCCATGCGCCTCAAGGCACTGACAGGAGCCGTGGTGAAGCCCCTGGGTCCCATGCTGCTCGAAGTGGGCGACCGACAGGCCGACGTCGCCATGCTGGAGAGCTTCTCATCGCAAATCTACGCATCCTGCGGCAGCTGGGGGTGGAGCGACGGATGGGAGTCGGACGTGCACCTGATTCTCCAGTGGGCCGGATACCAGCCCCGGATTGTCTACGAGGAGACCATCCGGAAGAATGGCCTTGACGCCTTCCGCGTGCTGGTCATGCCCAACTGCGAGGTGCTTCCACAGGACATCGTCGACGCCATCCACGACTTCCAGAAGAAGGGCGGCATCGTGGTGGGAGACCGCCTTCTCTGCCCAGCCATCGTTCCCGACTACACCATTACGCGCTATAACCGCACCAAGACCGCCGACAAGGACAAGGAGAAGCTCCAGGAACTTTCCAAGGAACTCCGCAAGGCGCTCGACCCATACCTGCCGACCCCGTTCCGCACCAGCAACATGGACCTGGTGGGGCGCATGAGGCGGCATGGCACCTCCGACTACCTCTTCGTCATGAACGACAGGCGCACCTACGGCGACTACGTCGGGCAGTACCGCCTTGTCATGGAGGAGGGGCTCCCCAATGCGGGGCGAGTCTCCCTGGCGCGCACCGGGGGATTCGTCTACGACCTCGTCAAACACATCCCCGTGAAGACAGCCACATCCGACGGCCTTTCCTGGGACGTGGAGCTTGGTCCTGGCGAAGGCGGCCTCTACCTGGCCACATCCACCGCCCTGGAGGAAGTCCGCATCACGGCACCGGAGGAGGCCGCCCTGGGCGGGGAGTTCTCCTTCACTGTCGCAATCACGGACAAGGCGGGAAAACTCTCCGACGCCGTGGTGCCGCTGAGGGTCGACATCGCCACGCCCGAGGGTGAAACCGAAGGGACGGGCTACTACGCAGCCGTTGACGGGTTCCTCGAGGTGAAGGTGAATCCTGCGAAGAACGACATGCCTGGTGCCTGGACAATCCGCGTCCAGGACTTGGCGAGCGGAAACGACTCCGCCGCCACTGTCCAGGTGAAATAGCCGCCTGCCACGACAGGCCAAGGCGCCGGCGCACTCCATGGCTCCGAGGCCGCCCGGGGAAACATCATCTTCCTTGGGCGGCCTCATTCACGGCAACCAGCCGGCAGTGGCAGGCCCGGGCCGTGCATTGCCAAGAGTCGGGCTTACATTAACCAAGTTGCATTCAAGCCACTTGGATTGTCCCATCCACCACCCATTCCACCACCCTATGACGAAGAACGTATTCGAGCAGGCGCTCTCCCCTTCCAACCACAATCGCCCAGTCCCATTCTGGAGCTGGAACGACAAGCTTGAGTCGGACGAGTGCCGCCATCAAATCGACCTGATGCACGGACAGGGCATCGGTGGTTTTTTCATGCATGCCCGCGGCGGACTCCATACGGAGTACCTCTCCGACGAGTGGTTCGGAATCGTCAAGGACTGCGTCAGAAAGGCCGGCGAACATGGAATGAATGCGTGGGCGTACGACGAAAACGGGTGGCCCAGCGGCTTCGGGGGGGGGCTTGTCAACGGCAAGGGGGTCTTCTACCAGCAAAAATACCTGCGCTATAAGAACACAAGAGACGCGGCCGAGGCAAATTCCATCGCCAACAGAATCGCTGTCTTCACGGCGGACGGAAAGCCCGTCCCCGAAGGCAGGGAACTTGACGAAAAGGGCGAATACATCGTCTTCTACTACCAGGTGAACCCATACTATGTGGACACGCTTGACGGCCGCGTCATCGCCGAATTCCTCTCCTCCACGCACCAGCAATACTACTCCAGGCTGACTCCCGAGGAACGCAGGGGCATGCGGGGATTCTTCACTGACGAACCGCAGATTTCCCGCGACGGCATCCCCTGGTCGCTCATCCTGGCGGAGGAATACGGCAAACGCTTCGGCGAAGATTTGCTCGACAGGCTGCCAGACCTCTTCTTCGAGTGGGGGAAAAACTACCGCAGGACAAGATACCGCTTCTGGAGGACTGTCACCGAACTCTTCAGCGAGAACTTCATGAAGCAGATCCAGGAGTGGTGCCATGCCCACCAATGGGAGCTCACGGGGCACCTCGTCCTGGAGGAGACCCTGTTCAGCCAGACAACCTCCAACGGCGCGTGCATGCCGCACTACGAGTACTTCGACATCCCCGGGATGGACATACTCAGCCGCGAACACACATGGGTCACCCTGCCCCTGCAGCTCTTCAGCGTCGCGGCACAGACTGGCAGGAAGCAGATTCTATCGGAGACATTTGCGCTCTGCGGCTGGGCAGTCTCCTTCGCGGACCTGCAGTGGCTCGTCCAATGGCAGTTTGTCCACGGCGTGAACCTCGTCTGCCAGCACCTCGAAGGCTACAGTCTCAGGGGCCTCCGCAAGCGTGACTATCCGGCCAGCCTCTTCCGGCACCAGCCCTGGTGGCCATACTACAAGCCCTTCAACGACTACCTGTCCCGCATCGGAACCATCCTCGAACAGGGCGAGGCAAGATACAATGTCCTGCTGCTCCATCCAATCACAACGGGGCATCTTTGCTTCAACAACGGGACAAATGGCGCGATGACCCCATACGAGCGCGCCTTCAAGGAGGCCACAGACGCACTGGAAAGCCACCATGTCAACCACCACTACGGCGACGAAATCATGATGGAGCGCCATGGCGGCGTCAAGGCGGGAGCCCTGGCAATCGGCCAGCAGTCCTACAGGCTTGTCATTCTCCCGAAGCTCAACAACCTCTCCTCAAAGCAGGTGGAACTGCTGAAGAAGTTCCACGACGAAGGGGGGCTCATCCTCGGCCTCCGCAACGACCTGGAACCGATTCCCCTCGCCGTGGACGGTGAAGCCACCCCCGGATGCCCGCTCCTGGACGACATCCGCTGGTTCGACTCCATCGGGGAGCTTGTCGCCGCTATCCCCGAGGAATTCCGCCCGGTCAAGGTGCTTCTTGAGAACGGGGAGGACGCAGGGGACATCAACTGCACCAGCCGCGCATTCGGCGACTTCGACGGCAAGCCCGCAATCTTCCACTACTTTGTGAACAACGCAAGATTCCGCCAGCACGACTGCGTCATCGCCGTCCCAGGCAAAGGCATCGAAGGATACGACACACACACCGGCGAAAAATACGCCCTGCCCTACACCACCGACGGCAAGACCTGCCTCGTGCCCGCGCATTTCCCGGAGGGCGGAGACTTTGCACTTCTCGCCCGCGACTACGAGACCCCCGCCGCCCCCAGGAAGGAGAAGGCCGAACCACTCCAGCTTGCACAGGAGTGGCGGCTCGCGGATGCGACCGAAAACCTCCTTACACTCGACCATGCACGGTGCGTCGTGGACGGTGAGGAGCTCTTCGCCCACGAATACGTCCTCACTATCAACGACACGCTGCTCGCACGCGAAAAGGAAAACCAGGCGCTGGCACTGGAATTCACCTTCAACATCGGGGAAGACTATGACTTCTCAAGGGAGCTGACACTGCTGGTCGAACATCCGGAACGCCAGAGAATACTCGTCAATGGACGCGAAATCTCCAGCAAATCCCAGGGATTCTTCCAGGATCCGGCCTTCGAGCGCATCCCAATCGCCGACGCAGTCGTCAAGGGAGTCAATGTCATCCGCCTCGAATCCAACTACCACCAGTTCAAGGAGACCTTCGAGTGCCTCAGGGCGTCAAAGGTCTTCGAGTCGGAAAGAAACAAGCTCTCCCTCGACAGCGAGGTGGAGGCTGTCTACCTGGCCGGACCCTTCGGAGTCGAAACACCCGGGAAATTCACGCAGCTCACCGACGACTCGTGCAGATACGCCGGAGACTTCATCCTGGGAAGAATGCCGGAGAAGGTCAGGGGAGACCACCTCGAAGAGTGCGGACTCCCGTTCTTCGCAGGAACCGCGACACTCTCCCAGAAGGTCGTCCTCACGGAGGAGGAGGCATCCAGGCCAAGACGCATCCTCTTCGGGAATTTCTACGGAAACGTCCTCGTCCCAGTGGTAAACAATACCGAATTGTCGCCGATTGTCCGTCCCGAGTATTCCCTTGACCTTCCTGCCGGATTGCTCAGGGCTGGGGAGAACGAGATTTCCCTGAAGCTTGTGACCTCCTTGAGGAACATGCTTGGTCCGCACCATCTTGAGGAGGGGGACACCCATGCGGTATGTCCGTGGCACTTCTTCAAGACAATTGGCGGCCCCTTCACATCCAACAGTGCCCCAGCCTGGAACGACGGGTACTGCCTTGTCCGTCACGGAGTCAAATAAACGGCGGCATTTTCCAGGGGGCGGGCGACGCTGGAGTGGACTCCACGCCCTTCAATCCGTTCCCTGGGAGGCAAAGCCGCAATCGAACTACATAAGATGTGCGATTCACCGAAATACTACAACCGCGCCACGGGGAAGCTTGAGACCGAGAGGGTGCTCGGCGACACATGGCTCCGCCTGGCATACAAGTCCCCCATCAGGGGGCTTCTCCAGTGGCCACTCTTTTCATGCGCCTTCTTTTCGCGCCTGATGGGATGGTATCTTGACAAGCGTTCATCCGTGAAGCGCATCGACCCCACAATCCGCGACCTCGGGATAAACATGGACGAGGCGATCATCCCCGACGGCGGCTTCACCTCCTTCAACGACTTCTTCGCCCGCGAGCTCAAGCCAGGCGCGCGCCCCCTCCCCGAAGACGAGTGGGCGGTAATCTCCCCCGCCGACTGCCGCCTGACAGTCTACCCGGAAATCACCGCCGGCCTGGTGGTTCCTGTCAAGGGGACGCCATATTCCATCTCCGACATGCTCGGCATGCAGGGCAACAGATACTTCAGGCGGTTCGACGGCGGCAGCCTCATTGTATGCCGCCTTTGCCCCGCAGACTACCATCGATACCACTTCATTGACGACGGGCAGATGGAGGACTACTGGGTTACACACGGGAAATACCACTCCGTGAACCCCATTGCGCTGGAGGCCGGATACAAGCCATTCACCGAAAACTTCCGCACCGCACGCATCATGGAGTTGAAGCATGGCGGCATGGCGGCCATGTTTGCAGTCGGCGCGTTCGGAGTCGCGTCAATCCACGACTATGCGGACGAGGCCGGATTCGAGTTCCACCGGGGCAACCAGGCCGGATTCTTCGCATTCGGCGGCTCGACTGTCGTGATGGCCTTTGAACGGGGAAAGTGCGAGTTCGACGAAGACCTGGTCGCACACAGCCGCGAAGGCATCGAGACGCTCGTCAAGGTAAATTCGAAAATCGGCCGCTGGATACACCAGGAGTAGCCGACATACATAACTATCTCCAGACAAACCACAACCACACAACTTCACTGCCAAGATGGAATCTCTGCAGAAAAGCATCTACCTGCATTGCCAGACCGAAAGCGGAATCCTCCTCGTGGAGGCAAGGGAACCACTCGATTCCATGAGGATTGTCGACATCGACGGGGGCGACGTCGAGGTCGCGCTCCTTTCGGAGGAGACCCTTGACGACGGCACCTGGCGGGCGACCCTGGACGCATCCCGGCTCTTCTGCTGGTCACCCGACACCCCGGTCCTCTACAGGCTCCTGGCGGGGGGCGGCATTGACATACGCTTCGGATACTGCGAGGTCAACCGCTTCCAGAACAAGGCCGTCATCTTCAATGGAGCGCCAGTCTACTTCAGGGGTGTGATCCGCGGCATCATCGCCCACGACCACCCGAACATGACCGGCGGCAGCCTCTATGACGCGGCCGTCAAATACATACGCCAGGCGAAGAAATACGGCTTCAACCTCGTCAGGTTCCACTCCACAATCCCATGGCCGGAGTTTGTCGAAGCCGCCGACAAGGAAGGCATCTTCATCCACGCGGAGATCGGCTTCGCCTACGAGCGCAACGAAAAGGGGGAGAAGACCTCCCTCTCAATGGACCAGACCGCCTGGCGCGAAACAATCCTCAAATACCGGAACTGCCCATCCATGCTCATCTTCTGCATCGGAAACGAAATGCACAACTCCGGAAGGGTCCCCCAGGTCCACGCAATCTACGAGGAGGGAAGGAGGCTCGCGCCGGGAAAGCTCATCATCGACAATTCGGGGTGGGGCGAATACGACCGCACAAGCGCGGACATCTTCTCGCAGCACATCGCGTACTTCTTCCCGTACGGACACCATGCGGAAATGTTCCATGTCGAAGCCCCATGGCTCATCAACGGCTCCGCATACGACGTCCCAATCGACCAGGAGGCCGAAAACCCGCGCTCGAAGAGCAAGGCGCACCGGGCGGTGGTCCCAATCCGCCCCACCCTGGCCCACGAGGCTGTCCACTATGTCGACGTGCCGGACTACTACGCACTGCGGAAAAAGTTCGACGACTTCTGCGCCAAGGTCGGCCCGGCATACCTGAAGGAATACGGAATTGAACGGCCCAGGTTCCTCGACGACATGCCGGCGCTCATCGAACGGAAGGGACTGCTGGGACGGCTGCCGGACATGATGGAAGCGTCCCAGCGATTCAAGATGAGCTGCATCAAGCAGTACCTCGAAAGCTGCAGGTTCTCAACTCTCTGCGGATTCGAAATGCTCCAGTTCGCAGACTGCCTCAAGTATGAAAACAAAAACGGCATCGTGGACTGCTTCGACGATGACAAATACATCCCCGCCGAATGGATGAATCAGTTCAATGGAGACGCGGCGCTGCTCGCACACTTCGAAAGGAACGCATTCTACTGGTCGGAGGGGCTGCGCTTCGAAATCCACGCATCCGACTTCCTGCCGGACGCAGAACAGCTGGGAGACCTCACGGTCACAATCCGCTACGCGGACGGCACGGTCGAGACCGTCTACAACGGAACCCGCCTGAGCCTCGCAGGAGGTCTCCAGAAGCTCGCGACAATCGACGTCGCCTTTGACGAACACGCCCCCGAGGAGCTCGTCGTGGAGGCCCGGTTCCTCTCCGACAAGGGAGTCGAACTCGTGAACTCCTGGAAGGCATGGGGCTACCCAAGGGTCTCAATCCCGCAGATGCCGGAGGACGCCGTGAGGGCGGACCGCTTTGACGAGTCGGTCTTCGAGAGCCTCGCACAGGGCAGGACTGTCCTTCTGACCCTTCCGAAGCCGCCAGTCAAGGGGCAGGCCGACTACTTCTTCCCAGGCGCACGCGAGCGCTGCAAGCCATGCATCTGGGACAGGGGCAGCAACCTGGGCGGCATCGTCGAATCCCAAACGGTGCGGAACGCCCTCGCCAGCGGCAAGTTCTTCGACCTGAACCTGTTCCCCCTTCTCAACGACGCATACAAGGTGAACCTCGACACCTTCCCGACCAGGGTCTCCGAGTGGATGTGGGGAGTGGACAAGCCTGTGCGCGACCGCATGAAGGGGCTCGTCAACGGGGTCAAGAACTTCATCGACGCAGATACGCTCCGGAATTTCAGCCACCTCTTCTCCGTGAAGGTCGGAAAGGGAACGCTCGTCGTATGCACGCTCAACCTGGCCTTCGACGGATGCCAGGACCCGGTCGTCGCAAACTTCACAGCCGCACTGGTGGATGCACTGGGCGAATTCGGGAAGACGGAGTGCGCAATCTCCCCCGAGGCGCTGCGCAAATACCTTGAAGAGGTCAAGAAACAAGGCCCCAGCAAGGAGGATACAATGAACCACTTCTGGGAAATCGACAACAAGCTCGTGGAAGACCAGCTCTTCTGGGAGGAGGCCAACCTCGACCTCAGAAAAATCAACTAAGGCAGGGCAGCCGCCACTTCCAATCAAACCACAACGAATCCTTCAGGAAACAGAATGGACACCTACATCGTAAACAAAGCCGCCCCCGACATGATTCCCGCAATCGACGAGGGCTGGGACGCAGAGGCATGGAAGGCCGCGAACACGGTCAAAATCCAATGGCACTGGCATGAATGCAAGGGGCCCTTCCCGGAGGTCGAGGCAAAACTCCTCCACGACGGAAGGACAATCTACGGCATCTTCCAGGTGAAGGACCACTCCGTCCTCGGAAGGGCAATGGCATTCAACGACCAGGTCTGCTTCGACTCATGCGTCGAATTCTTCTTCAGGCCACTGGCGGACAAGGGATACCTGAACCTCGAAATGAGCGCGGGAGGAGCATTCCTCTGCTACTTCGTCAGAGACTGCACACGCACAAGCAACGGCTTCGCGGACTTCGACAAGCTGCCGCCGCAGATCGGCGAAAAGATTGTCACGCTGGGAACCACGGGACTCGTCCCCCAGGAAAGGCAGGGCGACAACACATGGCAGATGCGCTTCCAAATCCCACCGGCCGTCACAGAACACTTCCTCGGAGACCTGGGAGACTTCTCGGGACAACAGTGGACGGGAAACTTCTACAAATGCGGCGACAAACTGGCAAACCCACACTGGATGGCATGGCAGCCAGTCCCCGTCCTGAACTTCCATCTCCCGGATTCCTTCGGAAAGATACGCTTCGCATAAGAAGTTTTTTTCCACTTTGGAAGCGCAAAAATAGAGAAGAGGGTTAAAGTTAGCACATACCGACACTTTACTTCCGCTAAACCTGTTCAAGCAGCAAGGACTTATGGGAATTCCAAAGCTTTTTATCCTCTCCGACCAGATGCGTGGTGAATCTTTCTCCCTCGAACAGGAGAAATACACCGTGGGACGCGCCGAAGACTGCGACATCTGCATCGGAGCCCCGACCGTCTCTGCACACCACTGCACATTCCTCAGGCTCGACGACGGCACGTTCGCAGTGGAGGACAGCGGCTCCACCAACGGCTCAAGGGTCAATGACCAGCCACTGAACGCAGGAGAGTCAGTCATCCTCAAAAACGGAGACATAATCCAGCTGGGAGGAGTCGAAATCCTCTTCGACGACATCGACGCCGCACGGGACGAGAATGTCCGGACAAATTCCGTCATCACCCTGGACGACGTGGAGACCGGCGAGATTGACAAGACCGCCATGAGAAACCTGGGCAACAGGCTCGGCGGAAAGAGAGTCCACGCGCTCAGGCCAAACCAGAAGCACGCGAAAATCATGAACGCGATCGTAATCGCGCTGGCCGTGCTTGTGGTGATCGTGCTGGTCCTGATGCTCATCAAGCACTAGGACGCACCTGCAGGAGCAGGCGCCCGCCCCGCCAATGGGAGGACGGCGCCTGCTCGCACACATCCAGAACCAACTCCGCCTGGTGACAGCCCCCGCTAAACATCGGCTACAGTCATCAGGCGTTTTGAATATATATGACCCCGCAAATGCCTCCAGAAGAAGACAAGAACACCCCCGTCATCCAAAGCATCGATGAACCCCAGAAGACGGAGCATCCGCCCCGCCAGGGAAATGACACACAGGACGGGAAGGAGGGAAGGAGACCCGAGGACGCCCCGCCGCCAGTATTGGAGACGGCGGAGGAAAAGCCCCCGCGCGAAGGCGGGGACGGCGGCAAGGGGACGCGCCCTCCACTGAAGAACGGTCTGCCGCCCATGTCGCGCTGGCAGTATGGGTTCTGGCTCTTCATACTCATCCTGATTCCGCTCTTCGCAGTCCTCCGTTCCAAGGACAGCGCGGACACGGAGGTGCTCACGCAGAAGGCCTTCGAGGACAAGCTCAGAAACGGGCGCATCGTCGAACTCACCACCGTCGTGAACTCCGACGGCATCGTCAGGGTCAAGGGCGTCTTCATCCCCGACGGCTCCACGCCTGACATCCAGAGAAAGTTCCTGTCAAAGGTAATCTACTCCGATGCGCTTGACGAGCTGATCCGCGACCACTGCGGCGACTACAGCGCCTCCTCGGAGGGCAGCTCCTTCATGCAGATTGTCATGATGCTCCTGCCGACGGTGCTGCTGATCGCCTTCTTCTACTTCATCTTCATCAGGCAGATGCGTAGCGGCGGCAACGCCATGAGCTTCGGGAAGTCCCGGGCAAGGCGCGAAGACCCCGACGACAACCACCCCATCACCTTCAAGGATGTCGCAGGATGCGACGAGGCGAAGGAGGACATGCGGGAGCTGGTGGACTACCTGAAGGACCCCGCCGCATTCGGAAGGCTCGGCGGCAGGATTCCACGAGGAGTCCTCCTCGTCGGCCCTCCAGGAACCGGAAAGACCCTCCTGGCCAAGGCAATCGCCGGCGAGGCGAAGGTGCCCTTCTTCTCCATCTCGGGCTCCGACTTCGTCGAGATGTTCGTCGGCGTCGGCGCGGCACGCGTCCGCGACATGTTCGACGAAGGCAAGAAGAGCGCCCCCTGCATCATCTTCATCGACGAAATCGACGCTGTGGGGCGTTCCAGGTTCAGCGGAATCGGCGGCGGCCATGACGAGCGTGAGCAGACCCTCAATGCGCTCCTCGTCGAAATGGACGGCTTCCAGGCGAATCAGGGAGTCATCATCATTGCCGCCACAAACCGCCCCGACGTCCTGGACCCCGCGCTTCTGCGCCCGGGACGCTTCGACCGCCAGGTAACCGTCGACCTCCCCGACATGAGGGGAAGGGTCGCAATCCTCAAGGTCCATGCACGGAAGACCAGGCTGGCGGAGGACGTGGACCTGCGCATCATCGCCAGGGGCACCCCGGGATTCTCCGGCGCGGACCTGGAGAACCTCATCAACGAAGCCGCGCTCCTCGCAACCCGCCGCAAGCTCGACGCAGTCGGGATGCCCGAACTCGAGGAGGCACGGGACAAGGTGCGATGGGGACGCGAAAGGCGAAGCCACAAGATGGACGACAAGGCACGGAGGCTCACCGCGTTCCACGAGGCGGGACACGCACTCGTGGGAATGTGCTGCCCGGATGCAATGCCGCTCCATAAGATTACTATCATCCCAAGGGGACCCGCCCTCGGCGCGACAATGACGCTGCCGAAGAATGACGAGAACACCGTCTCAAAACGCCAGATCCTCGACATGATCGCAGTCTGCTACGGCGGGCGGACGGCCGAGGAACTGGCAATGAACGACATCTCGACGGGTGCCTCCATGGACATCAAGCAGGCCACGGACCTCGCGAAGAAGATGGTCTGCCAGTGGGGAATGTCAGACCGACTCGGACTCATCAACTACGCAGGACGCGAAGAACATCTCTTCCTCGGACGCGACATCACGAGGTCAGAGGACTTCTCACCCGAGACAGCACGCGAAATCGACCTCGAAATCCGCAGAATCGTGGATGAACAGAAGAGCCGCGCAACGGAAATCCTCTCAAAACACCGCGAATGCCTCGACAAACTGGCAAACGCACTCCTGGAACAGGAGACACTCTCCGCAAAACAGGTCTACGAACTCCTCGGATGGCAGATGCCGGAAGACGATACGCCGCAGGACGAAGAACTGGACGATCCGGAAGCCGCAGACCTCCTCAGTGCACTGAAGCACACCAAGGAGACGACGGAAGAGACGGCTGATGAAGGCAAACCCGCGGATCCGGGCGAAGAGCCCCAGGATGCCACAAAAGGCGAGGAGAAGCAGGAGTAGGCAGACGCATGAAAGACCATGCGACCTCCGGCTGGCGGCGCCTGAAGGATAAAGCACTGCTGGCACTGCCTGTCATCCTGCTCTGCGCACTCTTCGCATACCGGACACGCCTGCAGAAGGAATCTGGGACGGAGGGGCGTTTCTACGAGACGGCCGTCTTCAATACGCGCTGCACCCTGACTATATATGCCGAGAAAAGGAAGGCGGATGACGCATTCAGGCACGTCACGGAGGCGCTCTTCAGGCTGCACAACGCACTGAACCGCTTCGACGACAACAGCGAACTAGCACGCCTTAACAACACCCCGAAAAACACGCCCTTCAAGTGCTCCGATGAACTCTGGAAGGCGCTCGAGGCGGCACAGATGGCATTCCAGGAGACAGAGGGCGCATTCGACGTGACTGTCGGACCGCTCCTCTCGTTCTGGAAGCATGACGCAAAAGACCCTGCGGAGGACGACCATGCCCTCCAGAAGAAGCTTGACGAGGTGAAGGCAAGGGTCGGATTCAATCTCCTCGCACTCGACAGCAGGAACCACACGGTCACAAAGATGGCTGACGGCATGCAGCTCGACTTTGGGGGAATCGCAAAGGGGCTTGCATTGGATATATCCATGCAACTACTTGCACAAGAAGGAGTTACGCATTATCTACTAAACTACGGAGGGAACTCCTTCCAAAAACTCCCCCAGGAACACCCCTACCGCGACACCTGCGCAATCGCCAACCTCTCCTCGGAGACATCAACACAGCCGCGGCTCCTCATCCACGGGGTGGACGGACATGCGGTCAGCACCAGCTCAAACCTGCTTCGGCCCCTCGCACGGGACGCGTCCCGCACCGTCGGACACATCATCGACCCACAGACAGGCAAGCCTGTGGAGACAGAATACGATTCCGTGAGTGTCGCCGCCGAAAGGGGCTGGCAGTCAGACGCCTTCTCAACCGCAATCTTCGCCAAGGGTCCCGCCCTGGCTGAGACAATCGCGCGCAACGCCCCGGGCGTCCGCGCATTCTTCATCTACCCCGACGGCACGGCCCTCCTCGTCCCCGAGGACAAGCCGGCTGAATGAGGGGCCACGGCCTTTGGCCTGGCCGACAGATTTTCAGGCCATGCACCGATTCACTACCCCGCCCTGCCACTGAAACATGCTTCCCTTTCTAGCGCAACATCTCCTCGAAGGTCTCTGGGGACCCTTCCGCCTCCTTGAATCACGCCTTGTCCTGAGCTTCCTTGGCTGCATCTCCTGCGCCTTCTTCACCTGGATTCTACTGCCCAGATTCTGGGACAGGATGCCGCACGACCGTGGAAAGGCGTTCGTCAAAGGGTCCGAGGCCGCGCGCGGCAAGCCCACCGGCGCCGGACTGCTCATGACTGGCGTCTTCCTCGTCTGCGCATTCTTCGTAATGCCCTTCTACGGCGAATATGCGCTGATTGGATGCGCACTCTTCGCAATCATGCTCACGGGATACCTGGACGACAGGAGCTCCACCGACTGGGGACAACTCAAAAAAGGCGCCTTCGACCTGTTGATTTCCCTCTTTGCCGCCTGGGTCATAGCAAAGTGGCAGGGCACCACAATCTGGCTTCCATTCATCAAGGGAACACTCCCCGGCGGCGCAATACTGCTTCCGACATGGGCATTTGTCCTCGGCGGCGCGGCACTCCTCTGGATTATGATCAACGTCGTCAACTGCTCCGACGGAGTCGACGCGGTGGCCGGCTCCCTGGCACTCTACGGGCTCTTCGCAATGGGAGCACTCCTCTACGCATGCCTAGGACACGAAGTCGTCGCGAAATACCTCATCCTGCCGCATGTCGAGAACGGCGCCTCCTGGGGAATTGTCCTCTTCACAGCATGCGGCGGGCTGGCCGCATACCTCTGGTATAACGCACCACCCTCACAGGTCCTCATGGGAGACGCGGGAAGCAGGTTCTACGGACTTCTCCTGGGAATCGCGGTCCTGGTGGCGGGAAACCCCTTCCTCTTCCTCGTCGCGGCGCCAATCCTGTTCGTCAACGGAGGCGCGGGACTCGTCAAGCTGCTGCTGT
>URJM01000042.1 GCA_900548225.1 uncultured bacterium
GACTCCTCGAGATGCCCACTTAATTTAGTGTCCTACGTTAATTGGGACCAATATAATGGCCGTCTCAATCCAACCGTAGTGGTTTTGAAACGCCGTCAACCAGAAGAGGATTATCCCGCGTATCCTGGTCTCAATCCAACCGTAGTGGTTTTGAAACTCTCGTAGGGGACGGGAGGACGATTCGCATCAACCAGTCTCAATCCAACCGTAGTGGTTTTGAAACCTATTCTCTTAAGAAGACTTCACAAGTCCTTCCCGGTCTCAATCCAACCGTAGTGGTTTTGAAACATATTCGACTTGTTCACCGCCGTCATGAACACGGACGTCTCAATCCAACCGTAGTGGTTTTGAATTACCCCCATCTGTAACCCCTATATTCGCCTTTGACCTTGTCTCACTCCAACTGCGGAAATCTTCAAGGCACTGGCGGGAGGAATGGGGAAGATGAAACGGCGGAGTGCTGGAAGCTCCTGATGTTTAGTAGAAGTCCTTGGGTCCCCAAGGCATGCCGGCCAGAAGTTCGTCATTTGCTTTTTTACTTATCCCAGCTCCGTTCAATACCGCGTAAAGTTTGGGAGTTTTTGTTACGCTGTTGATTCTAACCTTATATGCTTCTACATACACCCCCAGATACCGTCGAAGTTCCTCGATTTCGATGTCATTTGCCAGTTCCTGGAGAGTTCCTGGATAATCTGCAAACGCCTCGTGTACATCCTGAACTGGGTAGTGGACACCTTTTACCCTGTCATAGACTGTATACCATCGGCCGTCGTATTGCATAACTGTGACAAGATAGCGTTTCATAAACCTCATCCTCCATACTGATAATGTAGCATGCCAACATGAATAAGACTCCGCTTAGTGATAAATATGCCGCTTATTCGTTCCTGCAGATAGTTGTAGATTCCGATAAATAATTACAGGAGCAAAGGGAAGTAGAGGACAGGGGGCAGGTTTTTGCCAAGACCTGTGTTAAATACGCACTCCCATCCAGGAGACGGGTGGAGATGTTGTTCGAGGCCTTCGCTCTACGCAGGCGCCCCCGAATTTGGGAAAGCATTGAGAACCGTCGGCTGCTTGATATGAAACCATGATGCCACACCGAACCTTTCATTCGCAACGTCATGCCTTTCGCTTCCGTGCCGCATGAACGCGAAGAGGGAGCATAACGCGTTACAAGAGGGAGTCACGCCAGGAGACGGAGATTCTATCCTCTTATAGTCTTACAACTATCATGGAATAAACAAGATAGATTGGTGACCCGAGGGAGATTCGAACTCCCGACCCCCTGCTTAGAAGGCAGATGCTCTATCCGACTGAGCTATCGGGTCATGTCATATTTTTTCCCTGACAAACTGTCGCCTTTGGGAATTTGCAAACCATAAGTCCATTTCGTTGGTTTTCAAGTAGCTGCGTTGTGTTTTGGGGTGATATTGTGGCGTGGTGTGTCCCCGTGGCGTGACAAATTGTCGCGAGTTCCTTGATTACGGGAGCATGCCATTCATGGCACGTCCCTTGCTATGCGGAGAAGGTTTCCACTTCAAATCAGGATTTCACATAGGAGGTAACGATATGAACTTTGACCAATTCACAGTAAAATGCAGAGAGGCTGTCAGCACTGCCCAGCAGACAGCCGCCAAGTTTCACCACCAGGAGTTGACTGGACTTCACCTGCTGTACGGTCTTTTGTCCCAGGAGAGTGGTCTTGCGTCCTCCATCCTTGGCAGGATGGGTGTTGACGTGAACCGTTTGACTGCTTCGGTCGAGGGGGAGATGGCCAAGCTTCCCCGTGTTTCAGGCGACAATGTCCAGGTATATGTCGGCAGCGAGTTGAACCAGGTTTTTACGAAGGCTGACAAATGGCGTGAGGACTTCAAGGATCAATTTGTGAGTGTCGAGCACCTGCTTCTTGGGCTGGCGTCCGTTGGTGGCAAGGCGAAGGAGCTCCTTTCCGCGTTTCAGGTAGTGGAGTCTGGCTTGCTCAACGCAATCAAGGAAGTCCGTGGCAACCAGCGTGTCACCAACGACGATCCCGAGGCCACCTACGAGGCCTTGAGCAAATACGGTCGTGACCTCACCCAGGCTGCCCGCAAGGGCAAGCTGGATCCTGTCATTGGTCGTGACGAGGAGATTCGCCGTGTTGTCCAGATTCTTTCCAGGAGGACGAAGAACAACCCGGTGCTCATTGGCGAGCCTGGCGTAGGCAAGACGGCGATTGTCGAGGGTCTTGCCAGTCGTATTGTCCAGGGTGACGTTCCTGAGGGTCTGAAGAACCGTCGTCTGATTTCCTTGGACATGGGCGCCCTGGTAGCCGGTGCCAAGTATCGTGGCGAGTTTGAGGAGCGTCTCAAGGCTGTCCTGAACGAGGTCACCAAGTCCGATGGTCAGATCATCCTTTTCATTGACGAGCTTCACACGGTTGTGGGTGCTGGTGCTGGCGATGGTTCGATGGATGCCGGCAACATTCTCAAGCCCATGCTGGCCCGTGGCGAACTTCACTGCATTGGCGCCACCACGTTGAACGAATACCGGAAGTACATTGAGAAGGATCCTGCCCTGGAGCGTCGTTTCCAGACGGTTCTGGTGGAGCCTCCGAGCGTTGAGGATACCATTTCGATTCTGCGTGGTTTGCGGGAGCGCTACGAACTTCACCATGGCGTGACCATCAGGGATTCCGCGCTGGTGGCTGCGGCAGTTCTTTCCGACAGATACATCACCGACAGATTCCTGCCTGACAAGGCGATTGACCTGGTGGACGAGGCGGCCGCGCGCCTCAGGACTGAGATTGATTCCCGTCCTTCCGAGTTGGACGAGGCGATTCGCCGCCGCACCCAGCTTGAGATTGAGCGTTCCGGTCTTTCCAAGGAGAAGGACGACGCTTCCCGTGAGCGTCTGGAGCGTGTTGAGAGCGAGCTTGCCGAGGTGAGGGAGAAGGCCTCCGCCCTTGAGAAGCGCTGGGAGGAGGAGAAGAACTCCATTGGCGAACTCCGCAAGGTCAAGGAATCAATCGAGCTTGCCAACAGGCAGCTTGACAATGCAATCCGCAAGGGCGACCTTGAGACTGCGGGCAAGTTGCGTTACAGCACGATCCCAGGTCTCGAGGCCCAGCGCAAGAGCCTTGAGGAGAAGGGCAAGGCCGCCAAGGAGGGCCGTCTGCTGCGCGAGGAGGTCGATGACAACGACGTGGCTGAAATCATCAGCCGCTGGACCCACATCCCCGTGTCGAAGCTGATGCAGGGCGAGCGTGAGAAGCTGCTTTCGCTTCCGGAGAAGCTCCACCAGAGAGTGGTCGGGCAGGACGAGGCAGTCAACGCAGTCTCCGAGGCAATCCTCAGGGCTCGTGCGGGGCTTCAGGATCCCAATCGACCGATTGGCAGCTTCCTCTTCCTGGGACCCACCGGCGTCGGCAAGACCGAACTTGCCAAGACCCTGGCCGCCGACCTATTCGACGACGAGCGTGCGATGATCAGGATTGACATGAGCGAGTACATGGACAAGTACACTGTCTCCAGGCTTGTCGGCGCGCCTCCAGGATATGTCGGCTACGATGAAGGCGGCCAGCTCACCGAGGCTGTCCGCAGGCGTCCCTACAGCGTCGTCCTCTTCGACGAGCTTGAGAAGGCCCACCCGGATGTCTTCAACATCCTTCTGCAGGTGCTTGACGACGGACGTCTGACCGACTCCCACGGCCATGTGGTCGACTTCAAGAACACGGTCATCATCATGACGAGCAACATTGGTTCCGCGGAGATCGTCGACGCGAAGGACGACTCCCAGGGGCAGGTGCGCGACAAGGTGATGGCTCTGCTGAAGAACTACTTCCGCCCCGAGTTCCTCAACCGTCTCGACGACATCGTAGTCTTCCATCGTCTTGACGAGTCCAACATCGAGAAGATTGTCGCGCTTCAGATCAACGCCCTTAAGAAGCGCATGGAGGGCATGCGGATTGCGCTGGAGGTCACTCCGGAGGCAGTCAAGTCCCTTGCCAAGGAGGGATACGATCCTGTGTATGGTGCGCGTCCTCTCAAGAGGGTCATCATCCACAGACTTGAGAATCCTCTCTCCAAGATGATTCTCGCCGGCAAGGTGAAGGAGGAGCAGGTTGTCCGCGTGGACGCACCCGCCGACAGCGACTCCGACTACATCTTCAATGTGAAGTAGGGTGAGGTAGGGAGAAGAGGGTAGAATGAAGAGGGTAGTGCGTGGCTGGCGCGCGTGGGCGCGCCTCGCACGGCAGCGCCGTGCGATCCGTAACGGAAGCCCACTGCATAGTGGCCACGCACTTATCCCTCCATTCTCCTCCCTATTCCCTACTTTGCACTTATCCCTCCATTCTCCTCCCTATTCTCTACTTTTTAAGTTCTTCTTGGATTTTTCCTGCGAGGGAGTTTAGTTTATCGAGATAGAACGGGACATTTTCGTCCCGGTTCATTTCATTTGCCTCTTCCTCGAGTTTACTGTTTTCCACGACTGCCACGCTCTTCTTTGTTCCGGTCACGTAGTACCTGACCGTGTCTCCCGCCTTTTTTTCGTTTTTGGAGCGTTCCGCCAGTTCATAGACGGCGGAGCGTTTTCCCTTTCCCGATGCGAGTGCGCTCCTATATGCGTTGACGCTTTGCGTGAGATACTCCTTCCGCAGGAAGTCCTTGATAGGCAAGGTTCGGTTCTGGATTGCCTCCGCGTACCTTTGTTGGAGTTGCGAGAGATCCCTGGAGTCATTCAGCAGGATTTCCTCGACTGCCTCCCTGATGAATCTGCCCAGGAAAGGCTCCAGGCCCCGGGATCGCAGTGCGGCGCCGTGCAGGATGATTCTCCCATCCTCCTCGAGAAGCGCGTAGTTCTTGCTCTTGTATGAGAACATCGCCTTGAAGAGTCCGTCGAGTTCCACCTCGATTCCCTTCGGGAGATTTTGCTGGATTGCGGACAGCATTGAATCGGGCGTTGCTCCTTTGGGTGGCAGGAAGTAGATTCCGTCCGTGTCCATCTCGATGATTATCGAGCCGTTATCCTCCAGGAGTCCCTTCATGTGTGTGAGGATTTCGCGTCCTTTTGCGGTGACCTTCTGGGCGAGTGCGTAGTCATTGAATGTGCCCTGTGAGAATCCCAGGTATCCGTAGAAGGAGTTGATGAGGATTTTGAAGGAGTTCTGGAGTGCCTGGAACTCATCGCGAAGCGCGGGTGTAGCGGCGGTTTTCGCGGCATCCTTCGCCTGAAGGCGGAACTCGCGGAACTGTTCGAGGAGATGCGAAAAGACCCCGAGGCGGTCGCTTGCCGGGGATGATTTGTCCATGAGCAACACGGATGGATAGAGTGACCGTACATCAAGGTGCCATGCTGGGCGGAAGACTCCCGTCGACTCTGCGGAGGTGAGTGCGCCTTCGAATGGGACGGGATTCTGGGGCGCCGGCAGGGCGCCTTTCCTGTCCAGATATGCGGCGCACAGCATTGCGTCGATTCGCGTCGCATTTCCCCTGAGTACGCAGTTCTGGTAGGAGAACGGCAGAAGCTGCGTCTGGTAGAAATAGCTTGGCGAGATGATTTTCGAGAGTCCGTCGGTCTCCCGGACATCGTCGAGATTGTATTCGGCGACCTCCGTGGGATTTGCGTCATACCTGGCCGTCAGTTCGTCCCCGGGGATGTAGACTCTGCCTTCGCGGGCGATTCCGTAGAACTTCGCCGCGTACTTGAGCCCGTAGGACTCCATGTCCCGCCTTGACACGTCTGCCAGCATCACCAGGTGGTATGTGTCGACGATATGCCGTCCGTATGCGTCATAGCGTTTGTAGTTGACCGTGCGTTCCGCGATGTTCAGCCTGCTTTGGCGGCTTGTCGCGCACCTTCCGCATCTTCCGATGGCGAAAGGAATCCTGTATCTCCGGCATCGCTTTTCAAGGTAGTCCAGGTCGAAGGAGAAGAGATTGTGTCCTTCCAGGACATCCGGATCCCGTTTCTGTATTGTTTCGATGACAGTTTTGAGGAGTCCCTCCTCGCCGCCGCATTCTGCCGTCGAGAAGCAGTGTTCGAAGCCATCCGTGTCCTTCAGCGCCACCATGAAAATCTCGTCGCCGGGTTCCATTGCGTTGCAGAATACTCCCGGGACGCTGCTTCTGCACTCGATATCGAGCTGCATTCTCCTCAGTTCGCAGAACTCCATTCCCCTGAAGAGGCGTATTCGGAGGTCGATCATCGCCTGTTGGATTCGGTCTGAGAAGACCCTGTATGGCGCCAGTGGGGATGAGGGCGATTGGCCGGTGAGCTTTTTCAGATCCTTCAGGGCTGCGTCATACTCCTGCCATGTGTTGAAGGAGACCTTGCAGCGATGGAATCCCGGACCGCTGAGCATCTCGGGCGCCGCGCCCTTTCCGAGGCTGGCGGCCAGCTCCGGGCCTGAGACAAGCAGCCACGGCCTGTAGGGGAGGTGGGTTGCCTCCACGGCGGAGCCATTCTCCGTGCGCCTGAAGACCTGTACCGTCCCGTCGTCTGCCACCTCCAGTGCAACAACGCGCGTCATGGGGGCTGGGATGACCTCTTCCAAAGACGAGATGAGTGGATTCATTGGTTGCTCCATCGTGAAGGAATTATCTTAACCAGGTGTCGTTGGCGTGCGGCGGGCCTCTTGGCGTCGTCACGTCTAGAATTTAGCATAGGTTGTTTTGTTCAGGCATTTTTTCTACACGGATGCGACTGGGGGGCAGAGTTTTTTCGAGAGAGCGCGGGCACATTTGGTTGCGTTGCGACTTCCTTGCCTTGCTCATAGAGGCTCTGCTTCTTGCGGTGGGCGTCGCATTCATCTACTGTGCCGGTGCCGAGGTGGGGGGCGACCTGGCTGGCAAGTGGAGCCGCCAGCTTGTCTGGATTTGCCTTGGCGGCGGTCTCTATGTGGTGACGGCCTCCGTGGACTACCACTTCTGGTGCCGGAAGGGATTATGGTCATATCTTGCTGGAGTTCTGTTACTTGTGATAGTTCTTGTCTTTGGCAAGACACTTAACAACACCCGTGGATGGCTTCGTGTGCCAGGCATAGGGTTCCTGCAGCCAGTCGAGCTGGCGAAGCCCCTCACCCTTGTCTTCCTGGCGTGGCTTGGGACGCGCCCCGCGTTAAGAAACAGCCGGCTTGGTGAATGGCTTCCCGTCCTGGCGCTCTTTGGCGTGACGCTTGTCCCCGTATTCCTGATTTTTCTCCAGCCGGACATGGGGACTGCGCTTGTATTTCTTCCCGTGACCTTTGCCCTGGCGTTTTTGACCGGATTTCGGAAGAGGTGGTTTTTGCTTGGCGCCGGGATTCTGCTTTTCCTTCTGCCCTTTGCCTTTGCCAGCCTGAGCCCCTACCAGAAGGATCGGGTCAAGGTCTTCATCGCCACTCCGTCGCAGAAGCTTGTCCAGGTGGTGAAGGCCGTCGTTCCGGAATCGACGGCGGTTCGGCTCCAGGCGTCCTTGGACGGATTTCTGGCTCCTGCCGACGGGCAGAGCCGTCGTGACGACTGGAACGCCGTCCAGAGCATGCTTGCCGTCGGCTCGGGGGGTCTTACGGGCAAGGGATACCTGAAGGGCTCCCAGCATGTGCTTGGGTATCTTCCAAAGACCATTGCGCCCACGGATTTCATCTTTTCGGTGATTGCGGAGGAGACAGGCTTTCTTGGGGGAGGCGCGGTGATTGCCCTGTTTGCAATCCTGATTCTCTGCTTTTGCAGGACAGCCCTTTTGGCGCGGGACCGCCTCGGTTGCTTCCTTGCCTTTGGGGCGGCCGTGTTTTTCGCGACCCATGCGTTGGTCAACATTTCCATGACGATTGGCGCGGCTCCGATTGTGGGGATTCCGTTGCCATTCGTGAGTTATGGAGGTTCCTTCATGTTGGGAACCATGATGCTGGCGGGGCTTGTCCAAAGCGTTCAGATGCATCGCGAGCCGGAGTAGGGTGGCGGGTGCGTGCGGACATTCCGGAAGACATTGAAAACCATGGATGGCAATTGGCTGAGAAAATTCCTTGTCCCCGAGTTCAACCGGGCCTTTTGGGTGAGGCTTCTGGCTGTGTCGCTCTCTGTCTTTGTCGTATGCCGTTTTTTCCTGACTCCCGCCTTCACCAATGGCGAGAGCATGGTTCCGACCTACGGGTCGGGTCGGTTTGTCTTGCTTTGGCGGCCGGTATACTGGTTCAGGAATCCCCGTGTCGGCGAGGTCGTGGCCGTGCGCTACAAGGGGGAGAAGGTGATGTTCTTCAAGCGTGTCGTCGCCACCGAGGGGCAGGTCGTGGAGTTTCGCCGTGGGCGCCTCTATGTCGATGGTCACAAGGTCGACCAGGACTGGAACTATCTCACCCAGTGCGACTGGGAGCTTCCGCCCCGCGTGGTGCCTCCCGGCCACGTCTATCTGGTGGGTGACAACAGGGCGATGCCGATGGAGCAGCACATTTTCGGCCATACGTCAATCAGCCGCATTGTAGGGAAGGCGTTGTAGATATGAAGGAGCGAGTGGAGCAGGAGCCTAGATACTGGAGCTACGACCTGGGGGGCGGCTGGGTCGCGATGGCGGGGAAGAGCGACGTGGACAACGACCTCGTCTCCTTCCGTCTTGCAAGGCAGACCGACTACTGGTTTCACTTGAGCGGCGCTCCGGGCAGCCATGTTCTCCTGCGCGGCCCTGAGGGAGAGGTTCCCTCGCGGGAGCTTCTGGAGGCCGCGGCGTCCATTGCCGCGTACCACAGCAAGGCGCGTGATGCGGGGCGTGTTCCGGTGGATTGCTGCCTGGCGAAGTTTGTCAGCAAGCCCCGGCACGTTCCGGCTGGCACCGTCGTCATTTCGCATTCCAGGGTTCTCAAGGTGCGGCCCTGCCTTCCGCCTGGCGAAGGAGTCGCCAGCCCGCAGCCGTGAAGATGACGCACCGCCCCCAAAAACTCCCCTATCGTTCACTATATGTGCACGTCCCCTTCTGTGTCGGTGGAAAGTGCGACTACTGCGCCTTTGCGTCCCGTGGGGGCTGTTCCTCCGAGGAGTGTTCAGCCTATCTTGCTGCCCTTGTCGAGGAGTTCAGGAGGCATTCTGGCAGGTGCGCCCCCCTGCGCTCGGTCTTCATAGGCGGCGGCACGCCGTCGTCGCTTTCCGCCAGTGCGTTGTCGCATCTATTGAAGTCCATCCGCGACTCCTTTGAGCTCCAGGATGACTGTGAATGGAGCTGCGAGGCCAATCCCGACTCCCTTACCTCCGAAAAGCTCTCCGTGATGATTGAGGGCGGCGTCAACCGCATCAGCCTTGGCGTCCAGACCTTTTCGCCGCGTTTCAGGCAGTCAATCGGCCGCCGGGGTTCATTGGAGATGCTTTCCGGAATCATTTCCGAGGCCCGTGCGCTTGGCCTCCGAAGGCTGAATCTCGACATGATATACGCGTTGCCAGGCCAGTCCGTCGACGATTGGCGAGGGGACTTGGAGAGTGCCCTCGGCTTCGCCCCGGACCATCTCTCGTGCTACAGCCTGATACTGGAGGAGGGGACGCCGCTGGCCCGGTGCCTCGCCGACTTCCGGGAAGACGAGGAACTCTTCCTGGAATGCTGGAGGCTGAATGACGAACTTCTCGAAAGGCACGGCCTCCGCAGATACGAAATCTCGAATTTTGCACGTGAGGGCGCCCGATGCCGGCATAATTTCGAGGTCTGGCATGGGCAGACATACCTCGGGTGCGGACCCGCCGCAGTCTCTTTCGACGGTGAAATCCGCCAGGCAAATCCCTCCACGCTGGAGGAGTGGCTTTCCGGAACGCCCCCGGAGGCCGACGTGCTGCCGCCATACGCCCGCGCCAGGGAGGTGCTCGCCTTCGGAATGCGCACCGTTGACGGGTGGGGCTGGCAGGAGCTGTCCGACGCGACGGGGCTCTCCCGCCAGGATGTGGAGGCCATCCCCGGCCTGGAGGAACTGGCCGCTGGGGGGCTGGTCTCACAGGATGGCTACGGCCTCCGGCCAACCCCAAGGGGACTCCTCTTCAACGACCAGGTCGTTTCCGCGCTTCTTGCATAGAGGCGTCCATGCGCCGATTTCCTTTCCCCCGTCCTGTAAAGGGGCTTGGTCGGCATTATAGTAACTCTTGCCTGACAATTGAATCCCGAATCTATCTCACACACCATGTTTTCCGGAGCAATAACGATGAGCAGACGCATAGTTTTTGTTTTCTCCTGCCTCCTTTTCCTTTCGGCCACCTCGCTTTTCGGCGCACGGCGCACCAGCCCATACGACGCACGCTGGAATGAGAAGCGCATTGCGGACATCACCAATGAAGTCCTCAACCAAGTCTCCATCCAGGAGAAGGAATACGTTGAAAAGCTCGAGGAACGCAACAGCAACAAGGGCAATTACGGCTCCTCCTACGGCGATCCCTACGGCGGCCCAGGAATGTCCAGCCCGAATTCCCCTGCCAACGAGGAAATCCCCCCCTTCAAGCTCGATGTTGAGCGAATCAAGAAGGAAATCACCAAGAAGTTCGGCGGCGACCAGATGGATTCCATCGGAAAGAATCCACGGGTGGACGTGGGGACGAAGCAGGACCTCTACGAGGCGGCGGTGAAAATCGTGGACAACCGGAGCGAGTTCAAGGATGTGGACATCAATGCGCTCTATGAGCAGGAAATCAAGGACGCGGAGGAAAAGTTTCCCCTCTACAAGCAGGGCGAAACCGTGGAAATCACCTTTGCGTACGGCAACGAACCACGGCGGACATACAGGGGCACCTTCCGGCTGGAGGGACCATTCAAGATCTGGATTGGCAGGACGATGCTCAACAAGAACGACCTCCCCGACCTGATCCGCCCGCGCTTCTACACCGACCTCAACCGCGAGGCTCGGGCACGCGAAATCGACAAGCACCTGCTTGTCAACAAGTTCAAGATTGCACGCGAGGAGGCGATTGCCGCCGAGGCCAAGGAGCTGCTGAAGAAGCAGTTCCAGAAGAACCTGCCGCGGGGGTGGGTCTATGTCAACGACACCTGGAAGATGGGCGCCGAGATGGTCGACGACATCCTGGAGTATCGCCGCGAGGACCTGAAGATCCGCAGCATGCCCAGGCCTGTCGGCGGCCCCAGCTACGTCGTCCCCGGGCGCTCCAACTGACGCACATCCCACGCATAGCCCTTGGAGCATCCCTGAAGCATGAGCGCGCCCCCGTTTGTCCACCTGCACGTCCATTCCGACTATAGCCTGCTCGACGGGGCGCAGTCCGTCAATTCGATTATCTCCCAGGCGGTGAAGTTCGGCATGCCCGCCGTGGCGTTGACGGACCACGGTTCTATGAGCGGCGTCTTCTCGTTGACCCAGGGATGCGAGAATAGGCGCGGCGACAAGGCTGCGCCTTATGACATCAACGGCATCGTCGGGTGCGAGTTCTATGTCGCCCACGGCAGCTACCGTGACAGGAGCCTGAGCGAGGAGAACCACTCCCGCTACCACCTGGTGGTTCTGGCTGAGAACCGCCAGGGCTATATAAACATGTGCCACCTCTCCGAGGAGGCCTGGCTGAGGGGATACTATTACAAGCCGCGCATAGATTTCAGCCTCCTCGAGAAGTACAAGGAGGGGTTGATTGTCCTCTCCGCGTGCCTTTCCGGGCAGGTGCCGAAGCTTCTCCTGCAGGGGCGTGACGACGAGGCGCTGGCCGTCGCCACGAGGTATCGCGACCTCCTTGGCGAAAGGAACTACTTCATCGAGCTCCAGGACCATGGCCTCGAAGACCAGAAGGCGGTGAATCCGCGCCTCATCGAGATTGCACGCAAGCTTGGGCTTGGGCTCGTTGTCACAAATGACGCCCACTATCTCCGCCAGGAGGATGCCGAGGCCCAGGACCTGATGGTCTGCATCGGAACCCAGACCACCATCGACAACCCGTCCCGGATGCGCTTCGGCTCAAACGAGTTCTACTTCAAGAGCGCGGAGGAGATGTCGAAGCTCTTCCCGGAGATTCCAGAGGCGATGTCGAATACGGTGGAGATCGCGAGCCGTTGCAGCGTGCACCTTCCGACAGTCGACCAGGACAATGCAAACCACTACCCAGCCTATCCGGAGCCAGAGGTTGAAGGAAAGGATCCAGACGTGGTGCGCTACGAGCATCTCCATCAAATCAGCGTTGATGGTCTCAAGTGGAGGTATGGCTTCGACCCTGCGGTTGACGAGATGACGGAGGAGCGCAGGAAGATCGTGGAGCGCATGGAATACGAACTGAGCGTCATCAAGCGCATGGGATTCGTCAGCTACTACCTGGTGGTCTGGGATTTCCTGCACTATGCCGCGAAGATCGGAGTCCCGCTTGGCCCGGGGCGTGGGTCCGGCGCAGGCTCCCTGGTTGCGTATCTTGTCGGAATCACGCATATCGACCCCCTTAAATACGACCTTCTCTTCGAAAGGTTCCTCAACCCTGAGCGCATCAGCCCCCCTGACTTCGATATCGACCTCTGCGAACGCCGCAGGCACGAGGTCATCGAGTATGTCCGCCAAAAGTATGGCGCCGACCGGGTCGTTCAGATTGGCACATTCGGCACCTTGAAGGCAAAGCAGGTGGTCAAGGACGTGGCTCGGGCAATGGGGCGCCCCCCTGCGGACGGAGCCGCCTTTGCGAAGCTGATTCCCGCGCATCCGAAGATGACCCTTGAGTTCGCCCTCAAGGGAAGCGACAAGCTGAATTGCCCTCCAAGCGCCGAGCTTGAGGCGAAAATCAACTCGGAGCCATGGTGCCAGGAACTCTGGAAATACGCCAAGACCCTGGAGGGGCTGAACAGGAACATGTCCATCCACGCGGCGGGCGTCATCATCGGGGACATGCCCGTGGCGGATGTCGCGCCAATTGCACGTGGCGCGGGGGACGAGCCCATCACCCAGTTCCCCGCAGTCCCCTGCGAATCCCTTGGATTGCTCAAGATGGACTTCCTGGGCCTGAAGACCCTCACCATCATCCAGGATGCGCTCGACCTCGTCGAGGAGAGCACCGGGCAGAAGATCTACTCCGACAAGATTCCCGAGGACGATCAGAATACCTACCAGATGCTTGGCGAGGGCAAGACCGTGGCCGTCTTCCAGTTGGAATCCAAGGGGATGCAGGAGCTTTGCCGCAAGTGGAAGCCCACGCGCCTTGAAGACCTGATTGCGTTGATCTCGATCTACCGTCCCGGTCCCATTGACTACATCCCCGACTTCCTGAACCGCAGGGCGGGGATTGAGAAGGTGGAGTACGACGTTCCCGAGATCGAGCCAATTCTTGCCAAGACCAATGGCATCATGCTCTACCAGGAGCAGATCATGCAGGTCGTCCAGGTGGTCGCGGGGTTTTCGCTGGGACAGGCGGACATTCTTCGGCGCGCCATCGGCAAGAAGCAGATTGACAAGATGACGAAGATGAAGGGGCTCTATATCAAGGGATGCCTCGACAAGGGAATCTCCGAGGCTGCGGCTGAAAGCCTCTGGGAGAAGATCCTCAAGTTTGCCAGCTACGGCTTCAACAAGAGCCACGCCGCCGCATACTCGATGCTGACATACCGCACCGGGTATCTCAAGGCCAACTACCCCGCCGCATTTATGGCGGCAGTCCTCACAAGCGAACTCTCAAATTCGGAGAAGATTTCCTTCTACCTGAAGGAGTGCCGCGAAATGGGGATACGGGTGCTCTCCCCTGACGTGAATACAAGCGGAATGCACTTCTCCGTCAGCGGGAACGACATACGGTTCGGATTGGCGGCAATCAAGACGGTTGGCGAGGGAATCGTCCAGCAGATCATTGACGCACGCAAGGAGGGAGGCCCCTTCCGGGACCTGGAGGAATTCTGCTGCCGCGTCGAAGGAGTCAACCAAAGGCTTCTCAACGCACTGATTCTGTCAGGCGCATTCGACTGCTTCGGGAAGCGTCGCAGCCAGCTTCTCGCCGCCGCGCCAGTGGCCATCGCCACGGGTTCCTCGGACCGGAAGGACCGCTCCCGGGGCCAGCTTTCGCTCTTCGACATGATGTCCGACGAAGACCAGGCGAGCGTCGCAATCCAATACCCCGACATCCCGGAAATCCCGATGGACGAGCTGCTCAAAAACGAAAAGGAACTACTCGGATTCTTCCTGTCGGGGCACCCCATCGACCCGGGAATGGAGACAATCCAGGCATTCCAGATTGACGACCTGTCGGACTTGCCGGAACTTGGGAACGGAACCATCTTCCGCGCAGGGGCCTACATTTCGAATGTCATGAAACGGGTCTCGAAGACGACGCAGAAGCCATACGCAATCCTTACCCTGGAAAGCAGGGAGGCAACATGCGAGGCAATGCTATTCAACCGGGAATACGAGGCCGTCATGAAGAAGAGCCCCCAGCTCCTCGAACCAGGGGCAATCGCATTGGCGGAAGGACAGGTGAATGTCGAGGACGACGGAGAGCACAAGAAGATGAGGCTGACGCTGAACAAGCTGGTGCCGCTGGACAAGGCCACGGAACTCTACACCTCCAAAATCACACTGAATATCGACGAAAAGGACGCCACGCCAGAAAAACTCTCCGGGTTGATGTCAATGTGCGCACGGCACAAGGGGCCGGCGGATGTCCATATCGGAATCAGGCTGGATTCAGGCGAATGCGTCTTCTTCAACAGGCACGGGCTCTCCGTCCATGCAGTGCCAAAGGTCGTGGATTTCCTGTATGAGGAGTTTGGAAAGGAGGCGGTCGCCTTCAGGCCAATCCGCGAACGCCCGCAGCCGCGTCAAAGAATGGAGTTCTACTCCGACTAGGCTGATGATTTGTCTTTATAACTGCCTTATTGCTAGGTAGTTATGAAGACATGTCAATGCCGCGCCCTCCCAGTGTTTTTCCCGTTGCCCTGATGAAGCGCTGGCTTCAGGGATTACATTCGGCGGATGACGCGGCTCCCCTGGGCGCCAGAGGATGTTTTGCGCCAAGTGGACGTTTGGATTTACGTAGAATATGAAGATTCTTCACTTTGCAATTGAAGGGATGCATTGTGTCGTATGCCAGGGGCATGTGAACAGGGCAGTGTCCTCCCTGCGCGGCGTCTCCAGTGTCCAGGTTGATTTGCTGGGCAACTCCATGACAGTCGAGGCCTCTGACGACTTGCCCTGGGAGAGGATTGTTTCGGCAGTCGAAAAGGCCGGCTACAAGGCGTTTTTCAAGGGTGGGGAAGCGGTTTTGGACGAGGGGGATTCCGTTGCCGAGAAGGAGACCCGCGCCTTGAGGGGCCGCTTTCTTGTCTCGTTGCTCCTGGCGATTCCTGTCTGCTGGATTTCCATGGCTGGGATGCTCCGCCTGCCCCTGCCGGATGCGCTTGCGGGAAGCCTGCTTTCGGCGGTCATCCAGTTTGTCCTCGCCACGCCAATCGTCCTTGTCAACAGGGATTTCTTCATTCGTGGCATCCGTGCCGCGATTCATGCGTCACCCACGATGGACACGCTTGTCGCCCTTGCGGCCGGCACTGGCTACCTTTACGCATTGGCCTCTCTTGTCTTCCTTGGAAAGACGATGGTCTCCTTTGAGACTCCCGCAATGCTGCTGACGCTGATTACGCTTGGAAAGTGGCTCGAGGGCGGCGCAAAGGGGCGCACCACCGCTGAACTGCGGCGCCTGCGGTCGCTTGCCCCCGCGACCGCGCTGCTGCTCCGGGACGGAACGGAGGCGGAAGTCCCATTGGCGGAGGTGAAGGCAGGGGACATCTGCATCGTCAAGCCTGGGGCCGCGATTCCCGCCGACGGCGTTGTCGTGGGGGGGCATTCCTCCGTAAACCAGGCTGCGGTCACAGGCGAATTCATGCCTGTTGACAAGCAGGTCGGCGACCAGGTGATTGGCGCTACAATCAACCAGGAGGGCGTCATCAGGGTGAAGGTCTCCGCCGTCGGTTCGGAGAGTCTCTTCGGCAAGATAATCACGATGGTTGAGGCGGCGGGCGTCTCCCAGGCTCCTGTGGCACGCCTTGCCGACAGGGTCTGCGCCTACTTTGTGCCCGGCGTCCTCCTGGTGGCCCTTGCCACGCTCGTCGGATGGATTCTGTCCGGCGCGTCTGCCGGCGTGTCAATCGACCACGCGATTGCGGTGCTGGTTATCTCCTGCCCCTGCGCGCTTGGCCTGGCAACCCCCGTCGCAATCATGGTGGGGACCGGCATCGGCGCAAAAAAGGGAATCCTCTTCAAGAACGCCGCCACGATGGAACGCATGAGCCATGTCAATCTCGTGGTCCTGGACAAGACGGGGACGCTGACTGAGGGAAGGCCCTCCGTCGTCAAGGTCGCCCCCGAGGACGGATACGATGCAGAGGGGGTGGCGGCGCTTGCCGCGTCTCTCGAAAAGGCCTCTGAGCATCCCCTGGGGAAGGCCGTTGTCGCATTCGCCGAAAATGACTCCCTTGAGCTGCTTCCCGTCGAGGAGTTCAGGACATTTCCAGGCATGGGGGTTGCAGGAAAGGTGAACAACCGGGAGTATTTCTGCGGCAATCTGAAGCTTCTTCGTGAAAAGCTTCCTGATTGCTCTTCAACCCCACAGGAGATTCCGGGTGCCACGCCTTTATATCTATTTGATTGCAAGAGACTTATTGCGGCATTCTGGCTTGAGGACACAGTTCGTCCGGAGGCCAGGGATGCCATTTGCGAGCTCCAGTCGATGGGAGTCGAATGCGCAATGTTGACTGGCGACCGGCAGGGCGTTGCAGATGCTGTCGGCCAAAGGACTGCCCTCGCGACCGCAAGGGGAGGGCTTCTTCCCCAGGACAAGGCGGAGTGGATTGCCGGCAGGCGCAGGGACGGAAAACGCGTAGTGGCAATGGTCGGAGACGGAATAAATGACGCGCCGGCGCTTGCCAGCGCCGATGTGGGGATTGCGGTGGGGCAGGGCACGGATGTGGCTGTCGATACCGCCGACGTTGTCCTGATGAATTCCTCGCTTTGGACCATCCCCCAGGCTCTGAAGCTCTCCCGCGATGTCCTCAGGACAATCCGCCAGAATCTCTGCTGGGCATTCTGCTACAATGTCGTCGCGATTCCCCTGGCCGCGGGGCTTCTTTCCTCCTGGGGAGTCTCCATACCGCCCTGGGCGGGCGCCGCCGCCATGGCATCCAGCTCCCTCATTGTCGTCTCAAATGCCCTCAGACTCAGGCGCAATTCGGCATAAGCCCCTTCGTGCCCGTTGCAATTTGTTGCGGGAGATATAGATTATGCGCCGTTCCGTTGATTCCGACAGAATGTCCTTTTCAGACTGTCGGAGGAGGATACTCTGGAGAATCCCTGGCGCGGTTCCATTTTGGGCGTGCAAGGGTGCCGAAGGTGCAAGGTCGTCGTTGCCGCCAAGGGCGGCATATAGCCGACTGAATCTCTCAGGCCAAAGGAAGGAGTTCATTCATTTGAAGGTTTTTCCCTTTCGGGTTTCCGCCTCGGAAGCCTGACTGACTCCAGAGCAGCGGTGCCGTCATTCGGCAGGCGCTGTTTTTTTTGTGTCAAGTCGCATCAGCATCCTGGTGAACCAGGAAGGAAGAAGAGGCCTCAGATGGAAAAGCTACTGTCGTTAGTCCAGACTGTCAACAGCTATTTGTCGGACTATGTCCTGATGATTCTTTTGGTAGGCACGGGCATATTTTTCACAGTCAGGACAAAGCTGATTCAGCGCCATCTCTTCTACAGGAAGGACCTCAAGAAGGTGATTGGCGAGGTCACCCTGAACGGGAAGCGCCATGACAGCGGCATCAGCTCCTTCCAGGCCCTTTGCGCGGCCGTGGCGGCGCAGGTTGGCACGGGAACTATCGTCGGCG
>URJM01000043.1 GCA_900548225.1 uncultured bacterium
TGGCTGCGACGGCAAGCTCCGTGCCCGTCGCCTGGGAAAGGTTCATAATGGCGGCGGTGGACGCCTTGATCTCCTCGGTGGAGAAGCCCATCATGCCAAGAGACTGCATCCCCGCGGCGACCTGGGCGGCGGTGAAGGCGGTGGATGCGCCGAGGCTCTTCGCCAGGTCGCCCAATGCCGACAGCTTCTCCACCGATGCGGCGGTGACGGCGCCGACGCGCCGCATCACGTCGTCGAAGGCAGCGAAGACGGGACGCCCCCTTCGCAAATGGCGCGAACATCGCCTCCCCCATCTCCTGGGTGGGCGTGCCAAATTTTGCGCATGTCTTAGCAAACTTCGTAAACCTGCCCTCTACGGATTGTATTTTTTCAAAGTATTTATCCGAATCAACAATAATTTGCAAGAGAGAATATGCAGAGTATCTATCGCTGGGAGAGGGTTTATTCATATTTATGTGCTACATTATCGGAAGGAGGTTAAGAAATGAAACGCTACCTTGTGACAGTTTACGAGTTTGACGGAAGCGAATACACCGTAGACGATAGACTGACTGGGAAACACTATGGGATAGGAGCAGAACAAATTGCATTCAAGGATTATCCAGGAACAATTCAACAGCTTGCATCTGAAGTTGAAATCGTAGAATCGTCACGCTTCCTAGGACTCTATGGGACGGAATACAAACTCCGAAGAAACAGCCTGACAAAAGCGCCAGAACTATTCCTAAAACTAAACGGCGTAGGGTTAACAGAGAAATTCCATAGATGGCTCTTCCGTGCCGGTGTCAAGTGACCGCCGTTTCATCTTCCCATTCCTCCCGCCAGTGCCTTGAAGATTTCCGCCGCCTCTTTTGGGGTCGCCACCGTCGCCGCCCGTCCTGCCCCCGTCACGGCCGCGACACGGCGCATCTTGTCGTCGAAGTCGGAGAATACCGCCGTGGCGGCCGACAGGAGCGCCACCAGGGAACGCCCGACCGTCTCTAGGTTCTGCCCGATCGTGAGGGTTTTCTTTGCAAACTCTATAATCTTCCTTCTTGATTCATTTAACATTCCCTCCAGATTGCCATTGTCAACAATAAGCTGCAAAAGGGCATAAGCCGAGTATCTATCACTGGCACCTGGATATGTTTTCATTCTTGTGCTAAATCATTAGTGTTGTTAACTTAGAGGAGGAATCAATGAAAAAACTATTCACTGTCCATATTCAGAACTGGCGAATCAACGGAAAATTCTATATCACAGAGAATTCCACTGGCAAGAAGGTTGGCATTTTTTTCGGGGCTGCACGAAAAAGGATGGTTGATTATCTTGGGAACAATGCAAACGCAATGGATGCATTCGATTTTGTTCTAGAGATCCCTGATGAGCCGAATCCAATACCCGAGTTCGTAGAACGCTATGAGATATTCCATACTGACGATGGATTTGAATTTGATGTCCGTGCAGTCTTGACTGAAAAGGGGGCAATGAGAAAATCAATGGAGATGGGAGGCGGAAGGGTTGTCCGAATCACCCCATTTGAGCCGATGAATTTTTAGCCTCCAGCCATTGCCTTGAAGAACTCCGCGGCCTCCCCTGGCGTTTTCGCCACCATCGGCACTCCGCCTTTCCCTTCGCGGAAGGGGTTGAAGTTGTCAGGCGAAAGCCTGGGCGACTTCTCCGACCTGTTCATGTTGTAGACGAGGGAGAGTATGTTCGCCGTCCTCGTCCACGCTTCCGCGGATGCCCATGTTGGCCAGGACGCCAAGGGCGGCGGATGTCTGCCGGACGGTCTGTCCGACCGAGGCGGCGGCGGGTCCGGCGGTCTTCAAGGCCTCCCCGAGGCCAGTGAGAGTCTGCGCCGAGCCGTTGGCGGTGGCCGCCAGGTAGTCGGACACCTTGCCGATGTCCTTCGCCCCCATCCCGAATACCCGCAGGTTGTTGGCGGCGATGGTGGCTGCGACGGCAAGCTCCGTGCCCGTCGCCTGGGAAAGGTTCATAATGGCGGCTGTGGATGCCCTGATCTCCTCGGTGGAGAAGCCCATCATGCCCAGGGACTGCATTCCGGCGGCGACCTGGGCGGCGGTGAAGGCGGTGGATGCGCCCAGGCCCTTCGCCAGGTCGCCCAATGCCGACAGCTTTTCCACCGATGCGGCGGTGACGGCTCCGACGCGCCGCATCACGTCGTCGAAGGCCGCGAAGACGGACGCACCCTTCGCAAAGGGCGCGAATGCGGTTTCACCTAATTCCTGGAGGGGAGTGCCAAATTTTGCGCATGTCTTAGCAAATTTCGTAAACCTGCCTTCTGCCTTGTCAAGATCCTCAATAAATTTTTGCGAATTGACTACAATTTGCAGGAGAGAATATGCAGAATACCTATCGCTGGGAGATGGCTTGTTCATAATTCTATGCTACATTATTAACAAGGAAGGAAAGAGAAACATGAGGCGGTATCTTGTAGAGGTGTTTAGTTACGATGGAACCAGATACAGGGTTACAGACCGACTAACTGGTAGGGTATATTGCGTAGACGATCGCTATGATGCCTTTCTTGGATTCGACGGGGCTATTAAAGAGCTAGCTGAAGAAATTGAGATAGTTGAGAGTTATCCAATTCTTGGTGTCTATGGAACCGCATACAAGGTCAAGTATGACGAAAGATTTAGAGCACCCGTCCTATACCTGGAAATGAACGAAGTAGGAAGAACAAAGAAGTATCACGAGAAACTCTTCCGTGCCGGTGTCAAGTGACCGCCGTTTCATCTTCCCATTCCTCCCGCCAGTGCCTTGAAGATTTCCGCCGCCTCTTTTGGGGTCGCCACCGTCGCCGCCCGTCCTGCCCCCGTCACGGCCGCGACACGGCGCATCTTGTCGTCGAAGTCGGAGAATACAGCCGTGGCAGCCGACAGGGGCGCCACCAGGGAACGCCCGACCGTCTCTAGGTTCTGCCCGATATACAGGCATTTCTTTGCATATCGGTCTAGTTTTTCATGCACTTCACTCATTGCCTCCTTGAAATCCTTGTTGTCGACAACAAGTTTCAGGAGGGCAAATGCTGAATATCTGTCGTTTGACAAACTGTAATTTGGCATTTTCGCATTAGGTTAACATCAGATTCCGCTTGAACAGCATAGGAGGTTAAAATGGAAAAGTTGTTTACAGTGCATATAACCTACTGGAAGGCAGGTGGGAACTTCTACATCACGGAGAATAAGAGCGGGAAAAAGGTTGGCATTCTCTTTGGTCGTCTTCACCGAAAGGTCGTTGAACTTCTCCAGGATCCAAAAAATGCAAAGGAGGCGTTTGACTATGTCGTGGAGATTCCTGGCGAACCAAATCCAATTCCCACCTTTGTCGACCACTATGAATTGAAGTACTACGGACTGGACTTTGGGGTCGTGGCACACCTTACCGAAAAGGGAGTGATGAGGGCTGCACTCGAACGCAGGAGACCAAGCGAGATGACTCCTATTGGGTTCATGTAACGCTACCCTCCCGCCATTGCCTTGAAGAACTCCGCGGCTTCTCCTGGCGTCTTCGCCACCATCGGCACTCCGCCTTTCCCTTCGCGGAAGGGGTTGAAGTCGTCAGGCGAAAGCCTGGGCGACTTCTCCGACCTGTTCATGTTGTAGACGAGGGAGAGTATGTTCGCCGTCCTCGTCCATTCGTCCTTCTGCCTTGCCCTCGCCATGTCCGCCAGCTGGCGCATGCTCATGTCGTCCGGCTGCACTCCGGCTATTCCGGCGAGTTCGTAGCATCTTCCAAGAAGGTCTCGAGAGTCTTGCCGACCTCCTCCTCCGCCTGTCTGCAGAGCCTTTCCCTCTGCCCTTCGGAAGCCTTCAGGACTCGGCGGAGTATCTTCCCCTGAAGGCCTGGGGAAAAATCCGCGAGACCCTCCAGGAAGGCGTTGGACATCTGCTCGATGCAGTCCCCGGACAGGGCGTCCAGGAACGCGTCCTCTGAGACGTTCCGCTTCTCTGCTTCCGGGAGGACGGCCGCATAGACGGCCCTTGCCATCTTGAGGCAGTCGTCGGAAAGCGACGCAAGCGGCGACTCCTCGCCGAAGACGGAGAAGTCCCCCAGGTCTATCCCCGCGATGTCCTTGATCCTGCGGATTGCCGCGACTGTTATCCTGAGGGTCCAGACCCTCCCCTCCGTGTCCTTGAATGAAGGCATTTTCGTCTTCTCCTTTCGTTGTCGCGGCCATGGCGGCGTTCCGCCATGGCCTTCTTCTTCCTGCCTGTCCCGCTAGCCTTCGGACTCCTGTCCGAAGGTGGGCTCAGCTTCAAGGAAAGCTCCACCTTGGATCTGATTTCGCCTCCTGCCGCAGGCTGCATGAATAATTTGCAGCATTCACTCCATCCACGGCTAATATCCTGCCACTGCTATGCGGTTTGCGTTTTGAGTTCTGAACGATTGTCTGGGAGATAGATGCATTGGATTCCACATTCCATGCCCGCTGTGGATGTGGATTGAAAACTCAGCGACGGAGGGTAATAGAACCACGAAATACACTAAAAAGTGGGGCAGTCGGGCTAATTCAGGGCAGTTCTGGAAGCGGGAATGCACGCGGAAGATATCGTGTCTACTTGTGGTTCTATTCCTGCCCTTATGGGGGACGAGCCGGTATTTAAAATGGTGGCCAGCACTTGGTTCTCACCACAGGAACAGTGTCACCCAGCTCGATATCTGGGGGGATATGACTGGAAGGGGTTTAGCTGTCCCCACGGAGCCAATGCTGGCTGTCCCTACGGAGCCAATGCTGGCTGCCCCTGCGGAGCCAATGCTGGCTGCCCCTGCGGAGCCAATGCTGGCTGCCCCTGCGGAACCAATGTTGGCTGTTCCTGCGGAGCCAATGCCACCATCGTCCACCGACTCCTCCTTTCCCGTGTAAAGGAGTTTAGCTGTCCCCACGGAGCCAATGCCACGCATATTTCCTTTCCTGATTGAAAATTTGGTTCCACAGAAAGAAGCGCTTTTAATACTGTTATTCCTACAGAAAATAAAATCATCGCGCTTAGAGAACCAGCTACCTCCTCCCGTTTCAATTTCACTTGCAAATGGGAAGTCCGCAAAATAGACCCTATATGATGAAGAGCAAATCATTGTGCTGCGGGATGGGGATGCCGGGAAGCGCACGTTTCCTGTTTTGTTGACATAATATCCTGCATTTTGCCCCGTCGTATTCAGATAGTATGCCCCGACGTATTCCGTGCTGCACATGCTATCCCATACGCCGTCATTCGTGATATTCAATTCCAGCGGAAGCCCCTGAAATCTGCCTCCCTTGACACTATGCGTGTCAACTGTTTGTCTGGGACTGGGACTTGTTTTAGGCTTATTCACCTCTATTTGCCTATTCTCTGCATTATTAGTTACAACTTCCTTGGGAGATCGAGTAATGGGGTAAAATGGAGCAATAAGGGGCATTTGCTCCTCTCTGATATCCGATAACTGCTTGAAGGCCTCATATACCTCCACCCTAGACAAACTCCTGTTCCACAGAAGGAAGTTGGCAATGGATGATGTATTTGACGCAACACGGCGGATTCTCGTATTCTCATAAAAACCGCTTCCCGTACAGATGCCAGTCAAACGGCCATCGACATATACCCTGATATCGTTCGAAGAAGCTGTCACTAAAAAGGCATGTGCATTTGATTCTTCGATAGCAAAGGAGTAAAACGAAGAACCGCCATGCCACTGCGCGTCTATTTCACTTCTAATCTCGACAGTGTCTGAATTCCATCGAGTTGTCACTTGTCCACCCAGGCAATCCAATTGCAATTCGTATGTGTCTTCTGAAGGATCGCCTGATATGATAAACATACAAGTGAAGCCGTTTGCTTGATAATCAAAAACCAATTCACGATTTGACGACAATTCCTCAGAAGAGAAAACCAGACCAGCTTCCAATCCTGCGGAAAGCTTCTTTTCGGGAGGGGAGGGAGTGTCTTTTTCCCCTACGTCCTTTGCAAGGGAACCAGCGTCCTTATAACTGTTTCCCATTCCGCCATCTTCATTGGAAATGGCTTTATCCTTGCTTACAACAGGAGAAGAAAATGGCATTGAACTGTCTAGGGCACTCCATTTATCATCAAGCTTCCTAAGCAACTGCGCATTGTCCTCAACAGAAAAGGCATACCATTCCCCGTCCTTGCAATACACCTTCAAATCATCTCCGAGCCAGGTGATAAAGCTGTTTTTCAACCATTGCTCTTCAAAGTCAGGCCCCTTGCCCAGGTAGGCATTGTATGCTCTCTTAAGGGAGGAGCCGCTAATTGCCGTTATCCTAAGCATTCCAATGCCGAGATCAAATGAATGCGTATACGCTAAATCACTATCTCTGACTTTCCCGTCGACATCCGATATGTCAATCAAACAAATGAAGAAAGAGTGTCATGGAGAGACTGGAAGAATGCCTGGGATTCCCTTAAATCCTGAATTGCGGCTTCAGCCTCTGCTTTTCTTGTCTCCGATCGTAGTAATTCTTCCGAATGCTCTAATCCATCTCCTGAAGTTCCATACTTCTGTTTAAGTTGGAAATTGATATCCTTGTCATACTCCTTGAGAGCAAGCTCGAGCCTCTCGATTTCCTGCTTTTCGTTGCCATGTTTCCCTATCAGGTTGGCAAATGCATCGTCAATAGTGGAATTATACTCTTCATTCTTTGCTTTTGAAAAGAACCGCAACTGCTGCGGGGCGATGCAATCAAACGGGATTATCCTAACCCGATCCCTTAGGGCAAGGGTTACAGAAGAATCGTCTATCTCCCTAATTGTCCCCTGGAAGGCAACCCATCCCTCTCCATTGACCAGCGCAGTAAGCTTTACTGTGCTTCCTGTAGTTGCCAATTTCGCCCGGTGTCTTGAAATCCACGCATTCCTATACTTGCTGAACAATTCATTCAGGCGTCTTGAGCATTGAACGATTCTGTCCTGTGTAATGTCCTCTGCCAAATTGAGGCCGGCCACATACTCTGAAAGGGCTTTTCCATATTCCTGGCTATGCAGAAACTCACCCCAGGACATATTGAATCTGTCCCTTGCCTCAGAAAGGTGTTTCTGAAATAAAACATCCTCCTTTCCAACTGCATGATTGCCGGTGTAGGCTCCATACTTGGCATTCATGCCTCCTGTCTGATAGCCAATGGCATAATACTGACAGGCCAGCATCAATACAAGTACAATTGAAAGGAGTCTTTTCATCCCTGAATCCGCGAAGCTGTCTTAGCGAATAATTGATTAAATGGCATGACGGCCATTTGCATGCAGTTTATTAGGTGCGTTCCGATTTGAAGGGGTGTTTCCGGATTCATCGGAGAAGAGAAGGAGAACACGCAGACATGGTGTATTGTCAAGCGACCTCCTGGATTCTATCCCTCAAGTAATATACAGGAGGCGGAGGCACCCGGCAGGTCTCCTGCCGAGGGGGAGCCTGTGATGAAAAGTGGCTTCTTTGTGCGGACAATCGTTGGGTGGGTGCGTCTATCAGGAAGTGGCGGATTTCGGCGGGCTTGCCTCATCAGGGGTCGGGGGAGGAGCCTGTGTCTTTCTGCGTGACGGGTGAAAAGAAAAAATCCCCAGTCGCGTGGTGCGGCCGGGGATTCCCTGAGTGCTGTATGTGGAAGATGCCTAGTCGTTGACGGATGCGATTTCGGTATTCTCGCGTTCCGCCTGCTCGATTGCATGGTAGTCTCCCTTTTCGATGATGATCTTACCCGCCGCGACCTCGCGCAGTGCGAGATCCAGGAGGGGGGTGTCATCGCCCGGAGTGAGCGGGATGAGCCTGCGGTATCCCTTTCCGAGTTGGACAGCGCGTTTTGAGACTCCCGTGATGAAGAGCCTGAGGTCGAAGGTCTCTCCGCGTTCCGCGCACATTTCCTTGCTCTTGGCGACTGCCTGGCGCAAATATTCTTCGTTCATTCTGGTTGTCTTCCTGTGTGGGTTGGAGTTAAATCGACTGATTGGAGCGCCGTCCTGTGCGGTGGCGTGCGTCCCCGTTTTCCCTTGCGTGGCGTCATGTGAAACGGGCTTGTCTCCAGCGACTTGGAGCCTGTTTACTTTGTGTCCCGCGGCAATTCCGCATAATATAATCCCATGCGCAATGTTGGCAATGCAATTTATAGTAACCGACCTGTGCTTGCACAGGGTGGTGCGGCACCTTATTCACCCAGCGAAGACCAAGAATCAATGGACCTCAACGCAGAAGCATTGTCATACCACAGCACCCCCGTCCCGGGGAAGCTGGAGGTCAGGGCGTCCAAGCCCTGTGCGACCCAACACGACCTCTCCCTTGCCTACACTCCTGGCGTTGCGAAGCCATGCCTTGAGATCCACGCATCCCCGCAGGAAGTCTACCGTTACACTGGCAAGGGCAACACCGTGGCGGTGGTCTCCGACGGCACGGCCGTCCTGGGCCTTGGCAACATTGGCCCCGAGGCGGGGCTCCCAGTCATGGAGGGCAAGTCCGTCCTCTTCAAGCGCTTTGCCGACATTGACGCAGTCCCGATTTGCCTGGGCAAGGTCTTCCGTGAGGACGGGAAGACGGATGCCGGGAAGCTGATTGCGGCAGTCGAGACCCTGGAGCCCTCCTTTGGGGGCATCAACCTGGAGGACATTGCGGCACCGGCGTGCTTCGAGGTGGAGACCACCCTCAAGAAGCGCATGGGAATCCCCGTCTTCCACGACGACCAGCACGGCACCGCCATCATCTCCCTGGCTGCGCTCCTCAACGCGGCGCTCCTCACCGGGAAGCCACTTTCGTCCCTCAAGGTCGTCGGCAACGGTGCCGGCGCCGCGGGGCTCTCCTGCCTTGAGTTCTACATCCAGGCCGGTGTCAAGCGTGAGAACGTAGTCGTCTGCGACTCCAAGGGGGTCATCACCCGTGAGAATGCGTCCAACGACTCGAAGCGTGCATTGGGGACGCCCCGCACTGACATCCACTGCCTTGCGGATGCCATGAGGGGCGCGGACGTCTTCCTGGGTTGTTCCGTTGCGAATTGCGTCACAGAGGAGATGGTTCGTTCCATGGCTCCTGGCGCGGTGGTCTTTGCGATGGCGAATCCCGTTCCCGAGATCATGCCAGAGATAGCGAAGGCTGCGGGCGCCGCGGTCGTCGGCACCGGGCGCACCGACTTTCCGAACCAGATCAACAACGTCCTTGGCTTCCCCGGGATTTTCCGTGGCGCATTGGATGTCCGTGCGAAGGACATTACGCCTGGGATGCAGATGGCCGCCTCATACGCGCTGGCGGAGATTGCCCGCATGCCCGTGGAGGGTGCGGTTCGCGATGCTCTTGTGGCGGCGTATCCCGGGGATGCGGCGGCAGGTCTTTTCGACGGCGCGGATCCGCTGAAGGAGTCGTATGTGATTCCGAAGCCCTTCGACCCGCGCGTCGTGCCCCACGTGGCGCGGAAGGTCGCCGAGGCGGCAATCGCCGAGGGCGTCGCCCAGATTTCCGTCGGCGACTTCGACGCCTACGAGGCATCGGTGGCCAGGCGCATCGCCGGCTAGGCGCCGCCGGGTCGCATCCAGTTTCCCGAGTTCCTCCAAATCCAGGAGAATAATAAACAACAATGATTGACATCAAGATACTTCGTGAAAATCCCGAGCTGATCAAGGAGAACTGCGCCAAGCGCAAGTACGATGTGGACATCGATGCGCTGCACGATCTGGACCAGCAGTATTTGAAGCTTGTCCGTGAGACGGAGGACCTCCGCGCCGAGCGGAACCGCCTTTCCAAGGAGTGCCAGAGCAATCCCGCGGCGCGGGAGCAGGTCAAGGCGATGAAGGTCGAGCTTTCGGAGAAGGAGAAGCTCCAGGACGAGCTGAAGGCGCAGGTCGAGGAGAAGCTGACCTGGCTTCCGAACTTCCAGTCCCCCGACACCCCGGACGGGGAGAGCGACGCGGACAACGTCGAGGTGAAGGTCGTCGGCGAGAAGCCCGTCTTCGATTTCCAGCCCCGTGACCACCAGGCGATTGGCGAGATTCTCGGAATCATTGACACGCAGCGCGGTTCGAAGGTCGCCCAGAGCGGCTTCTACTACTGGGTGGGGAAGGGCGCCATGCTGACCCAGGCGATGTATTTCTGGGCGCAGAAGGAGCTGGTCAAGCGCGGTTTCACGATGATGATGTCCCCCTGCGCGGCCAAGTCCCGCACCCTCTTCGGAACCGGATACCTGCCCTTCTTCAAGGACCAGATCTACCCCATCGGCAACGAAGACCTTTGCCTCATCGGCACGGCCGAGCAGACGCTGGTTGGATTCCATGCCGACGAGGTGATGGACGCCGCCAGGCTTCCCGAGCGCCTGACCGCCTACACCCCCTGCTTCCGCACCGAGGCGGGCTCCTACGGCAAGGAGGCCCGCGGCATCTTCCGCGTCCACCAGTTCCACAAGGTCGAGCAGATCATCTTCTGCCGTCCGGAGGATTCTCCGAAGTGCCACGAGGAGTGCCTTGCCAACGAGGAGTATCTCCTCCAGCAGCTTGGCGTCCCCTACCACGTGGTGAACGTCTGCATTGGCGACCTTGGGGCTCCCGCCTACAAGAAATACGACTGCGAGGCCTGGTTCCCGGGCTACAACGGATACCGTGAGGTCACCAGCAATTCGAACCTGACCGACTTCCAGAGCCGCCGCCTCAACATCCGCTACAAGGACGGCAATGGCGGCAAGGGCTTTGTCCACACAATCAGCGCCACCGGCCTTACCGACCGCGTGGTCTGCGCGATGCTGGAGAACTTCCAGCGCGAGGACGGGTCGGTGGTCGTTCCCGAAGTCCTCAGGCCCTTCACGGGCTTCGACGTCATCGAGGCTCCCGCCCGCTAGGCCCCAGGGGCGGGGTGCCGGGGTTGATGTCCACCCCTGCGCTCCGCCTTGTCCCACGGCCAGGGCGCGTCCCTCCGCGTTGTTCCTCCAATCCGCCACATTGTCCCGTTTCCACTTCAGATTGCAACCGTGATTCGTCTAGCCACACAGCGTTACAAGTGCCAGCAGTGTGGGCGGTGCTGTCGTCGGTTCCTGATTCCGATTTCGTCGTTGGAGATTGAGGCGATATCGAAGCTTCCCTGGCGCCGTGCGTCGGACCAGAAGCTCCAGTGCTATTCGGTGATTGGGGGGCGTTCCTATTTGAAGGCGGACAAGCGGACGGGGGAGTGCGTCTTCCTGGAGGATGGGGTGCGCTGCAAGATGCACGCCTCCTTCGGAAGCAAGTGCAAGACCATCTCCTGCCGCGCATATCCCTTCGAGTTCATGAGGACATTCGACGACGAAATCACCGTCGCCGCCCGCTTCGACTGCCCCTCCATACAACAGGACTCCGGGGAAAACCTCGGATACTACCGCATAGAACTGGAGGAGATACTAGGCGACCCCCTGATGCCGCCGCTGCCGCCGCCGTTCACGGAAAAGCAGCTTGACGGATTGACGCGGGAGGCCGTCGAGGCCATCGCAGACTTTATCAGGGATGCGCTTCTCAACACCCAGACGCCTGTCCCCGCGCTTCTCCTGGTGTGCAGGCGCCTCCGCTATCTCGGCGCCTCGTTCCTCAACGACCTGGAGACGCTGAAGACCGTCCTGCCGACGATGCTGAAAAAGGCCCTCGGCGACGTCACCGCCGACGAGGGGTCCATCGGATTCCTCTGGCCTGACCGGGTCCGCCTGCGCCAGGAGATGCTGGACTGCCTCAGATACGACAGGCAGGTGCCCGACTTCTCCATGAAGGCACGGCTCCACAACACGGCCAAGTCCTTCAAATTCCTCTTCGGATTCGGAAATCCGCGCACATTCGGACCAGAACAGCCCGACATCCCGGTCAGAAGGGCAGGGCTCTTCGATGGGGAGAGATGGCGTCCACTGGCCGCGGACGCATGGGGGCCATATCGGAGATTCCTGGCCGCAAAACTCGAAAGCCGGCAGTTCTTCGGAGCAGCACATTACGGAAAGAGCTTCCACGACGGAATCGACGCGCTGCTGTCAACCTGGAAGATCGCCGTCGTCCTCGCAAGGCTCAAGGCGGCATCCCGTGACTCGAAGGAAGTCGAAGCCCAGGACATGATGTATGCGACAGGGATGATCGACCACATCCACGGCAGGAAGAGCAGGAGAAAGAGATAGGATGAATGAACAATTTGCGACAATTCCGGACATCGCCGTCGTTGTTGCGGCTGGAGGGTCGGGTTGTCGCTTTGGTGGCAACAAGCTTTTGTCCAGGCTTGCGGGTGACGGGGAGCCGATATTCGCGCGTTGCCTGGGGAACATCCTGGGCGCCGGCGTGCGCCTCGTCGTCTCGACAAAGTGCCGTTGTGCGCTGGAGGGGTTGTTGCCTCCGCAGGTGGATGTATTGTGGGCGCCTGGCGGCGCGTCCCGCAGCGAGTCTGTCTGGAACGGCCTGTGTGCGCTGGCGGAGTCCGGCAATTCGTCTCCGTGGATTGCGGTTCATGACGCGGCCCGGCCGCTGGCGACCTACGGGTTGCTGCTTTCGTGCTGGCGCCGTCTGGTGGAGAGCGGCGCCGACGGCGTTGTTCCAGTCCATCCAGTCGCCGACACAATCCACTGCGTCTCCCCGGAGGGGGAGCTTCTTTCGACTCCCGCGCGTCCATCCCTCCGTGGGGCAGAGACGCCCCAGGTGTTCAGGCGCGAAGTCCTGATTGGCGCATACAGCCGCTGGCACGACTCCCCCGGGGATTTCAGCGACGACGCGTCCCTCGTCCGCGCCCTTCTTCCCCAGTCGCGGATTCTTCTGCTGGAGAACTCCTCCTGCAACCGGAAGATCACCTATCCCGAAGACTGCTTCCTGGGCTTCGGCGCTCCGCGCCCGCCCATGCCACGATGAAGAGCCATCTTGCAAAACCTGGCTTCGTCTCCTATCTGGCGACGCTTTTCCTTGGGGCGTTGAACGACAATGTCTGCAAGCTCCTGGTCATCTGCCACGTCTCCCTTGCGCTTGGCACGGAGAGTTCCTCGGCGGCCGCCTTCCTCTCCATGGCGGGTGCGTGCTTCTGCCTGCCCTATCTCCTCTTCTCCGCACTGGCAGGATATCTGGCGGACCGCGTCTCAAAGAAGGTCGTGATGGTGTGGACGAAGGTCGCCGAAATCCTCATCATGTCCATGGGGGCGCTCTTCGCAATCAAGGGTCATCCGGCCGCAATGCTCCTGGTCCTCTTCTGCATGGGGACGCAGAGCGCCTTCTTCGCCCCCGCAAAATACGGATTCCTGCCTGAGACGAATCCTCCGAAGAGGCTCGCCGCCGCAAACGGCGCCACCCAGCTATGCACCTTCGTCGCCATCATCATGGGCGGCTGGGCGGGGGGCGCAATCGCGGGCATCGAGACCTCCTTCTTCTCCACATTCCAGGGAGGAATGACAATCTGCGTCTTCCTCGCCATCCTCGGCACCTTTACAAGCCTCTTCATCACGCCTACGCGTCCCCACGCCGACAATCCGGAGTTCAGGTGCCTCCGCATTATTTCCCCCCACATCCAGGCGTTGAAGGAGATGAGCCACGACAAGGTGCTCATCACGGCTGTCATAGGCAATTCGCTCTTCTGGTTCCTGGGCACCCTCGCGCAGCTGGTGCTTGTCCAGCTTGTCCAGATAACCCTGGGCGGCAGCGACCAGATGGTGGGTCTTGTCCAGGCAGCGATGGGACTTGGCATCGGCCTTGGATGCGTAGTCGTCGCCTCGCTTGCGAAGGGAGACATTCCATACAGGCTCTCAATCCAGGGCGGCCTCATCATGAGCGCGACCCTCATCCTCCTGGGCTTCCTCGGTGGAATCAAGCCCTGCGCATTTGTCCTGACATTCACCGCAGGCTTCTTCGGCGGCTTCTACCAGCTGCCCCTCTCCACTGCAATCCAGCATCGTTCGCCAGAGGGCTCGCGGGGACGCCTCCTGGCAGCGACAAGCGCCCTCGACTCGGTGGCAATGCTGCTCGGAAGCCTTGCACTCTGGCTCCTCAGGCTTCTCCACTTCGGCCCCCGGGGAATCCTGGCGCTGGCAGGCGTGATGATGTTCATCCTCATCTACTCAATCGCCCCGCATCTACCTGCAAACCGCATGCAAAAGGTCTACAGAAATGGCTGAAAATCTCCAACTTATCTTCTCGCAATGGGGTTTTGACCTGAAGTTCTGCCGTCCCGACCTCCACATCGCAGGCAGCCCCGACCGCGCCGTCAAGCGCGAAGTCCTGGAAAGCACGGCGGGCGAACTGTTCGTCATCGAGATGCTTCCCCTTGCAAACCGGGAGGCACGGGAACGCCAGGCGTATTCACTGGCATATCTTGCCGACCGGGGGCTCCGCGGAATCTCACCCTGGCTCTACACGCGCACAGGCTCCCTCGGATATGTCCACGAAGGACACTATTGGCAGCTCAGACGCTGGATTCCAGGAGAACCGCTCCCCCGGGAGACATACGCATTGGACGCATGGCGGGGCGGCGCCGCCGCGGAGTTCCTGGTCCGGCTCAGGGAACTCTCGCAGGAATCGGGATTTCCAGGAACGACAGGGCATCCATTCGGATTGATGCACTACATCGGACATCTCATGCCGCACTTCCAGCGGCAACTCCCCGCACTCGTCACGGATATGGCGCCAATGGTCCAGGCACTTCAAGGCTACGGGGAGTTCGAGGCACAGGCACGGACGCCATTCTGCCACGGAGACTTCCACCCGGGAAACCTCCTCTGGGGAGAGAAGGCGGTCAACGGCGTAATCGACTGGGAATTCTGCGGGCGAAAACCTGCCGGCTATGACGCGGCGAACATCCTCGGATGCCTGGGAATGGACGACCCGGCGTTCCTCACGGGGCCAATGGCGGCGGAGTTCATCGGAACTCTCCAAAGGGCAGGCTTCCTGACGACCGAAGAGTGGCATTTCCTGCCAGACCAAATCGCCGCGCTGCGGTTCGCCTGGATGCGCGAATGGGTTGCACGCCGGGACAAGGCGATGATTACACAGGAACTGGACTTCATCTGGCTGATTCTGGATAACAGAAGCCTCCTGCGTGACAAATGGAAAGCCCAATAGGAAAAATGAGGAGTCGACATTTCATGTTTTTCTTTTTTCCCGCTTGCAATTTGCGGAAGGAACATTATCTTTAGCGCCGTTCCATTTCTTCTCCTTAGTTTTTAAGGATGCCTTCGTAGCTCAGCTGGTAGAGCAGTTGACTCTTAATCAATTGGTCCGGAGTTCGAATCTCCGCGAAGGCACCATATTTTCCTCCTCTGTTGTGTGTGGAGCCGCTGCGTAAAAACAGCGGCTTTTTTTATTCCTGGACGTATGTGCAAATTACATTTCGACCGTGATTTCGAGTCGGCGAGGACTGACGCGGCACGCCTCCAGGGGCTGCGGGAGCGCCTGGTCCGCCGCGCCTCGATGATGGCGGCCCTGCGCCGCTGGTTTGCCTCGGAGGGATTCCTGGAGGTGGAGTCCTCCGTCCGCATTCCGGATCCCGCTCTGGAGGATTACATCGACGCGGTGGAGTCCGGCACAGGCCATTGGCTGCGGACATCTCCCGAACTGCGCCTGAAACGGCTGCTTGCGGCAGGATTCCAGCGCATCTTCGAGATAGGACCATGTTTCAGGGCGGGCGAGTCCGGAGACCACCACCGGGAGGAGTTCACAATGCTGGAGTGGTATCGCGTCGGCGGCACCTGGGAGACTCTCATGGACGACGCCCAGGGAATGGTCGCACTCGCCCTCGAGGCCACAAACCCCGGACGCACGACAATACCGTTCAGGGGGGAATTGGTGGATTTCTCAGGCAAATGGGAACGACTGACCGTGGAGGAGGCATTCGCACGATACGCAGGATGCACACTGCGGGAGGCAATCGACCAGGGACGCTTCGAGGAGGCACTCTGCCTGGAGGTGGAACCACACCTCGGAATCAAACGCCCGCTCTTCCTGACGGAATACCCCAGGGAATGCAGCGGACTCTCCGCACCGCTCGAGGGCAGGACGGACACGGTCGCACGCTGGGAACTCTACGTCGGAGGACTGGAAATCGGGAACGCATGCACAGAACTCGCCGACGCGGCAGACCAGGAAGTGCGCTTCCAGAAGACTGCGGAATTGCGCAACTCCGAGGGACGACAGGTCTACCCAATGGACCAGGCATATATGAACGCACTCTGGAACGGCTTTCCGCTCTGCGCAGGAACCGCAATCGGACTCGACCGCCTCGCAATGGTCCTCACAAACGCATCGGATATCGCACAGGTCCGTGCATTCTAGGTACGCGCGTGTACATTTATTAAAAGGATTATAAGGAAAGAAAACCCAACACCACGACACGGCCACGATGCTGGAATCCTCTCTCGAACATCTGAAGGAATTCTGCGAATACCTTTCGCTTGAGCGGGGACTCTCACGGAAGACAATCCTCTCATATCGGAGCGACCTGGTTATCTTCGGAAGGTTTCTCGAGGCAAGGAAGATCACCTCTCCCGCAGAGGTCACACGGGAAATAATCCGCGACTTCCTGGCAGAGGAGGGAAAACGGGGAATGTCGGAAAGGTCCCGGGCAAGGGAGCTGGTCTCGGTCAAGATGTTCTTCCGGTTCCTCGTGCTAACACAATGTCTGGAGGCGGATGTGACGGAGGTGATGAGCGCACCAAAGCTGACGGCGAAAATCCCGGAATGCCTCAGCGTCGAAGAGGTGTCACGGCTGCTGACGGCATACGATTGCCCCCCGGATGAAAAGTCCGCCCCGAAATATCTCCGGAACAGGGCAGCACTGGCACTCCTCTATGCGTCGGGAATCAGGGTCTCGGAGTTGTGCGACCTAAAGCTCGCGGCAATTGACTTCGCCGAAGGGGTGATGAGGGTGCGCGGAAAGGGGGACAAGGAAAGGCTCGTCCCATTCGATGCACAGGCCGCAAGGGCTATGCAGGATTATCTCGAACAGGGAAGGGCGGCACTGGATGTGACAGGCAGATGCCCGTATCTGATGGTGAGCATCCGCGGAAGACAGATGAACCGACGGACATTGTGGGGAGTCGTCGAAGAGGCAGGACGACTCGCGGAAATCAATAAAAGAATCCACCCACATCTGCTGAGACACTCGTTTGCAACACATCTCCTCGCAAACGGGGCAGACCTCAGGGCAATCCAGGAACTCCTCGGACACGCCTCCATCGATACAACACAGGTCTATCTCTCCACTGATACCTCCAAAATCGCAGACGCATTCCACAAATTCCATCCACGTAGTAGAGGATAGGGAGAAGAATGTAGAATGTAGTGCGTGGCCACTTTGCAGTGGGCTACCGTTGAGCGCGGCGGGATGCCGCGTAGTAGAGGATAGGGAGGAGAATGTAGAATGTAGTGCGTGGCTGGCGCGCGCGGGCGCGCCTCGCACGGCAGAATCGCCGTGCGATCCCTGTGTGAATCACCTCCTGTCCTCTATCGCACGGCAGAATCGCTGTGCGACCTATAACCCTGGATTCCCGCCAACGCATAACGAGATGACGTTGTAATTCCAGTTTTTTCACC
>URJM01000044.1 GCA_900548225.1 uncultured bacterium
TACGTCCGTCCGAGCCATTCGAAGCCCGCTCCTCCCTCCAACAGCGGCAGCTACGTCCGTCCGAGCCATTCGAAGCCCTCTACTCCCTCCAATGGCGGCAGCTACGTCCGTCCGAGCCAGTCGAAGCCCGCTCCTTCGCGCCCGCACCGCGTGATGCCCGCCGCGCCGTCCCCCAAGAAGTCCAGTCCGAGGCGTGCGATGCCCTCGAGAACATCCAAACCCTCGGATGGGGACAGCTCGCCTTCTCGCCCGAGGCGTGCGATGCCCTCCAGACCCCATTGATTGATGGCGCGCATGTAGTGCGCAATCCATAGTGCGGTTCTCCAGGATGGTTGCCGACATGGCATCCACTTCCTGGAAGCGTGTCGAATCATAAATGCCGTTGCGCGTCTGCCCCCTTTGTGGAGCAGGCGCGCAATATTTTTCCGTCGAATGCGTTTCCCCAGGTGTCCCGGACAATGAATTCCCCACAGCGAGCATTTCATCACCCGACAGCATAAGGAGTCCGCATGAATATCAACCGACTACTGGCGTCGCTGACTGCCTTGGCCATCCTGCTGGCAGCAGTCGCATTCGGAAGCGCAATCTACTTCTCCCGCATCAACGATTCCCTCCGATTGCAACTGGAGGCAATGGAGGATGAATCCCCGGTCCAAATCGCCACAATCCAGACGTCTGAGCCTGAAAAACCATCCTCAGAGGCCTCTGAAGACGCACAGAAGGAAATCGATGGGCTGAATGCGTATATAGACAGGCTGGAACGGGAAAACGCAGCATTCCGCCAGCAACTCATGATGACCGCAAACGACAACGGCCGCTCCGGCAACGACGGCAGGCCAGGCGGCGGGCGCCATCAACGGCAGTCCCTCGAGGAGCTCAAGGAAAGCAACCCGGAGGCATACGAACGCATCCAGGAGGCCAGGCAAAGAATGCAGGAGGAGGTGGAACTCCGCCGCAAAAGGATGGACGAATACTTTGCCAGCCTCGATACCTCCAAGCTGACAGGCGAACAGCAGGCGACTATCAGCGACTTCCAGAATGCCGTCCAGGAAATCAGGGAGGGAATGCAGGATGGCCCGCCATCCCCGGAACTCCGCGAATCCTTCAGGCAGGTGATGGAACTCAGGGACGAGGTTCAGAATATCCTGCTGCAGGAACTAGGCTCCAGGCTTGGAACTGACGCCACGGCGCTCTCCGAGGGAGTCCAGGAGGTTCTCTCAATCATGGGAGCCGCGGGGCCCGGAGGCGGATTCAGGCCAGGGCCTCCGCCCCCCGGAAGATGATGGAGTCGTTGGCGGAGAGAACGGGTGCGGTTGCCGCATTCGCCCGCCTCCGCAGTGATTCCAATGCGGTTTCGGCCAGATGAATAATCCCCGTTGGGAGGATGCCGCTTCCTCCTGCGGGTTTCAGCGGGTTTCAGCGATCCACTCCTTGACGGTGGCGATGGCCTTTTTGAAGAGCCTCGGATATGCCGCCTCGTCAGTTCCCCAGCCGCTTTCCATTGACAGCCCTCCCTGGAACCCGATATCGTTCAGCGCCTGGATATAGTTGTGGATGCTTGCGTCCGAGTATCCCGGGTAGTTTCGCGTTGCGGGGTCTGCCACATGTGCGTGGAGGATGCGTTTTCCAGCCTTTCGGACATCCTCCGCAAGGTCGCCTCCCTGGCATGCGTGGTATACATCCAGCATCATTTGCAATTTAGGGGAGTTCACCGCATCCACCACGGCGACGCTGTCGGCAAGGTGATTAAGGACATTTCCCTCCGACCGCTGGAGATTTTCCAGGAGGACGACGACGTTGCAGTCCGAGATACGTTCCGCAAGCCTGGCGCAGAATTCCGTGAACTGCTTCATGCCCTCCCCGTGGTCGAATCCCTCCGGGATGTTTCGTGCGTCGCTGGATCCGAAGACGAGATATGGGATGCCCATTTCATCGGCCCGATGGCAGACCTTGAGCGCGTATTCCAGCGCGGCGTCGTCAGTGGTTTCGGGGCCTGTCAGGTGGAAACGACCTGGCAGGAAGCCGTTGCAGCTGCGGAAGGGCATGTATTTCTGCGCCTCGCGGATCTTCTCCTTCTGCGATTTCCAGGCATCCTCGCCTTCATCGGGAATCAAAAGCCACTCCACCGGGGATTCCGCGAAATCAAAGCCGCATTCCTTCATCAGGGGCACGTCCTGGGGGCGCGTGGAGGTCTTGCCAATCACGTAGTATTTCATCGTCTTCTACTCCCCTGCTGCATTGTTGATGAAAACTTCGGCGGCTACTGTAACCGCTTTTCACGCGACCACGACGAGTTTTTTTCTGGTCTATTATTGGAATTATCTGTTTCCCATGACGATGAATAGCTCCGCCGTGGATTGAGCTAGCACCCGCCGGGACCCACTCCACTCACGGCTAGTTTTCTTACACCACCAGGCGGTTCGCCGTTCTAACGGTGTGGGGCGTCTACGGGCATGGATGCGGTTAAGCCTCCACCCCTGGCATCATCATGTCCTCCTGTGGCTTTGGGGAGGTGTGCTACAACGGAGGGCTGATTCGCCCTCCCGTAAAACCTGCTCTCAAGGGCGACGGACATATTGGAAAACAAACATCATGTGCCTGGGCCTTCAAGCCTCTGCCACCCAAAACCTCTCTTTTAAAAAGAGAGCTTTTTGCCGAAACCTCTCTTTTAAAAAGAGAACTTTTCACAATGGAGGTGCCGATCAATCAGTAGTCATCCAGCCGTGTCCGGAGGCAGGAATTTCCTGGTTTCGCCTGGATTGCAGGCGAATGTCATGACCTGCCCCTTCTTCCAGGGATTGGCGACCTTGCATGTGCCGCCCTTTTCGGAATAGACGCTGAACTCGGTGACAATACGGTCGCGCAGCCTGGCTGAAACCAGGAATGCTCCGTCGGCTCGGAGACTTGTGAATTCCGCGTCAAGGTTTCGGTTCCAGCCGGGGAACAGTTCTATGACTCCGCTCCAGCTTTGCATCAGCATATCGTTGAAGACCCCGACCATGCCCAGCGTCTCCATCCATCCGCCGCAGAATCCGTGTGTGGAGTGGGCCATTGCCCTCATAAGTCCATTTGGCAATATCCAGCGTGAGATTGCGCGTTTGAGCATTTCATAGTCGCGGCGTTCATTCCAGCGCCGTTGGCGGAGCAGAGTCATCATCCTGTATGGAGTCTGCCCTGAATACCAGGCATAGAAGCGGTTTTCCGGGTCGAGGAAATCCGGGACTTCATCGGTTGTCCTCCGTCCGTCGAAGCCGGCGAACTCTGCGGGGAGCGTCTCGTCCGCAGGGTAGGGGACTGCCAGATTCCGGGCAATATGCCGCCAGTGTCCTGCCGATTCCGCATCGACATGGAGGAACTCCGCCGCCTCCGTCGCGCAATTCAGGCAATAGCGTGCGTGCCAGGCAACCTGGGGCTGGTCGAGGGTCTTCTCCCGGCTGAAGTCGTTTTCGCCCTGGTTTGACGGAAATGCGTGCCAGACCCCCTGTTCGTCAGGGCGCAGGAATCCCGCATAGAACAATGCGAAGTCGCGCAGTGCCGGGTAGCCCCGGCTCTTGAGCCAATCCCTGTCCATGCTCAAACGCCAGCGCCGGTAATACCACGCGGCCACCCAGCCAGTCATATAGGCCATGCGGCCCAGGGGAAGGCCGCCGAAGTGGTCGTCCTCGAGCTCGAATGGGAAGCCGGAGAGTTGGACGAAGCATCCGTCGCTTCCATAGTAGTCGCGGGCGATCTTCCTGCCCAGTTTCAGCAGTGGTTCCAGCCCTGTGAAAAAAGCGTCGCCCGTATCAAAGTGGTTGGCTTCGAAGTCGCCGAGGAAATTGGACTGGTAGTTGTAATTGAGGTGGTAGTCCCCGTTCCAAAGGCTGTATGGGGGCAGGGTCGAGGGCATGAATAGTCCCGGGGGAATCTTGCCGGCCTTCAGGAGGCAGCGTTTTGCGTGGAGCGACGCATACCAGAGGCGCTCCCATTCGCCCTCGCCCAGGCTGACGCCGGAACGGCTCCAGAATGCACGCGCCGCGCGCCTTGCCTCATGCGAGTCCTTGGCAAAGCACCCGCCGGACAGGTCCTCCAGGGAATCCGTGGAGACGCTGACGGAGAATTCGCCCAAGGTCGCATCGCAGGGCGGGACGGCATGAATGACGCCGTATTTGTGTTCCAGCGTGCAGTCAGCGCCACGGAGGGATGCGTAAAGGGAGTTGCCGCCCGGGTTGCACTGCTTCAGCACGGGCGGCGCGCCATCAAGGATTTCGGGGCGGGGCAGTGGCGGGAAGACAGTCCCGTCCTTCTCCGCAAACATGTCGAAGCGCATGTCCAGATAACGCACGCGCCTGAACTCATCCAGTGCCGGGTCTGATTCGCGCCAGAGGGACGCGTAGACGGGGGGCGAGTCCGGCACCCCGTAGAATGCCGCGCCGCCATAGCGCGTCAGCCTGTTCCAGCCGGAAAGCTCCCATTTGACCGACAGCCGGTTGTCCTTCGGGTGAACCACGGCGAAAACCTCCAGCCTCACGCCGTCATTCCACTTGCAGGAAATCCTGACGATTCCGTTCTCGATTTCCAGTGTCTGGCGCAGGCGAAGTCCCCGCAGGTCTTCGGGGTAGTGCAGGAGGAGTTCCACGCCCGGCTTAGGGCATGGCGTTGGCGTGCGCTGGGAGGGCAGTGGGCGGCAGAGCTCGGCCAGCCTCTGGTCGGCTATGGAGACATCCGATTTCTGCGTCACACCGTTGCAGGCGATTTTGCCGCGCTCCACGGCGGAACGCAACTCGCCGATGTGCGCGGGCTTCGGATTCTTTGACAAGTCAATGCGGCGGTCCCAGAAGTCACCCTTGCCCAGGCTGAAGACGATTGCCCCGGGCTTCTGCCAGACGCTGGCCGACAGGTCTCCGTTTCCCAGCAGCAGCCCCTCCTCCGGCAACGACACTGCCCCCTTGATTGTAATCTTGTGCATAATCTGCTCCTGCAATGGGCATTCAATCCACGGCCGCCGGCTCCTGACGGCGCGTCAGGCGGTAGGATTCAAGGAGAATCAGCGCCGCGAAAACCGTAAAGACGAAGTCCCAGACATAGATGAAGCGGTTGCCGAACCGGTCGACGGCAAGTCCGCAGAAATAGCTTGTCACCACTCGGAGGATGCAGCACATCATGGCGTTGGCGCTGGAGTATTGACCGAATTTCTCCTTGGGAAGCAACTTGATCAGCATCGGCACAAAGCTGAGGTTCTGGACGGAATAGGCGATGACAATCAGCACGCCGACAATGTAGAAGCTGCTGTAGTCGTGGACGCCGTAGTATCCGTAGACATTCAGGATGAGGATTGGGATGTTGCTGGCGATGAAGACGAGAAGCGGGTTGACCTTGTCTATCCAGAAGAAGCATAGGAATGTTGCGGCCAGGACGGCCAGGGAGCCCACGGCGTTGATTTGGCCGTATTGTTCGGTGGTTAGTGCCAAGTCCTTGGTGGCAAAGAGGATGTTGAATATTCCACGGCACTGGGTCGAGACCTGTGTTATCGCAATCCCGAGGAACAGAATCAGGTAGAAGCGGTTGCAGAAGCATTCCGTGAAGTATCCCTTGATTTGCGTTCCAAGCCGTTGCGCGGGAGTGCCTTCCGGCTTGGGTGGCGGCGGGTATTCCCCTTCCTTGACCTTGAGGACCATTACCGTATAGCAGAGTGCGAAGGCCAGCCCGAGGCCGGTGAATATTTCCTTGGAGTGGCTTGTGGCATACTTCATGAGGAAATAGTTGAAGAGGAATCCCGCTGCGGAGGAGACCAGCCTTGCAGCGACCATGTAGCGTCCGATAAAGCAGGAGGGAATCACGTCCGGGGGCAGATAGCACCCGATTGCGCCGATGAAGAGGCTGCAGAAGTAGAAGAGTGCTGAAACCACGCACAGCAACACTAGCCCGACGGTGAGCTTGTCCGCCCCGGAAAAGCCCGCCACCCATTCGGAGATTTCCGGTATCCAGCCAATCATGATGCATAGGCTGGCCAGGAATGGGATGGATGCCGCCAGATATGGGATTCGACGGCCGTATTTGCTGCGTGTGGCATCGCTGGCTGTGCTGATGATTGGGTTGACGACGAAGTTCAGCAGCGCAGGGACGCTGCCGAGCATGACTCCCATAAGCGTGCCGGAGGCGCCAAAGGACTTGTACTGGAGCGGAAGCAGGGTCGGCACCAGAACATATTCGATGATTTCATACCAGAACGCCCCCCAGAGCAGCCAGAAGGAGACGCTGATGACGCCAAATGCCGAGTATTGCAGCGTGCCGGCGGAATAGCGCCTGGCACGGCAATCCGATATGATTTCCCTGGCAGATTTCATGGCAGTTGCCTGGCGATGTCCAGGATGTATCGCATGGCCTTGAGCCTGACATACTCCGTGTCGTCACTCTTTGGGTCGATTCCGTCCAGGAACTCCAGCGCCTCCCTGGCCGCCGGGCAGTCGGATGACTCTGCAAGCAGCTTCAGCGTAGTGAGATAGCGCACATCGTCAACGCCCTCGCGGAAGCCATCCCAGGAGAGTGTCCTGACCACGCCGTCAACAGTGGGATAGACAAAGCCCCATCCTCGGAAATACGGGTTTATCTTGAACGGATCGATGTAGCAATAGTCCGCACATCCGTCATAGTCGGCCATCCACAGGAGAATGCCGAAGTTTCTGCGGTAGACCGCTGGGTCGTCGGTTCCCGCCTGGGGTGCGGCGTAGCACCAGATTTTGCCGCCGGCCTGGTGCCACTGGGCGGCCTCGTCGCGTTGCGGGATGCCATAGCGTATGCAGATGTCCAGGGCTCCGCCGAGATGGTCGAAGGCATCGGAAAAGCCAGACACCAGCACCTTCGCGCCGGCATCCTGTATCGCCCTGATGGCCGGAATCTGGTCGCTCAGGTCGGTTCCGCGCTGCTCGTCCCGACCATACCAGTAGACATCTCCCGTAATGCCCAGTGCGCGGAATTCCTCCATGGACTTCTTCACCTTCGCCCGAAGCGCGGCCAATTCCTCATCGGTGCGCGCATCGGTATTGCCTGACATTCCGAAGTAGATGTCCTGCCGGCACATGCCCGCCTCCCGCGCCATTCGCAACCCCTTGGCAACCAGGTCTGGACGATTGTAGAAGGTATCGTCCTCCCAGATGAAGACAGGCGAGGCGATGCCGTTGGCCGCGATGTCGCGCATCTCCGCCGCAAACTGCCTGTCAGTCCGTGGCAAGCCGTTCAGTTCGACGACCTCCCTGTCGGATGGATTACCCCAATAGTAGATGCTGTAGACCATGTCGCGGGTGCTGTCGTAGCGTGTCTTCGGCGTCGCGAGCTTGATTGGCAGCACCCGGAGGTCGATTGGGATTTCGGCTATGGCGTCGTTGCCGTCATAAAGCTTCAGTCTGCCTGGGTACAGCCCCGGCGCCTGGTCGCGGGGGACATGCACCGTGACAATGATCTGCTGGTTGAAATCTGCCTCGAGCGCCATCGCCCCGAGGCTCTCGCTGTCCCTGACAGGCATGACTGCCTTGCCGTCATCGGTATGCAACGGCTCCTCCAGGTCAAATCTCCGGTTGATGAAATCCGGGTCATGGACCAGAAGCTCCGTCAGGAAAAACGATGACGTGTAGCCCGGCACCTTCTTCCTCGTCCACGCACACCCGTCCTGCTTCCAGTAGATCAGATACTTGTGGTCAACCGCACTTCCGGGGAGCTGGGGAAATTCCGCCGCAAAGGAAAAGCCCCCAAGGGGTTTGGAGGAGTTGACTGCCAGACGGACGGACTCGTATTCGCCTGGCGCGGCAATGATGGAAAGCGCATGGTTCGCATCCAGCCCAAGTGACGACAGGTCGGTCTCGGGAAGAACCCTGATGGACGATGTAGGCGGAATGGCAAATGTCTTCAGGTATTCCGGAAGAACCAGGGCCGGTTCCTCCAGGCCTCTCTCCTGGCTGGCGATTTCACTGGCCAGCGTTTCGCTTTCAGGGTTGTCCCTAATCTGGTCGTATAGGGCCCTGAAGTGGCCTGAACCAGGCTTGCCGACGACAAGTTCACGGCGCAGGCTGTGCTTCTCCAGCTCCATCACCTTGGAGCGCAACTCCCGGCGCCTCTCCTGCTCGGGGTCCGTCTTCAGGATTTGGCCGGGCTGCAGCTTTCGGCTGTGTATCCTGATTTCATCGATTGTCCCGTTGAAGCACTCCTTGTTCTCCTTGTCCCAGAAGCTCCGGCCAATCGTCAAGGGGACGATATTGGTCAGCTTGATCCCTGTCAGCTGGATGCTTCCGATGGCCTGTCCGTCCAGGTAGCACTCCGCCGCCCCGTCCCCGATGGCGACTACCAGATGGTACCACTGTCCTGCTTTGATGATTCCGTCATATTGCATTTCCCGCCAGTGGTCGTGGGAGACCCCGATTTGCAGCAGGTTGTCCGCCAGGCGGACGAAGAACTGCGGCGCGCCGTTTGAGGTCAGGACATACCGGACCCCGTCGATTGCCGCGGGCTTGAAATGGAAGTCAATTGTAATGCCTTCGACATCATAAATGCTTCCAGGCACGGGTGTTTCGGCATAACTTGACTGGCCTGGGAAATAGATGGCCGACCCGGAGACGCCCTCCACCCATTCGCCGTTGAAGACCTTGCCCGGGGGATTTCTGATTAGGGAACTGTCTGCAATCACGTCGCCACGGGCTTCGTCTAGCCGCCAGTAATTGATAAGTGTGTCATCCACCGATGCGGCAAGGGCCGTCAGGCAGATTCCGATGGACAACAGCAAGGCTCTGAGGCAATGCATCTACTTTCTCTCCGTATGCAATAATCCTTCCAGGTGCGAGTATCCCGACTCAGGATAACCGGGGCAGTGCGCCACTTGCCTTCGCTCCTGCGCGCGGAACACCATGGACAAGGGTGTGGCGGGATTTGGCGGCGGGGAGGCCCCCCGTCGCCAATGTCTATATGCTTTTGCGGGCTACGGGTTCTCAGTGTAGCTGGTGCGGTACAGGAAGCAGCCGAAGACCGGGTCGTAGCGGTCACGCCAGGTCAGTTCCGGGGCGCGGACAGACTCGGCATGCCCGTCGCCAAAGGCCGCGTTGACAATGTTGCCCGAATCGTGCGCCTTGCTGGCAAGGGTGTTAATCAAGGGATTCATATAGTTCTCATCCCAGCAGGCGATCTGGGCAGAGTTGTAGACAAAGGCCGCGTCCTGGAAGATAATGGTGTTGGACGGCCCCTTCTCGCCCTTGTAGGCATTTGCGTTGAAGCAGTATGGCAGCAGGGGATGGGTAAAGTCAGTGGCGATATTCCTTATGTTGTAGCCATAGCTATACCATCCGTCGTATGCACCATGCCCATTCCTGCCAAAGCCGTCGAAGCGCTTGGGGTTGGATGGGCATCCCGTCCCCGACACCTCGAAGGGAACATACGGGATGAGCATGTCGATGAAGACCAGTCTGACATAGTCTCTGTCTATGTCGTCATGTTTCAACGAGACGGTGCCTTCCATGGGGTAGCGGGGAAAGAAGTCCTCGTTGTCGTTGAGATACACGGTGCAGCCAAGCATTAACTGCTTGATGCTGTTGATGCAGGAGATGGTCCTGGCACGGTCGCGGGCCTTGCTCAACGCCGGCAGGAGCATGGAGGCGAGGATTGCGATGATGGCGATCACCACGAGAAGTTCAATCAGGGTGAACGACTTCACCCTCCTGGAATTGTTCTGAATCTTCATTTCGAATTACCTCTCTTGTTTGTGGTTGCTTGGGGTGCAAACTCAATTCAAGTATTCGTGCTGTGCAAAAAAACTGCCTGGCTTCGCCGCGAGGGAGCGTGATTCCATCGTGTCAATGTTGTCAGTATGTGTATATTATCGCAAAGCCTCTGTGCATTTCAACCATAAAAACCCCATTATTTATGTCTTAATCGTTTTTTTATCATGCAGTAATAGTGCGCTCCCGGAAAAGTGGGAAGGCGCTCCCCTGGAGGCGGAATAGGACCTGGCTGTGGCATCCATTCCTGCCGTCGGAAAAGTGAGGTGGCGCGGTTTTCAGAGGAGTTTCAGATGATTATATTTCCGCTTCACCGTGGTTTTGTGGTCGCCATCATCTCCTCTGGTCGGCCAGGCAGGAGCCACAATATGGAAGCCAGGGATGTTGCCGCGATTCGCGGCTGAAGGAGCAGAGAAAGGTCATCAGGTCAAATGGATAATGCTGTTTTCCCAGTAGAAAAGAATACCACCTTCATTCCAGAGGGGTTCAAATGCTGGTCCTTGGACTTGTCCTCGCCTGAATTCCAGAATCTGGTCTTTGCTGGATGCAACAGCATCATCCTGGTTGACTGCCCTGAAGGGTGGAGGATCTCCCGCAACGCAGACAGCGAGGAACGCCATCTGGACCTGTTCTTCATCGAGTCCGGTTGCCTCGAGATTTGCACGAAAAACCGCTCAATCTCCGCAAAACCAGGGGATATTCTCCAGGTGGTCTCCTGGGACGACCGCTATCTGATGGAGACCGCCCCAGGCAGGCACATCTACGTGCGCTTCAATAATCCAGAGTGCTACCCCAATTTCATAACCCAGGGAAAGCAAAGCAACAATGTGGTGGAACAGTTCTTCCACTACTCGAAGACGCTCCTGTATCGGGACAACAATCTCTCAAACGACACCGCATATCGTCAATCCCTGGCACAACTGGTGCATATTCTTCTGCAAAGGGAATTGCAATGCGATTCTGTCTATTGCACAGGCGACATCCAGAAGCTACAGCATATCCTCCATGACTCCCAGAGGAGAAACTTCGAGGCGCTCCCCATCGCAAGGCAGATGGGGATGAGCTTCTCAAAATTCCGCAACTTCTGCCTGAGAAACTTCGGAAAATCCCCACGATACGTCATCGAGGACGCACTTATGGCCAGGGCCAGAGGCGCATTGACATATACCCCGTTGACAATCGAGGAAATCGCCGAACAACTCGGGTTCTCAGACAGGTTCGCATTCTCAAAGGCATTTGCCAGGCATCATCACACGACACCGGCGGCTTATCGCAAGTGTGGCAATAAGTGAGGAGTAGAGAGTAGGGAGAAGGGAGGAGGGAGGAGGGAGGAGTGCGTGGATGGCGCGCTTGAGCGCGCCTCGCGCGGCGCGTCACCTGCTACAGGCTCTGCCGGAGGATTTCGAGGACTTCCTCACGGGTGAGTTTCTTGTATCCGCCGTCCAGCAGGAATGTGGCGTCGGCGATTGCGGGCAGCATCTCCTCCGTTGCACCCAGTTCGGAGATCTTCATGGTGACGCCGATTTCGCGCATCCATGCCTCCAGGGCGGCCAGCCCCTCGTTTGCCAACTGCTCGTCGGACTTGCCCTCGGGTGAGATTCCCCATACGTTTGCCGCAAAGCGCGCGAACCTCTTCTGTCCGTATGGCATGATGAGCCTGTAGTATGGCAGCGAGACGGCGGCGAGGGTCATTCCGTGGGTGGCGTCAGTCAGCGTCCCTACGGCGTGTCCGATCATGTGGACCTCCCAGTCGGTGGTCTTCCCCATTGCGATGAGGGTGTTGAGCGCCCAGGTTGCGGTCCATACGATATTGCTCCGCGCCTCGTAGTCCTCCGGGTTCTTCACTGCGATGCGGGAGGAGTGGATTAGCGAGTGCATCAGCCCCTCCGAGATGTAGTCGCTTGTGCTGTCGTCCTCGCCACTGAGGTACTGTTCGAGGATGTGACTCATGATGTCGAAGATGCCAGCCACCATCTGGCGGCGGGGGACGGTGAAGGTGAAACGTGGATTCTGGATTGTGAACATCGGGTAGACGGCGGGGCCGAAGACCTTGCCGACCTTCAGGTTGGCCCTGTGGTTGCTGATGACGCTGCCGCCGTTCATCTCGCTTCCGGTGCCCGCCATCGTGAGGACGCTTCCCACGGGGATGATGCGGCAGGAGGGCTCTTCACGGCGCATATAGTACTTCTCCCAGGGATCTTCTTCACACCATGCGGAGGCGCTGACCGCCTTCGCGTAGTCGATGGTCGAGCCGCCGCCCACCGCGAGGATGAGGTCCACGTTGTGGGACTTGGCCCGCTCCGCGCCCTCAAGCACCCTCTCCATGGTCGGGTTGGGCATCACGCCGCCGTCATCGACCACGGTCTTGCCGGCCGCCGCCAGGATGGACATGACCTGGTCGTAGATTCCAAACTTCTTGATGGAGCCGCCCCCATACGAGAGCTGCACGGTGGGACCGTAGTTCTTCAGTTCGTCCGCGAGGGAATCAAGGGCATTCTCCCCGAAGTGGAGCCTGGTCGGATTGTGGAATTGAAAGTTGCCAAGCATATATCTCCTCCGTAGTTGGCGTTTGGCTTGGTGGACGGGCGGTGTTCAGCAGGATTTGCCCGCCTCGTAGGCCTCCTTGAAAACAGGCAGGGAGCGCACGGAACCCTTCTCGTATGCGCCTGTGCCGTAGAGGACGCCACGCTCCACGGAACCCTCCATGCAGTCACGCATGAACCCACGAAGGCCAGCCAGGGTGGCGGACATCATTTCGTGATGCTCGTCCCCCGCCGTGACAACCAGCCAGAATTCGGTGCCCTTGAAACGGCCAAAGTCGCTCCAGCGGGAAAAGCAACGGTCGATGAGCGCCTTGAGCTGCGCGTCCATCGAGTAGAAGTAGACCGGGGTCGCCAGGACGATGACATCGGCGGAGAGCATCTTCTCGATGATTTCGTTGGCGTCGTCGTTCTGGAAGCATTTTCCAAGCTTCTGGCAGGCGTAGCAGGCCTTGCAGAAGCCCACGTTCTTCTCGGCAAGGCGTATCTTCTCGACTTCGTTGCCTACATCGGATGCGCCTCGGATGAATTCGTCGCAGAGCAAATCTGAGTTGCCGCCCTTGCGGGGGGACGAGGAGATGACAAGCACTTTCTTCATTGTGAGTTCCTCTGTTGCTGGTTGGTGAGGTAGTTCGTTATGAACGCGGAAACAAGCTTCTTCGCAGTCTGGGGCTCGCAGTCAAGCCCCGCCGCCTCCATGGCCCTGCGCTGACGCTCCGTCAGGACAGTGTAGGGGTAGACGCCGAACATGAAGGGGAAAAACGCATAGATGAAGTCGTGGATCTGGTGCCCAGTCATCCCGGGACGAAACTTCAATAGAATCCTGCATACGTTCTCCAATGCCCTCCCGTAGGAACGCTTGAAGCTCGCAAGAGACTCCAGACGGCTGTTGGACTCCATGTCGTACAGGTTCATGGACAATAGCTTCAGCAGACGGGGGCGCTCCGACAGGCTCCTGGCCAATTTCCCAGCCAATGTGCGGACGGACATCCGCCTCCGCCCCCTGCATATCTCCTCCAGGGAGGCGTTCCAACGGTCGTACTCGCGGGCGAACAACGCAAGGAAAATCTCCTCCTTCGTCGAAAAGTAGTTGTAGATGGAGGGACGGGAAAAGGAGGTCTCCTCGCTGATCGTCTTCAGCGTAATCTCACGGAAGGAAACCGTCTCATACAACTTTTCGCACGCATTGACAATCTCCTCGCGCCTTGACGCCGACATCTTCTCGGAAATGGACATCGCTCTACCCACGCTTGTAATCGATCCTGACATCGTGTAATGCAAAATATGATACGTATTGACATGATGTCAAGAAAACAGCCCGAAAAAAGCGAATGGGTGTGAAGGGGCACTGGCGTAATGTCAGGCCCAACTTCCCTCCGTCTTTCCACGCCGCAGGGAAAAGGGATATATTCTTTCAATCGTCACCTTGCCGGGGCGCCCTCCGGCTGTCCATGCGGGGCATTCCCCCCGTCCCCCCTGTCTGTCGTGGAGGAACTGCTCCACAATCCGATTGTCACCCCAAACCAGGAATGCAGCGATGAAGATCGCACTGAACACCGACATTTTCAACGACACAGGCTGTCCCGCGCCCTATCTGCGTGCAATTGCGGAGGCGGGATTCACCCATATCCACTGGTGTCACCAATGGTCGACGGACTTCCTGTACGGCGACGCCGAAATCCGTCGAATCAAGGCGTGGTTCCAGGAGTATGGGCTGACCCTGTTGGACATCCACGGGTCCGTAGGCCCCGAGAAGAACTGGTTTGCCTCCGAGGAATACATGCGCGCTGCGGGCGTCGAGCTTGTGGCCAACCGCATGAGGATGTTTCGCGCCCTGGAAGGCGAGGGCGCGCTCATGATGCACCTTCCGTGCGTCATGTCGCACTCAAACGCGGCGGACCGCGCAAATGCCTTTGCGCAGCTTGACAACCTTCGGAGATCCCTGGACGAACTGATGCCCCTCTCCCGCGAACTCAATGTCCCCATCGCCGTCGAGAATTTCGGATACGACACCTTTGAAATCATCGAGTCGCTCCTGAAGGAGTATCCCGAAGACTTCCTTGGGCTCTGCTATGACAGCGGCCATGGGCACATCGGCGACGACAAGGGGCTGGACCATCTGGAGGCAAACAAGGACCGCCTCATGGCGTTGCACATCCACGACAACGACAGCACCTGCGACCAGCACCAGCCGCCATTCTACGGCACGCTGGACTGGGAGCGGTTCGCCTCAATCCTCAAGGCATCCCCGTATCCGCGCCCAATCAGCTTCGAACTCTCGGGAAGACATACGCCCTTCAGCGAAAACCTGGATGCATTCGTGGCGGACGCATATCAACGCTGCAGGAAGTTCACCCTCATGGTGCGGGGAAACGAGTAGCCTGAGGCATAAGTTCAATCCCAAACAGGAAAAGGAGGAGCGAACAATGGTGATTCCATCAGTCCAGCCAAACCAGCAACGGTGCGCGACATGCCAATACTGGAAGGGCGAAAGAAGAATCAAGACGCTCAACAGCAGGGAAAAAGTGGTGGAACCACTCTCCTTCGACGGGGAATGCCCAATGCTCATCTCCCGCATCAGGCTGAATTTCAACCAGGTGCCCACGAACAGCGCAGGGTGCACATATAAACGGTGGATCGAGCTCCCATAGCGCGAAGGCAAATCCAATGCGGATGACAGGCTCCGCCAGGCACAAGGAGACGGCAGCCCAATGATCTTCTTCACGGCGGACACGCATTTCGGCCACTGCCGCAGACCAGGGAAAGGGTGCTGAACGCAGGAGCCGAAATCAATGGTTATGCACCTGTGACGTTCGTGGAACTCCTGGAAAACAACGCCAGGGCAAAGGAAACCTGGCCTGGATTGTCTCTTAATATACTATAACTACTTGATAATAAGATAGTTGCAAAGTAAGTTGGACTATTGGCGTGGCGGCCGTCGCACAAGCATCCCCGCAATGTCCGGAAACGCCATGGCAGAAGTGGCTGATCCGGCTTGTTTCGAGCGTGTGAAACCTGTCGGAAAGGATATATTCCACTTGTTTTGCTGGCTGACGTCGCAATGAAAGAAGCGTATGCATTGAGGTTAGGCAGAGGTCGAGTGAAGAAAGAATCCGCCGCCGCAGGCGCCTGAACGCCTGATTCCTCAAAGGACTGCCTGTTCAGGGGAGACAATATGATAATCAAAAGTCTACATCTGAAAAACTTCCGTTGTTTTGATGACTTTGGGATAGAATTCAATACCGGCGATGGTAATCACGGTGGTCTAACGGTGTTGGTCGCAAGGAATGGCGAGGGGAAAACAGCCATTCTTGATGCAATCAACATCGCCTGGGGGCTGTATTTCCGGAAAATGCCCAAAACCAAGGGCGCATTTTTCCATAAGGAGGACCGCAAGAATTGCGACGACGCCATGGCAATGGCTTCTTATGGGTATACATCCCTGGCATCATCCTTCATCACCGAGCATGGAGACAAATCATCCATTGGCATTGTAAGGGATTGTTACCTGGATAAGAATGGCAATGCACGGACATCTGTCAAGGGAGGGATGGGACTGGATGATTATGCCAGAACATGCCTGGAAAAACGCTTTGACAATGCATTTCTGCTGCCATTGCTCGCATACTACGGGGAAGACAGGCTTTGGTCGGAACAATTGAAGGAGGAGGAGTCCAAGGCTGTCCTTTACCAGGACAGGGCTTTGGGGTATTCTGGTGCCAACAATCGTAAAAGTGGCTTCAAAACCTTTTACAAGTGGTATGTCGACCTATGGAAATCGCTTTTTGATCAGAAGATCAAGCAGATGGATGACAGGGTCTCGTTTAATATCGATGCATTCCGTTATTATCAAACATTAAACGAGCTTCTTTCGAATGCAGTATCCGATGCCCTCAATGTTACAGGATGGAACCAACTCGACTATGACAATGGAGAGAAGGTGCTCTATGTGCTGAACTCCATAACTAGGGAAAAAGCCGACATACGTTCATTAAGCGCAGGAAACAGAATTGTTCTTGGAGTTGTCGGGGACCTTGTTCATCGATGCTCTGTCCTGAATCCTCACGCAGGCATGGAAACCCTGGCCAAGACTCCTGGCATTGTGCTTATCGATGAAATTGAACTTCACCTGCATCCTTCGTGGCAACAACAGATTCTGCCTACGCTTCAGAGAATCTTCCCGAAAATCCAGTTCATCGTCACCACACATAGTCCGCAGGTCGTCTCATCTGTCCCCAGGGAATGTGTCAGAATTGTCAGCGATGGACAGGTCATGCCCGCCTACTCCCAGACTCAAGGAGTGGAAAGCCAGGATATTCTGGCAGGAATCTTTGGGACAAATCCAGCGCCCCAGGAAGACGAGTATGTCCAGAAGCTAAACCGCTATGCAAGGTTGGAGGCTGAAGGCAAGGCTGACACAGTTGAAGGGAAGAAGCTCTATGAATGTCTCGTGGGACACTATGGGAAGAACTATCTTCCATTGATTCAAATTCAGATTCACAATGAGTTTTCCCAAAAGAAATAACATGTAAGGGGGGATATGCACCATTTTGAACGAGGACAATCACCTGTGGATTTGCAGGCAATAGCACGCAAGGGGATTAATTGGAGTAGTTTTGCCGGCTCCCATGCGCATAGGATTGTCGGCGATGCATTGTATGAGAGGCAACATCACTATTGCGCCTACTGCGAAGTCTTATTGGAGCAAAAAACAGATGGCCATACCGAACACCTTGCGCGGCGAAGCGACTTCCCCCAAAGAACATTTGATTGGTATAATTTGTTTTTCTCATGCAATCATATTGACTCATGCGGGAGATTCAAGGACAATTCCAGAATCCAATTCGATGTCAATGACATCATAGACCCTTACATGTTATTTCTTTT
>URJM01000045.1 GCA_900548225.1 uncultured bacterium
CCAAATACGCCGTCATCAATCCCGCCTTCCGGAATCCCCTGCCCACTCCCGTGGATCCCAAGGAGCCTGAAGGCATTGTCCTGAATTACATGAAGTACTGCCCATGTCTGGACAACGAGGAATACATGGACTACCTGGCGGAAACCGTCGCCCGGGTCTGTCGGGAGACGGGCATCGACGGATTCCGGCTGGATGAACTGGGGGGACCCGGCTATCTCTGCCTCAGCAAGTCCCACCGTCATCTGTTTGCGGAATATGGCAACACCGAGGGAATGGCGGCCCAAAGGGAGATTGCACGCCGCGTGCACCAGGCCATGGACCAGGTGCGGCCAGACCTGGTGCTGCTGTCGGAGTTTCCGGGAAATGATCTTCTGGCCTCCCAGATTGAGGGGGCGCTGACCTACGATTGCCAGAACGACATCAAGAATCCCGTTCGCCCGGCGCCCATCAATGTTTCCCGGGAGTTCTTCCCCGAGTGCAAGCAGTTTGAAATCGACACCGAGGAGGATTCCCAGAGCCGCTGGAAATACTGGTTCTGGAACGCCAACGGGACTTACAACTCCTGCTATGCGGAACCCATCCGTCAGCTGCTCATGAAAAACCGCGACGCCTTCGGCTTCGGCAAGGTGACGGTCCTTGAGGATGGGTTCCCCGCAGGGGTCTACGTCAACCGCTTCGAGGGAACCAACGGGCGTTTTGTGCGCAATCTCCTGAACGTCCTGACCACCACCCGGCAGGTGGACATCCCCGTGCGCCCAGGCTGGCGGTATGTGGAGCTCCTTTCCGGGGAGATTCTGGAGCCCAAGGATGGGAAGGTGACCTGCCTTTTGCGCCCCAAGGCAATCCTCTCCGTGGCGGAAGAGCCCCTCTAGCCCATTCCCCCAGGAAAAGTCTGTCTATTCCGCCAGGAGGGGGGCGGGGGTTCCCGCAAGGAACCCGGCAGGGCAGGGAGGGACATCGTGCCAGGAGGAGCGCTCCCTCCCCCCTCTCTCCTCCTGGTCCGGCAGGGGCTGCGCTTGCCTGCCGTCCCCGTCAATCCCTTTCTTTCGCTTCCATGGATCCCTTGTTCCCCGCTTCCCCCAAGAATCACCTTCGTCCTTTCCTTTGGTACGCCAACGAGCCCCCCGCCATGGTCTGCCAAGCCCTGGAAACCCTGCGTCAGGCGGGGATTGCCGAGGCCATCCTGGAAAACCGGGGAGGGGACTGGTTCGGCACGGACCGCTGGTGGGAAATGCTGAATGCGGCTCTGGCCTTTGCCCAGGAAAAGGGAATGCGCCTGTGGCTTATCGATGATTCCCATGTGGCCACCGGAAGTGCCAACGACTCCCTGGGACGGCCGGAAAATGCAAAATACCGCCCCCTCAATCTCAGGCTGGACGCCATGGACTGGGTGGGAGAACTCCATGGCGCCTTGCGGCTGCCTCTCCTCAAGGAGGGGGAAAGGCTCCTCCAGGTATTGGCCATGCCCGTGGATGAGGAAACGGGGGAAATCCTCCCCGAACCCATCGACCTCACAGGAGAGGAGCGGGACGGCCTCCTGCCCCTCTCCCTCCCCGACCGCCGCTGGCGCATCTATTTCGTCCTCCAGGCCGCACCGGAGGCAGCCGGATTCTTCTCCCGATACATCACCATGCTGAACCGGGAGTCCTGCCGCCACCTCCTCCGGGAAGTCCATGAAAAGGTCTATCTTCACTGCGGAAAATACTTCGGAAACGCTTTTGCTGGATTCTTTTCCGATGAACCCTCCTTCGGCAACTGCAACGGAGAATATGATTTCGAGTTCACGGCCAATCGCATCGGGGAACTCTTCCGCCGCATCCTGGCCTGGGACCCCTCCATGCCCGCCCGGCTGGCCGCGGAACTCCACCTCCCGGAACGCCAGGTGACTCTTCTTCTCCCCGCCCTCTGGGACGAAATCCGGGAGGCCTCCCCCCGCCTCCGCCTGGCCTACATGAATGTGGTGACACGACTGTGGAGAGAAAATTTTTCCCAACAGCTGGGGGAATGGTGCCATGCCCACGGAGTGGAGTATATCGGCCATGTCTTGGAAGACCAGGGCGCCCATATGCGCCTGGGATTTGGATGCGGACACTTCTTCCGAGCCATGGCAGGACAGGATATGGCTGGGTGGGATATTGTCCTGGCGCAAATGATTCCCCACGGCCTCAATGGTTTCCACTTCGAGCCCCGCGGCCTGGTGCCCGAACGGTTCTACCAGTATACCCTGCCCAAACTGGCCGCCTCCCTGGCCCACCATGTCCCCAGGATGAAAAACCGGGCCCTCTGCGAGGTCATGGGAGGATATGGCTGGAATGCCGGGGTCTCCCTGATGAAGTACCTCTTCTCTTTCTGCCTGGCCAACGGCACCGGGGAGTTCGTGCCCCATGCCTTTTCCCTGTTCCCCCCGGAGTGCTTCAAGACTTCCGCCAGGGAAAAGGACATGGACTTTTCTTCCGCCCCACCGGGATATTGCCTCACCTATATGCCCCCCACCTACCACGCCCGTGGGTTCAACCCCCAGTATCCCGCCATCGTCCAGATGTTTCACTTCGTCCAACGCACGGCGCAACTCCTGGAACATGGCCTCCACCGCCCCGATGTGGCTCTCTACTACGCCGCCGAGGCGGATTGGCTCCATGATGGCAAGGAGCAGGATATGGACGAGGTGGCCGCCGCCCTCACCCGGGCCAATCTGGATTTCGATTTCCTGGACCATGATCTGCTCTGCGGAAAGGAAGCCCGGGTGGACGAAAAGGGTGCCCTCTGCCTCCATCAGGAAGCCTATCGGGCTCTGGTCCTCCCCTTCAGCACCCGATACCCTGCCTCCCTCTTGCGCCGCCTCAAGCAATTCGTCAAATGGGGATTGCCTGTTGTCTTCCTCAAGGGACTCCCCCAGGAGTGGGTTGAGGATGGGGAAAGGGGGGAGACATCCCCGCCCCCCCATGCCACGGAAGACACCTCTGGCTTCCTGTCCTGCTCCCTGGAGGAACTCCCCCTGACCCTGGCAAAATGCCGCCATCTCCATTTCTCCCAGGCCGCGCCTACATTGCGCTTCTATTCTGTTGCCTATCCGACAGGAGGAGGACGCATCCTTTTCCTGAACGAGGGACGACAAACCCTGGATCTCCAGGTCTCCCTGGAGGAGTTCCAGGAGGGCGTGAACCTCTACGACCCCTGGAAAAATCGCCGCTACGCCCCCGAACGCCCCCAACAGGACACCCTGCGCCTGCGTATCGCCCCTCTCCAACTCCTGGTGGCAGAATACGGAGCCGCAAAAATGGACTCCCCCTGCGCCAAGTTCTTCTACGATGACACCCCCTTTGCCTCCCTTCCTCTTAAATTCGACATCTACTATAGGGAGGTCACCGAAAAGGAGTTCACACTCCTGCGACAAAAGAGCGCCCCCGTGAATCTGCTACAGGAGGAAAATCTTACCCGAGCCTGCGGCGAATATCGATACGTGACTACATGGGTCTGTTCAAATCCAGAGGAAATCCACGTGCTTCGGGTCCTCCAATGCGGAGATTGCCTCCGACTGGTGGTCAATGGCACGCCCCTTCCTTGGGAATGCGGCCCAAATGCCTGCTTCGACCTACGGGGACTGGTCAAAAAGGGGGAGAATCACTTGGAACTCTATGCCGCCGATTCTCCTGCCTACGCCGACCGCTTCCAGGGGAGCGGACGGGAGTTCGGCGTCCGCCTCCCTCTGCAACTCCATGGCTTCCAGGGAGAATTGGAATTCTGCTAGCTCTTTTCTCCCAGGGCGGGGAAGGGAGGGCGCCAAGGCAGAAACACAGAGAGCACGGAAGGCCTGGAAGGGGAGGCGGGTGGCGTCAGGCGCCTGACGCCACCCGCCTCCTTTGCCTGCTCTTCTGCCAAATACCCGGCACGCCCACTCCATAACCGGAGTCCGGCCGCCTTCCTGGCTTGCTCTGCCGCCCAATGCCCCGGGCCGCTTACTCCATACCGGAGTTCCCCTGCCTTCCCGGTATGCTCTGTTGCCAAATGCCCGGCCGCCTCCTTTGTCTGCTGTGCCGCCGAATGCCGCGGCCGCCTCCCTTGCTTGCTATGCTGCCAAATGCCCGGCTGCCTCCCTGGCATACTGTTCCTGCAAAGTCGGCCTGGGTGGTGGAGGCCCTTTGCCTTCGAAGGCGCAAGGGGTGTCGTCCTATTGTTATTGTAATATCTTTATATCTATGGAGTTATAGATTTTAAATCCCAACGGGGGGAGGCATGGTGTCTGCCCCCCGTGGAGTTCCGTGGGAACCCTTGATGTGCGTGGCGTGGATCCCGCACATCAGGGGCTCTGGGATGTTAGAACTCGTATTTGAGGCCCAGGGAGAGGAGATCCGTGTATCCCCGGTAGGTTCCCTTGATGTACTGGGTCTCGGTGAGCTTCTGGATAGCGTGGCTTCTGTGGAAGAAGATATGGTTCCAGCCGACGTCCAGCCGGAGGTGTTCGTTCCACTGGTAGGAGGCGCCGACACAGGCACAGATCCGGTGGGAGTCGGGGAGCATGACGGTCTTGTTTTCCTGCTTGGTGACGGCGCGCTGGTCGAAGGCGGTGCCGCAGCGCAGGGTCCACTTGTCGGAGAGCTTGTACTCTCCGCCGAAGGAGAAGCGCCAGGAGTCATGCCATTTCATCACCTGGGTGTTCTTGGTCACCAGCGGACCTCGCTGGAAGACGGTGGTCATCTCCTTCATGGTGCTCCACTGGGTCCAGGCAATGTCCGCCATCAGGGTCAGCTTGTCGGTGATCTTCTGCTGGACGCCGAAGTTCACATTTTGGGGCATCGTCAACTTCATGGTGGCGTGGTCCTTGTAATGGGTGCCCGTGCCCAGGACGGCCCCCATCATGGGGGGGATGTTGTAGAACTTGGCATCCAGCTCCAATTCGTAGGTGGAGCGGGAGCGATAGCCCAGGCCGAAGGTGGTGCCTTCCCAGGGCCTCCACACCACGTCCAGGGTGAAGCCGATGCCCATGTCGTCTCTTTTCATCTGGAGCTTGGTGTCCCGTCCGAAGGCGGCGGTGGGCAGCTTCTGGCGGGCCTTCATCTCCGCATAGTCGATCATCAGGCCGGCGCCCACGGCCAGGGTGTCGGAGAGTCGGTAGGAGATGGAGGGGAGCACAAGGTCACACGCACGGCAGAATTGCCGTGCTCAACGGAAGCCCACTGCATAGTGTCCACGCACTACCTTCTACCCTCTTCTCCCTACTCTCTACTTAAAAATCGGAATGGCCGAGGGGAAGTCCTTCAGGTCGTAGTGGATGACAGGGTCAGGCATTGGGATTCTGCATAGTTCCACCTTGCTTGCGGCCAGGAATTGTTCTGCGAGGCTGTTTTTATAATCTGAGAAGATCACGACCCTTACGATGCCGACGGCAATGAGTGCCTTTGCGCAGTTAGTGCAAGGGAGGTTGGTCACATAGGCGGTGGCTCCATCGAGTGAGAGTCCGTGTCTGGCGGCCTGGCATATAGCGTTCAGTTCGGCATGGTTTGCGCGGACACAGTGGTTGTCGACCATAAGGCATCCTGCCTCGTAGCAGTGGGGAGTGCCTTGCAGGGAGCCGTTGTATCCTGTTGAGAGGACATGGTTGTCCTTGACGATGACGCATCCGCAGTGCATTCTCGGGCATGTTGCCCTTTCGCTGGCGAGCATTGCGAGTTTCATGAAGTAGTCGTCCCACTTTGGGCGGTACGTTGGCTCGCAGTTTGAGTAGTGCACGATAGTTGGTTCGCCTGGGTTAGCCATGTTTTCCGATGTTTCGGGCGCGCCCATTGCCCCATTTTTTCCCTGGTCGGGGTATTTGGCGCGCCCGTTTACTTATTATTTCACGCCTGATTTGTCTTTGGCGTGTCGTTAATCGAAGATATCCGCATCCGTGTCATTTTCAGCCTTGAGGTCGGCGCTGGCCCAGATTTTTTCCTTGAGGACTGGGTTTGCGGAGACGGAGCGGTCCTGGATTTTGGTCAGGTATCTGCGCATTTGCTTATCGAGCTTTTCGTATGTTGCGGAGATGGCCGCGAGTGAGCTTTCGGCCTTGGAAGAGGCGTTGAGGCTGACATTGTTTCCGTTGAGGAGCGCTTCGCAGGTTTTCATTCCCCTCTCGCCGCCGAGCACCATGCGCAGTGTTGAGAGCTTGACATAGTCTGCCGAGAGCTTGTCGGCCAGTTTCTGTGCCAGGTTGCGTTCTTCCTCCGATATTTCCAGGTGTTTTCCCGTTAGAAGGAGTTCCATGTTATTGCACCTCCTGGTTGTTGTTGTGTTTATGTGCGGGCTCCTGGGGCGGTGTACGCCCGCGGAGTCCAGGGGTTGGGGTCAAATCAAGTTGGATTGAAGCTTGGTCCAAGATACACCTTCCTGGCATTCTCGTCTTGGACGAGTGCCTCTCCTGTTCCGGCGAAGAGGATTTCGCCGGCGCAGATAAGGTATGCCCTGTCGACAATTGCGAGGGTCTCCCGGACATTATGGTCTGTAATCAGGATGCCGAGCCCCCTGTCCCTGAGAGTCGCGATGATTTTCTGGACTTCGAAGACATTCTTCGGGTCTACTCCTCCGAATGGTTCGTCGAGCATCAGGAAATCCGGGCATGTAGCCATTGCCCGTGTGATTTCGAGTCGTCTTCTCTCTCCTCCGGAGAGTGTGAGCGCCTTTTGGTCTGCGAGATGTGAGAGCTGCAGTTCGTCGAGGAGTTCCTGGAGCCTCTCCCTTCTCTGGGCGGCAGTCAGGTCAAGCGTCTCCAGGACGGCTTCGACATTTTCGCGGACGGTCAGTTTTCTGAAGATGGATGGTTCCTGGGCGAGATATCCCATTCCCAGGCGTGCCCGCTTGTACATCGGGAGCTTTGAGATATCCTCTCCCCGGAAGCGGATTGTCCCTCCATCGGGGGCGATCATTCCGACAATCATGTAGAACGACGTTGTCTTTCCCGCGCCATTTGGCCCCAGGAGCCCCACGACCTCCCCTGGGTGGACATGGAGTGAGACATCGTTGACGACGCACCGCCCGCCATAGACCTTCCGGAGGTGTTCCGCCTGCAGCAGCGGCGTCCTCTCCGCCTTTGGGGTTTTGTTTTCGGCGGGTGCTGTCATTTTCCCTCTTCCTTCTGTGGGGACGAGAATGCGTCCAGTCCTGGGATGAGCCCGGGCTTCTTGTCGCCCTTGCCTTCGATTGGGATAGTGATGACGGCCCTTGCGGCCTCGAATCGGTTTTCCTGGATGTGGTATGTGATTCTGGCGGAGTTCATGACCCGTCCCTCGGCCACGACGGTGCAATTGCCTTCCAGGACGATGGTTCCGGTGCCCTTCATGTCCCACTGCGCCTGGTCTCCCGTGGCTGACTTCCCGTCGGGGGTGTGGATTCTGACCCGCCCCGTGGCCTGGATCCTGTCAGGGGACGAGGATGCCTCGTCTTCGGGGTAGAAGACCGTCATGTGGTCTGCGTTGAGGATAATCCTGACATTGTCTCCGGGCAGCTGGCTTCGCATGCTTTCCAGCGTATCCCCTTCCGGGATGAACACCACCTCGACATTTCCGTCGAGCTGTGCGCTCTTCTTAAGTTCCATCTCCATTCGGTCTGCGGCGATGGTGACCTTTCCCGAGACACTTGTCTTCGCGGGTGCGTCAGTGGATTCTGTCGCCTGTGCGAAGAGTGCGATGGCTGTGAGTGCCAGTGATATGGCGAGGAGTTTTTTCATCGATTTATTTCGTCGGGATTGTCGGGAGCGCATTCTCCTTTGGGGAGGAGCTCCACTTTTTGACGGCGTCGATTTGGAACTGGATTTTGACTGCGTCCCTGATGACGAGCCGGAGTCCGTCCTGCTGGTCTTTCCAGTAGAAGTCGTATCCTATGCCGTAGATTTCGAGGGAGTCGGGACCTGTGAGCTTGAGGACTCCGTCTCCCCTGAGCTGTTGCGTTTCGTGGTTGTAGATGCACCTGGGGCTTTCGAGGAGATACGTTCCGAAGGACGGGTCGTCCCCCTCGATTGTCATCCTGAAGTCCTGGAGATTGTAGACTGGGAGTGCGACCTGTGCCTCGTTGCCCTGGAGCTTCCAGAGGAAATTGCGTTTTCCGTCCTTGCTTGTGGCGACGCCGTTGGTCTGGAATCCCTTGACATCGATTTCCCCGATGGAGTCCATGTCGATAGACGCGGCCAGGAGTGTGGCGGCCGCCATCGCCATGCAGAGCAGGGCGGCGAACTTCAGCAGATTACGGGCGTGTGGTCGCACCTTTGTCACTCCCTTGGGATTCTGTAGTGGAGGAGCTGGCTTTCCCAGGTGCCCTGCAGCTTCATGAGCCATTCGGCGGTTTCCCGGACGGCGCCGTGGCCTCCGAAGGCCTCCGTCTGGATGTCTGCGGCCGGCAGGACTTCCGGGGACGCGTCCCCGACTGCGACTCCGATGCCTGCGGTTGCCAATGCATGTCCGTCAATCATGTCGTCTCCGAGGAAGAGGCATTCCCCTGTGGAGAGTCCTCTTTCGCTGGCGATGTTTTCGAGGCTGAGCGCCTTGTTCCAGCACTCTTCGACGAGGAAGTCGAGCTTGAGCTCCGCCGCCCGGAACTGGTTTGCCTTGCTTCGCCGTCCGGAGATGACTCCTACGACAAGTCCCGTCCGGCGCAGCATTGTGATTCCCGACCCGTCGCGGACGTGGAAGAACTTGATTTCATCCGGGGTTCCCGTGTAGCCGATTAGTCCATTGGTGAGGACGCCGTCGACATCCAGCGCGACGAGTTTGATGCGTCGCGCGGCCTCCTCGACGGTGCATCCCGCCTTCTCGAACTTTTTGAGGGAGAGGGTCTTCATTTGCAGATGGAGTGCAGTTGTTTCATGACTCCGAGAAGTTCCTTCAGGTCGGCCAGGCGCAGAGAGTTGGCGCCGTCCGAGAGCGCCTTTTCAGGTTCGGGGTGGATTTCCAGGAATAGCGCGTCGATTCCGACTGCGCATGCCGCCCGTGCCAATGGCTGCACGAATTCCCGGTTTCCCCCGGAGGAAGTGCCGTTGCCGCCCGGGAGCTGGACTGAATGCGTGGCGTCGAAGACGACTGGGCACCCCAGGGCCCGCATCGTCACGAGCCCCCGCATGTCCACGACCAGGTTGTGATATCCGAAGGTAGTTCCGCGGTCGGTCAGCATAATGCGTTCATTGCCAGTGGATTCGAGCTTTTTGACAACCCCTGACATATCCTCCGGCGCCAGGAACTGGCCCTTCTTGACATTGACGGTTCTCCCCGTGCGCCCTGCCGCCAGAAGCAGGTCGGTCTGCCTGCAGAGAAATGCGGGGATCTGCAGGATGTCGGCCACCTTCGCGACCTTCTCGCACTGGCATGACTCATGGACATCCGTGACTACGGGGATATTGAATGCATCCTTGACATTCTGGAGCATTTCGAGGCCTGCCTCCTCGCCTGGCCCCCTGAATGCGCTGATGCTGGTCCGGTTTGCCTTGTCGAAGGACGCCTTGAAGACGTATGGCAGCCCCAGGGAGTCGCAGACCTCCTTTGCGGTCCCGGCGATTTCCAGGCAAAGTTCGTTGGATTCTGCGACGCAGGGTCCTGCAAGAACGACCAGCGGGTTTCCCGGACCGACGGGGACGCCTGGTGCGATATCAAAGGATTTGAGGCTCATTCGGATGGTATTTCCTTAGATTGTTTTTTGGGGATGCGCGGCACTTGCCGCGGATGGCGCCCGGTTCTCTCCTTGCCGGGCGGGGATCTCCGTGTGGCTGGGGCTACCGTCCTTGGATGGAGGTCTCCGCCAGAAGTTCCTCCACCCTGGCGATATCATCGGGGACATCCACGTCCGCCGAGCGCTCCGTTGTGACGATTACGCAGATTCTCGCGCCGTTCTCCAATGCCCGGAGCTGTTCCAGCTTTTCGCATGCCTCGAGGGTTCCGGTTGGCCATGAGACGAACTTTTCGAGGAAATCCCTGCGGTATGCGTAGAGCCCCCAGTGGAGGAGCGGCGTGGATTCCTGTCCTCCCTCCCTGGGGAAGGGAATCAGAGAGCGGGAAAAATATAATGCCATATTGCGGTTGTCCAGAACCACCTTCACCGCGTTGGGATCCTGCGGATCCCTGCCGGCAATGTCTATGGGGACTGCCACGGTGCCCATCTCAGCGCCGGAGGTGCGCATCTGGCAGACGAGCTGGTGGAGGACCGTGGCGGGGATGAGGGGTTCGTCCCCCTGGACATTCACGACGAGGTCCGCGTCAATCCCCTGGATAGCCTCCCAGATGCGGTCGCTTCCGGAGCGGCATTCGGGGCTGGTCATGACGGCCTTGCCGCCGAAGCCCAGGACCACGTCGAAGATCCGCCGGTCGTCTGTGGCCACGAGCACACTTTCGAAGTCTTCGCATTTGCATGTGGACTCGTATGTCCACTGTATCATCGGCTTCCCTGCGATTAAGGCGAGGGGTTTTGCGGGGAAACGGGTGCTTCCGTATCGTGCTGGGATGACTGCGATTGTCTTCATTTCGCGGGGTGTATTGTTCGGGTGTTGTTGTCGTCAGCGTCGTGGCGGGGTCTTTGCGGCGATTACCCGTCCAACATTTTTGTCTTTTGACGCGTCCTGGAGGAGTTCGTTTGCCACCTCGTCATCCCTGTCGCATTCGCGAAGCGTCTTTGCGGCGAGGATTCTGAGTGCGTCGATGATTTTCCTGTCGTCCTGGCTCAATGGTGCGTTGCAGAGCCTGTCGAGAGTGCTGCGCAGGAGATTTGCTGCGTTGTGCGTGGGCCAGCGTTGCAGGAAGAGCAGCAGATCGTAGAGGAATCGCATGTTCTCGGCACATTTCTTTGATGCCAGCAGCTTCAGGATTGTCTCCTGCGCTCCTCCGATGACCGTCAGCGCCCTCAGCGGCAGTGCGATGGCGGCGTCCGGCGCGTCTGGCGGGAGTTCCTTGAGTGCCGCCGCGAGCGCCTCCCGTCCGGAGGAGTCTCCGAGGAATGCGAGGAGCAGTGCGGTCTGGCTGTCGTTTTCCGCGTCGTAGATTGCCTGGAGTGCCCGCCTGCACTTGTCGGGGCGGCAGAAGATTTTCGCCAGCCTCATGGTTTCCGTCGACATGGCAGGGTGCGTGTGTGCGGTCTCCTCCTCTGCGACGTAGCTTTTGAGGGGCCTGCCTGTCTTGATGGCATACTCCGCCAGGCGGGCAGCCGCCCGTCCTTCCTCGGCGTGGCATTCAGGGGTGGCGCAGGCGGCAAGAAGGTCCCGATGAACTGAAATAGCCTGTCCGATGACGATTGTCCCCTCCATTCTGATTGGCAGGAAGACCTTGAGAGGCAGGGAGATATCGATTTCCGTGCCCGCCAGGTCCGTCATCCAGAGGAAGGGGTGTGTCGTATCGCGGAGTTCCGGGAGGCGTCCTCTGCATTGGACGATTGCCCCCGGGCATGTTCCTGCGGCGGCCTCCTGCGGCAGGAGGATTGTTTCGCCGAGGATGCGCCTTCTTGCCCTGGCGGAGGTTTCCGCGGGTGCCTTGCCGTTGTGTTTTCGGACGAGTGCGAGGGTGTCGTTCCATGGGTCGAATCCGCTTCGTCCGACGGCATTTTCGTCTTCGGAGAGGAGTGGATGGATGCGTGGCGTGACGAGTGTCCCCGGCGCGACAGGGTCTTCCTCGAACGGCAGTCTGGTGGGGCTTCCCGCGGCTGCTGGAATTGCGGCGTTGCCCGTGGCGTCGATGAAGACCTTTGCCCGGAGGAGGCATGTCTCCCCCGTGGCTGCCATGACGAGCACCCCCGTGGGTCGGCGTCCCTTCATGAGGACTCCCGCGACGCGGGAGTGTATCCAGACCCGCACCCCCTTTGAGAGCAGCGTGGCTATGGTTGCCCCGTGTGTCTCCGGGGAGATTTCCGCCAGCAGGGTGCGGATCCCCCTTTCGGCGGCGGCGAGTGCGGCCTGGGTTCCTGCGACTCCTCCTCCCAGTACCAGGAGGTCGCACTCTTCTTCGGTGTTGACGAGTGCGTTCAGGTCAAGGGAGACCCTTGCGGCATTGTGGGGCCGGATGGTCCGTGTCTTCCAGAGGAGCGTCTCCTCCTCGGCGTCCCGCCTGGATTCGATTGGCAGAAACGCGGTGGCGACCGGAATGTCCGGAATCGTGTTTTTCAGGAGTTCCGTGACATCCAGGCCTTCGGCGCGGTATAGCCTCTGCTTGACGCCGTTTCCGATGCCGTTCCAGGAGTATTTCTGGAATGAGAAGGAGAGCCATTCCGCGCCTTCGACCTTGCTTTCGCCTGCGGCATCTGCGCGGAGCCTGGCTTCCGCGTCGAGCTTTGCCGGGAGGTCGTTTTCGCGGATTTGGATTCGCCTCTTGCATTGGAGGAACGGGGTTCCTGGCGCGGAGGCTGTATTGGGGAGCGTTGCTGTGACCTCAATGTCCTCGGAGGTGATTTCGGGGTCTCCGAGCAGATTCCATTGCAGGTCGCACTCCGCGAGGGCGCCTGAACGCCTGGCCAGGCGCATTTGGAACGGGAGCAGTTCATAGCAGGTCGCATCGACGACTGCCTTCGCCGCCACCGCGAAATAGCCGCCCGCCCCGAAGAATATCCATCCTGCCAGATTGCGGGAACCGGCCTCCGTCAATGGCCGCACAGGGACGGTTTCGAGCAGGAAGTCCGTGCCCGACTCGGCAAGCAGCGCGTCCATCCGTGCGCTGTTTTCGCGGACAGACGCCCCGGGGTCGAGGATTGTCGACCGCGAGAATCCATCCAAGTCCAGCTGACCGATGAGGTCTGACGCCAGATTCTGCCCTTTGCATGTCAGCAGGACCTTTCGTCCAGCCCTTCTGCATCGCACTGCGAGTTCGCACCCAGCCAAAGTCCCGCCTACAATCAGAATATCGGCATCATAGATGACAGGGACTGGTATTTCCATTGATAAGGGTAGGTGAAAATGCTATATTTCGCAGGTTGCGCGGCATGTGCGCATAACATAAGACGAGAGGTGGGATTCCGTGGGCAAAAAACTTCTTTCGTGACGGCTCGAATGCGCCGCATGCGGGGTTTTTTCTCAGGAAAACCAGCTGTCCCCGTCAAATCTGCCACTCCTTTTCCCCGTCTGTCCATCCGTGAATACGCAAAGCTCGAAGTCGACGATTATCTGGACGCTGCCCTTGTTGGCGGCGCTCCTCTATCTGGCGTGCGTGCCATGGGCGGAGATTCGCGGGAGTGACGAGGCGGTATTTGCGACCGTTGCGCGGGAGATGATTGCCAGCGGCAACTTTCTGCATCCGACCTTCCAGGGGCAGACGGCCAACATATTTCCGCTCTATCCCTGGCTGATATGCCTCTTTTCGGGTTTCCACGCCCCGGGCGTCCTGGCAATCCGGCTTCCTGCGGTGCTGGCTGTCTTTGCGATGGCGTTCCAGGCGTATTTGGTTGCGCGCCGCCATCGCGGCATTCCCGCCGGCACCCTTGCCGCGCTGATTGTCCTGACCTCCTTCGGGGCGATGCGCGTCGGGATTTTCGGGCAGGCCGAGACCCTCCACGCGGCCCTGCTGAGCGGCGCCTGGCTCTCCTGGCATAGCCTGGGCGCGCTCCAGCGCAGGTGGCGGCTGGCGTGGGGCGTTTCGCTGGGGCTGGTCTTCCTTGACACGATGGCCGTGGGATTGCGTGGAGTCCTCCTCTTCTATCTGCCGCTGCTCTTTACCTCGATGCCGCCCAGGACGCGCCGCCTCCTGCGCTCCAGGGAACACCTCTGGTGGCTTGCGGCATACGCACTCGTGCTATACGTGTGGGTGGGCATACTGTGCCCGCAGCCACTGCTTGGCTGGAATGCGATGGTCGGCTCACTCTCCGGCTCGGCGGTCCCCGAGGGCGCGGTGCGGCACTTCTTTGCCTTCCCTGCGCGGTGCCTGAGGGACTATCTGCCCTGGAGCGTCTTCATCTGGGTGCCATTCTGCCTGGCCCTGCGCCCCCTCGAACCACCGGGGTCGCTATGCGGATTCCTGAGGACGGCCGTCCTCACGCTCTTCATCTGCCACTGGATGCTCCCCGGATACTCGTCGCTTCTGATGATGCCGGCGCTTCCCGCAATGGCGATCATGACAAGCTTCAACTTGCCGATTGTCATGCACAGGCAGGAACGTGGCTGGAGACGGACGAACCGTCTCCTCTGCGTCGCCGCGGTGGCGGGGCTTCTCTACTCCGCGTTGACCTGGACCTGGGTCACAATCGGCAGGGTCACCTTCGAAAACTGCCCGGAGAGTTCCGCGCTCCGAACCTTTGGCTTCGCCTTGACAATCATCCTTGTGACGCTGGCGGTGGCGGTGGCCGTCCGGGGCGGCAATCCGGATCCGCGGGGGCTTGCATGGTGCATGGCTGGATTCCGCATCGTCTGGGTCGTCCTGCTGGCGATTCCCGCGGCGCTGACGATTGGAGACCGCGAGGCGGCCGCGCGGTCGATGCTGGGAATAATGGAGGTGGCCGACGACGACCAGCCCAGGATGGCTCCCGTGGAAATTCCCGAAGGGGAGACCGTCTACCTGCTTTCCGAGAGGCATTCGTTTCCTGCTCAGATGTTCTATCTGGGGCATCCGGTGGCGCGTCTTGACAAGGGCGCGTCATTGCCCACGATGGGCGATGTCTACCTTGTCTCCGCGACCCAGCCCGTTTTTCTTGGGTGGAACTGGGAGCGTCTTTCAGGTCCCGTTGACTTCCACCAGCACAGGCGCCTTGTCCCCGCCGTCTCCTGGCGTGACCTTCCGGGCTTTCTGTGGAATCACGAAAGGCGTCAGTATGCGCGGGTCCGCCTTGGGGAGAGCGAGTATCCCGAGCATGCGAGCGAGTATTTCCGTCCTCAGATGATGAGTCTTTATCGTGGAGTTCCAGTCAAGCAGTAGCATGCATTCACCAAGCGACCAGGAGAGCAGTGGCAGTTCCGTCGCGGTGGCGCCGGATGGGCAGAGGATATATCGTTGCGGCAGTCTTTCATACACTCCGCGGCAGCTCTATTCCCTTCTCTTCTGGCTTCTGGTCGGCGCGATGAGCATCGGCCTGGCGAACACGGTGCCCTCCAGCATCCTTCCCGTCCAGGTGAAGGGGATGCCCCTTTCGGACACGAGCCGGTGGATTCTCCTGGGAGGGATATCGACCATCCTGAACATGACGGTCTGTCCCTATATCAGCGTCGCAAGCGACCTTTACCGAAGCAAATGGGGTCGGAGGATTCCCTTCATCGTGGTCTCGATGCCTCCGGTTGTCCTGGGGCTCGTCCTCTTCGCCTTCACGCACAAGTTCGGCGGCCTGCTTTCGGAGTGGGCGCAGCCGTTCTGGGAGACCTCGCCCGCGACGATGACGGCGGTCGTCATGGGTCTGGCGATGTTCATCTTCCAGTTCTTCATGATGTGGGTGAACTCGGTAATCTGGTACATATTCATCGACATCATCCCGCCGGAGTATTTCAGCAAGACCCTGGCGATCATGCGGCTTGGCCTACAGCTGTCGGCGGCCATCTTCAGCTATTTCCTCTTTCCGTTGGCGGCGACGCACGCCGGCGCGATTTTCATAGGGGTCGCGGTCTTCTACGGGATTGGCGTTTCGCTGATGTGCATCTTTGTCAAGGAGGGCATTTATCCTCCCCTTACGGAGGAGCAGCTTGCCCGGAAGAACGCCCGGGGGATTGACCTGCTGATGTCGAAGCTGAGGGGGTTCAAGGAGTTCTTCTCCTACACCTTCTGCCACCGCATCTACGTCTACAGGTATCTTGTCGGCGTCCTTGCCAGTGTCTCCGGCGCGGGCAGTGCGTTCTTCTACTTTCTACACAGCCTCCAGTTCAATTTGAACGACACCTACATTGGCAGGATGAACGGGATTTGCGGGGTCATCTACGCCGGCGGAATTTTCGTTGCGATTGCGGTGGCGGGCCTTGTCAACCGCTGGCATCCCACGAGAATCATCACCTACAACACAGTCTTTTCGATGATTGTGAACACGCCCTTCCTCCTGCGCTGGGTTTTCGGCACCCTCGAACCCTCGGTCTTCGTGAATTTCACAATCATCAACGCCGGAATCTACCTTTTTCTGAACGGCCTTGTCACCATCAGCGAACAGCCGATGGAGATGTTCCTCTTTCCGAAGTCCCGTTTCGGCACATTCTGCGCGATGCAGGCGATGCTGCGCTCGTGGAGCGCGCTGATCTGCGGATTCCTCGGCGCCCGCGCCCTGGATTTCGCCCGCGCGCACTTTTCGGACACGTCGTTTGCGCTGACCTTCGGCGCAGACTCCTGGCACTACCGCCTCATCGAACCCTGGATGATTCCCTGGAGCTTCCTCATCGCATTCGTCGGCTACAAGGTCTACAGGCATTGGAGAAAACTCGGCGGGTATGAGGGCTACGCGGCTCCTGCACCCTGGGTGGAAGGCGGCTACGAGCATGTGGACAAGCTGAAGGTCCATACGGTGAATCCAAGGTTCTTCACAAGGATGCTTGTCGTGTTCGACATCATCATCGCGACGCTGGTCGTCCTTACGCCACTCTTCGCACTCTGGAGATGCCAATGGAGCAACGACGCGCCACGAGTCCTGGCGGAAGTGCCCGAGACATGCACGGTCGCAAACAGAATCCACGACTTCCTCTTCACGGGGGCGGAACCGGAACTGCTCCGGGAATTCCTTGCACAGCCCACAATCATAGCCGTCGCAGCAGCATGCCTCTGGATTGCCATCAGGCTCAGGCTGCAGTTCAAGGCCATGACGGCAAAGGACGGAAGAGGACTCTTCCAACCCGCACTGATGCTGATTTTCGTCGGAATATTGGCACTCGACTGGTTCAACTGCGTCCTGGCAACCTGGCAGACCGAGGGCGTCTACGGCGCAAAACTCATGACCATCAACAGCCTGGCAATACTGATGGCCGTCCTCTCCATCGGAATCATCGCATTCATGGAGAGGGATACGCCGCCCATACGGGGGGAAGACACGGGCAAAGGGGTGCAGTCCGCATAGCGGCAAGGAGTATTCGCACCCTCAAAAACCCTTCTTCTGGCGC
>URJM01000046.1 GCA_900548225.1 uncultured bacterium
TTGCCTCCGGCTCCCGGCCTTCCCCGATCCCTAGTAGGTTTGCCTCAGGTGGACGAGGGTGAGCTCCTTCTTCAGCTTTGCCTCGGTGTACGGGATTGCCGTATCGAGGGTGATTTTCGTCTTTCCCGGGAGGAGTGTCATTGCGTTGTCGCTGAAGATTGCGTGTGGGTCTCCTGGGAGTGCCATCCATGCGTAGTAGGCGGGCTTGTCGGTGTCGATTGTGATTTCGAAGCGATTGTCGCCGACCTTCTTTACAGACTCGACCTCTGGGTTTGCGACGGGGATTGGCGCCCTCTTCCAGGTGTCGAGATTCACCAGGTTTGTGTAGTGGTACTTCTGTCCCTTTGCGTCCTTTGCGTCGACGACGATTCTCAGGAGGCATTCGCATGCGGGGAGTCCCTTCCTGGCCTTTTCGTCATGGTAGAAGTCCGGTATGTCGAGCTGGATCGAGCCCATTCTGTCCGCCTTGACGATGAACTTCTTTTCCACGACCTTCTTTGCGTCCTGGACCTTGATGAGAGTCGCGGTGACTGTCGCGTCCACCTTGCATGGCAGGTCGCTGATGAAGAAGAATTCCATTGGGTTCTTTTCGGCCGTCCTGTATGCCACTGCCTGGACGCTTGCGTAGAACCTTCTCGCCATGTATTGGAGTGGCTTCCATCTTCCCGAGTATTCGATGGACGCCCATGACGAGACTGGCCAGTTGTCGTTCAGCTGCCAGAAGATAGTCCCCATGCATCGTGGTCTGAGGCTATGCCAGTATTCGACTCCGGTCTTGATTGCGATTGCCTGCTGGATTTGCGAGAGATAGAGGAGTCCCTCGAAGGACTCGGGCAGCCGGAAGTAGTTTCCCATTGTTCCGACGATTCTGGCGTTTGCCCCCATGCCGCCCTTCTGGTGTCGGTCGAAGACGGGGCTGAAGACATTGAAGTCCTCCTTGTTTGCGAAGGACTTGACGGTTTCGATGGAGGGGAAGGACTGGAAGCCGAATTCGCTGCAGAAGCGCGGCTTGACATTGTAGTAGTCCTCGAAGGACTTTCCGCCGTGCCAGACCTGCCAGTAGTGCATGTCTCCGTCGGCGTCGGCGAGCCAGTTGTCCGAGAAGTTGTTTGGTCCGGCGCATGGGGAGGAGGGCCAGAAGACATGTGTGTCGTCCCCTTCGGCGACTGCCCTTGCGACGGTCTGGTTGAGGCGGTCGTACAGGACAAGTAGCGCGTCGCGCCGCTTCTGGTCGTTTTCGACGCCGTTGACCTGTCCGATCAGTTCATTGTCTCCGCACCAGAGTCCGATGCACGCGTGGTGGCGCAGCCTCTTGACCTGGTATACGATTTCGTCGTGGACGTTTTTGAGGAAGTGCGGGTGGTCTGGGTAGAGCGAGCAAGAGAACATGTTGTCGTGCCAGAGGAGGATTCCGAGGCGGTCGCACTCTTCGTAGAATGGGTCCTCCTCGAACTTTCCGCCTCCCCAGATTCGCAGCATGTTGATGCCGGCCGCCTTGACGCTTCCCAGGAGCTGCTGGTATCTCTCGGGGGTGTGCCTCTGGGGCATTGCATCGCATGGGATCCAGTCTGCGCCCTTGGCGAAGATATTCACTCCATTGACCTGGAAGACCATCGAGAAGCCGATTTCGTCCTTTTCGTTGACGATTTTGAGTTCCTTGAGTCCGATTTGCTGTGTGACGGTCTGTCCGTCGCATGTGACCTGCAGTGGGTACAGTGGCTGTTCGCCGAATCCCGTCGGCCACCAGAGTTCCGGGTTTTTGACATTGAAGTCTGCCGAGACGATGATTCCTCCCCTGCGCGGGACGATGGCTGTCGCCTTCTTCCTTTCCCCGTTGAAGAGGAATTCGACATCAACCTTGCTTCCGATTGGCGAGTCTTCGAGGGGGTTGAGTTCTGCGAAGAAGGTGACCTTGCAGGAGTTTTTCTTGTGGACCTGGATGTCATAGACATGTTCGAGGGTGCAGAAATCCACTCCCTCCAGGTAGATTTTTCCCATGATTCCCGAGGAGGGCAGTGAGATTCCCCAGTCCCATCCGCCGGAGCACTGGCACTTTCGGATGAGGTTCAGCGTCGGCACCGAGCAGAAGCTGGCTCCCATGTCGTCGGGCTTCACGACCAGTTCCTTCTTGAAGTCCTCCCCTGCCTTGCGGACTGCCCTGATGTCGAACCGGATTGTGTTCTTCCCCGTCTTGAGGAATGGCTTCACGTCGAACCGATAGCGGAGGAACATGTCGTCGACCTTTGCGACCGGCTTGTCGTTTATGAACAGGTTTGCGACCGTGTCCACCGAGTCGAGATTAAGGATGACCGACCTTGCCTTGAGCAGCTCCTTCGGGACTGTGAAGGTGCGTTCGTATGTCCAGTCCACGTCTCCCACCCATTGGACGAGCTCCTCGTTTTCGCCGAAATATGGTTCGGGGATTTTTCCGTTTTCGAGGAGTGCGGAGTAGTTGTCTCCCGGGACTTGTGCGGGGATGGACTCCTTTTCGGATGTCTGGCGCAGCTGCCAGGTGCCTTGCAGGTCGATGATTGGGTATGCCATGTTCTTTTGGAATTGACTTCCGTGGATGTTGTTTGTGTTGGTGTCGGGTGATGAAATTGTGTGTCTACTTCCTGAGTTTCCAGCCTTCAGGGAGGATGATTGGCAGTTTTGGCTCCTTTTCCCAGTGGACATCCACGACGCCGTCCTCGGCGTCCAGGTCCAGCCGTCCGTACTGCGTATGCAGTCCGTGGATTGCGAAGTGCCTTCCCTTCTTCTGCAGTTCGAATGGCGCGAATCCGCAGAGCAGCATGATTTGCCTGTCGGTTTCGAGATACAGCCTTGCGAGTTCCATGTCCATCATTCTGCCGTTGTTGGAGGCATTTGGCTGCCACGAGACATGTTCCGGGTCGTCGACGTCGAAGCGTTCCTGTGTCAGGTAGCAGTCCTGGCTGCATCCGTATCTTTCGAAGGTCTGCATTGCGCTCCAGGCCTTCTTGTATTCTCCGTTTGCGAGCTGGATGATGGCGGCCATCTGCTCTCCGGTGCCGATGTATATGAGGTGCGGGGTCATTGGGCCGAAGAAGAAATCCTGGCAGGAGTTCTCCTCGCACCACCGGACGAAGTTGCGGAGCCGTTCATCGTGGAGCGAGATAGTTCCCGCGTAGGCCAGGAAGGTGAAGGAATCGCAGTTGACGAAGCCCTGGCAGTAGATTCCGCTGTCGTCAATCTGCCGTCTCACATATCCGTCAGGCTGTGTGAGGTCTTCGATGCACTCCATCAGGTCCTTTCGGTATTCGGCTGCGATGCGGGTATACTTTTCGGCCTCCGGGTGTTTGAATTTAGTGAGGATTTCCGCGGCCAGTTCCATTCCCCGGCAGGACCAGTTGTCGGTGAAGATGATGAGGCGTCCGTAGTCTGCATCTGTCGCGCAGCACTTTGGCATAAGCCTTGGGTATGGGTATCCTTCCGGGTGCGGGGCCCGGATTTGCGCCGTTATCCACGAGCATGCCAGCGCCATCTGGTCGAGGTGCCTCCTGGCGAATTCGTCATCCTGCGAGTAGAGATAGTATTCCGACGCCCATGTGAGTGCGGCTCCAGTGATGCATGACCACTTTGGTCCGGTGGTGCCGATTGCGCCCCTTGCCGGCACGAACTCCCCCTGGGGCGGGAATCCACCGTCCTGGAGCGAGAAGATGAATTCGAGGATGTCCCGGGTCTCCTTCAGGTGTCCGAGGCGCATAAGCGGCTTGAAGCAGCATAGGGCCTCCCAGACCCAGATGTAGAACCTTTCGCTTGTGCCGCCCTGGCAGGTGAAGGGGATGTGTCCCTTGCCGGGCCAGTCCATGTCGAAGAGCAGCTGCTTTGAGACGCGTTCGATTGACTTGAACCGGTTGTTGAGCTCCCTGTCGCCGAAGTCGACCGTCGCGTGCCCCTCGTCCATCCCCAGCCACTCCTTCCGGTTCCACTCCGAGGCCTCCTTGAAGGATGGCAGCTCTTCCGGGAGTCCGCCTGGCATCAGCGTATCGAGGGTGATTTCGAAGGAACTCTCCTGGTTCGGGTCGAGCTCGATGGAGAGTTCAAGCATGTTCTTTGCGGTGTAGATTCGGAATTCGGGGTGGACGAAATAGGGGCTGTCCCAGTAGAACTTGTTGTCCGTATAGTCTGAATCCTTGAAGAAGATGGTGTCGTGCCAGGTGGGCTGGAAGTCTCCGGGGGTGATTCGTGCGACGGGGTTTCCTTCGTTCCAGAGTGCGTTGTCGTGGAACGTGCAGCTGTCGTCGAACCTGGGGAAGTTGTTTGCGGTGTAGTGGTATGTGACGTAGTGGTAGTCGTAGACCGTGTATTCGAGTGGATGCGAGAGTTTGAGCCAGAGTGACTTCCTTTCGCGCCTTGCGTTTTCGTTTCGGATGGTGGCCCGGATTGCGAGGCGTCCCTTTTCGCCCATTGCGTATTCCAGGGTGTAGAGGGTGTAGTATGCGTAGTATGTCGCCTTGAACTGCGGCAGGTCTCCATCGACGCGCTGGATTTTCGCGTGATGGAAGTCCATTATGAAGGGTGCGGTGTCCGGGCAGAAGGAGAGTGTGCGTGTCCTGAGCCTGTGGAGGGTTTCCTTGTCCTTGATGTCCCCGTTGCGCATTGCGGGCGGCATCTGGAGGACGCTTGCGTTGAGCGCCCCGTCGAGGATTACCATGTCCTTTGCCATTGGCAGTCCCAGTGGGATGTGCGCCGAGAACGGCGGCCTTGGCAGTTGCGACCGGTTCATTTCCAGGACCTCGTCCCAGGGGCGGCTTTCCAGATTCGTGTAATTGCTGGGCATTTGGGGAGGGTGGTGTTGTGGCTATTTCCTGAGGAGGTCCACGAGGAGGGCTCCTGCCAGCAATATGCCTGTTGCAAGTCCGGCTGCCCCGAGGATGGAGAAATCCCTCCAGATCGGGGGGATTCTGTATTGTAGGAGCAGGGTGGAATTTATCAGGATTCCGACCGTCAGGATTGCGGTGGTCCGCTGCTTCTGCCGGTGGTTGTAGTCGCGCATATACTCGTCAAACTGGGGGAACTCCTGCCTGAATGCCAGGCGTCCGTCCAGGAGCTTTCCAGTGAAATTCCGTATGTTCGCGGGTGCTCTTGAGAAGAGCTCTATTGTCTCGAAGAAGTCTTCGACCCGTTGGTGGAGAGACTTTGCGGGGCTGAACTGCCGCATCGTTATCTTCAGGAGCTCGGGCTTGAGCTGCTTTTCGATGTCGTAGTCCGGATTCAGAAGCCTCATAAATCCGTCTGCCATACCTAATGTCTTGAGCATCAGGTAGATATGTGGTTTTAGCGCAATATGCAGGTGATTGCATGCCGCGTAGAGTTGCTGGAGTGCCTCCGGGACGTCCACCTGGTCTAGCGGCCCGTAGAAGTACCTGTCGATGAACTCCCCGATGATGCACTCCATCTCCGTGATGTCCGGTTCCTCCTCGTAGTCGCAGAGTCTCAGCAGGATTTGCGTGGCGTGTTGTTCGTTTCTTTCGATGACGCTGACGATGAACCGGCAGAAGAGGATTCTTTCATCGGCTGTGAGCCTTCCGCAGAGTCCGAAGTCCAGGTAGCATAGTTTTCCGTTTTGGAGGACGAAGATATTTCCCGGGTGCGGGTCTGCGTGGAAGAATCCGTGTGTAAAGAACTGTTTCAGAGTGAGGTCTGCCACGGTTTCGGAGAGTTTCACCGTGTCGACGCCTTTCTTCCGGAGCGTTTCGACATTGCTGATTTTCTCGCCTTCGATGTACTCCATCGTAAGGACGTGTTCCCCGCTGAGTTCATCGTATACCTTTGGGACGACGAGCCGGTCGTCGTCGCGGAACTGCATTGCGAACCGCCTGATATTTGCCTTTTCGTTATTGAAATTCGCCTCTTCGAGGAGCGAGTTCCTGAACTGTCTGACGACCTTCGGGAGCATAAGGAACCGCAGTTCGGGGTTGCCCTCGTGGAACTGGTCCGCCAGGAAGGTCAGCACATTCATGTCGGCGCGGATCTGCCTTGCTGCATTCGGGCGCTGGACTTTGACGAACACCTTCGTCCCATCCTTCAGGACGGCGCGGTGCCCCTGTGCGAGGGAGGCTGCTGCTGCGGGGGCCTCGTCGAATTCCGCGAAGAGTTCATTGACGGGGGCTCCGAACTCCTTCTGGATGACGGCGGCCACCTCCTCGAAGGGGAAGGGCTTTGCCTCGTCCTGGAGCTTTGTCAGTTCGGTGGCGAACTCCTGCCCGATGAGGTCCGGCCTGGTGGAGAGCATCTGTCCGACCTTGACATAGACAGGCCCCAGCTCCTCCAGCACCTTCCGCACCCTTTCCTGGATGGTGAGTTCCGCGGAGGAACCGTCGTTTCGCTCCCTGCGCCTGACGAGGTGCCGCAGTTTTCCGAAGAAGATGCCCAGCCCGTTGCGGAAGACCACGCCGAGAATCTTCCGTATGCGCGTCATGTTCGCATACGCGCGGTATGTGGATAGGATTGGCGCGAAAAGTTTCACGGTTTCACCTCCGCCGTTGCCTGGCTATTCATTGGACATGGTTTCAGCAGATTCTGTGGAGTTCGGCCAGGTCTGTGAGCCCCAGGAGCACCTTTTCGCATGCGTCGCCTGCGAGTGGCGTCCATCCCTGCTCCAGTGCGCACTTCCGCAGTTCGCCATTGGGCGTTCCTGCGCTTATCCTGTCCTCCAGTTCCCCGTTGATTTCGAGGATTTCGTATACCCCGATTCGACCATAGTACCCCGAGTTCTGGCAGTAGAAGCATCCTTCCGGCGACGCCTTCCTGGGATGGGCGTGGGCAAGACCAAGCCTCTTGCCAATCCTCCGGAGCTCCTTTTCGTCCTCGTGGGAGACATTGTCGTCGACGAGAGAGCAGTGCGGGCAGAGCCTTCTGACGAGCCTTTGCGCGACGATGCAGCGCAGCGTCGAGGCCACCAGGTCCGGCTCGACTCCCATGTTTATCAGGCGGTTGACGGCGCCGACCGCGTCGGTGGTATGCAGTGTGGAGAGGACGAGGTGTCCCGTCTGGGCGGCCTGGATTGCTATTTCGGCGGTTTCCCGGTCGCGGATTTCGCCGACGAGTATGACATCCGGGTCGTGCCTTAGGATTGACCTGAGCGCGGAGGAGAAGGTGAGTCCGATCTCCGCATTCGTCTGTATCTGCGTGATTCCGGGGATGTCGTATTCGACCGGGTCTTCGACGGTGATGATCTTCAGGTCCGGGTGTGCATTCATCAGATGCGCCAGGATGCTGTAGAGGGTGGTGGTCTTGCCGCTTCCCGTGGGGCCTGTGACCAGCATGAGCCCTGAGGGCCTGCGCAGCTGTCGCTGGAGTCTCGCAAGATGGTCTTGTGAGAGGCCAAGCTGCTCCATGTCGGTGAGAAGGTTGCCGGCGTTGAGGATGCGGAGGCAGACGGTTTCGCCGTAGCGCGTGGGCAGGAGGGATGCGCGGAGGTCCCAGGCGCCGTCCTTCCTTGTGATGCGGAGGCGCCCGTCGTGGGGAAGGCGCTTCTCGGCGATGTCGAGGTGCGCCATCACCTTGAGGCGTGAGACGATCGAGTCCTTCAGGAACTCGATTCCCTCGGGGGTGGGCACGTCGCGCAGGAGTCCGTCTATGCGGAACCGCAGCCGCAGCCTGCCGGGGAAGGGTTCGATGTGGATGTCTGTCGCCCGTGAGTTCAGCGCAGTCTCCAGGACTTCATTGACGAGGCTTGCGACGGAATTGTCTTCTTGTGGTGTAACTTCTTGACAATCAACAAGTTGTGACTTTTGTTCCTCGTCAATCCGCCCTTTGAGCCTGTTTACCTTCCCAGCTCCCAGGCCGTAGAATCTCTGCTGTCCAGCGGCGATTTGCGTTGGCGTGGCCAGGATTGGCCTGCATGGGAGTCCTGCCAGGAGCTGGAGTTGTTCGAGTTCCCTGGCCTTTGGCTGGTGTGCGAATGCGACGGTTATCGCCCCGTCGTTGACTTTGACAGGCAGGCACTGCAGCTGTTGTGCCAATGCGTATGGGATTCTTGCGAGTGCCTCCTCCTGTGGCTGGATGTTGTGCGTTTCGCAGAGTTCCAGTCCATACAGCGCCGCCATTTCCCGATAGAGTTCATCTTCGGGGATGAATCCGAGTGCGAGGATGGCGTCTTCTGGGCTTTGTCCAGTCCTTCCGATGCGTTTTTGCGCGGTGAGGACTTGTTCTCCTGTCAGGCGTCCCGTGGATTCGAGGCATTCCAGCAGTCCGTCCATCATTCCCCCTCCATCGTGACAATCTTCGTGGTTCCGTATGGGAGGTCGCCCAGTTCATTTCCCGACTTGTCGGAGAGTTCCAGTCCCCTTTCGGACATCTTTTCGATAGTGATTCCGCATGGGAGTGCCTCTCCTTCCTGGAGGAAGTGGTTGCTCGCCCCGAGCTTTGAGTCTGAGACTTCGAGGATCGCGTATGTCTTTCCGCTCAGGGTTGTCCTGATTCCCTGGTATGTGATTGCGACCGTCCGCCTGGGGGGCTGTGCGGGGAGCCTCTCCTCGGACAGGGCGGTCTCCTGGGGAGTCTCGCTGGGCTTTTCCATCGGGAAGGTGACCAGGAAGGGGTTCCTGTCTCCCGGGTCCGTCGGATGGTCCTTGACCAGCGGCGGTCTTCCCTGCCATGGGACGAGCTGTGGCGGCGGCGGGATTGTGAAGCTGGTTTCCTGGGGCTTCTGGGGTGGTTCGAGAATGACCTCCCTGGTGAAGAGAAGGCCCAGGGCGAAGACCACCACGAGGATCAGCAGCTTTCGTTCCCAGTGTGAACAGAGAGATTGGAGCAGGCTGTTGATCATTTCGGCACCTCGTCCCCGCGGTCTGGCGGCTGTGGTTCGGTCCCCTCCGCCGCCATGAAGGCGCAGCATCTGACGGTGAAGAGGCATTTGTCGACGGCGTTGTCGCTTCCCGCCAGGAGCGCCTCCGGGGGAAGCGTCCTGATGGAGAGGCGTTTGAGGGGGATGAAGCGCCGTTCATCCTGGAGGGACTGGACAAAGACCAGGAATTGCGCGAGGGTTCCCGAGAATGTGGCGTTGACGGGGAACTCCAGCAGGTATATGCTTCCGGAGGATGTGTCGTCGAGGGTGTATCCGACGATTGGCATTGCCGTGACGGAGGGCTTGCCGTCGGCGGCGGGGGGAGCCACCTCCAGCCCTGCGTCCCTGGCCTCCCCGAGGATTTCCCTGACAGTCCAGAGTTTCGCGATTGTCTGCCAGACGGGTTGTTCCTGGATTTCCTCCGGGTTCATTCCGAGGAATTTCGGGTTGCCTTCTCCGAACTCCTTGATGATCCGTTCCTGGAGGTCCTTTGAATCCAGCCTTGTGGCGCCGTAGATGAATGCCAGGTTGTCCCCGTAGTTTTGCCGGATTCTCGCATCCAGCGGCTGCGTCGCCTCCTCGAGGGTTTCCCTTGCGACTGCGAGAAGCCCCGTCATGTCCTCATCGTCGTCGCCTTCCAGAAGCCGCATTGCGTCCCGCAGCCTTTCCCCCAGGAGGACCGAGTCGAGGGGGAGCTGCATGCCCTTGAGGTAGTCCGTCTTCCTTTCGATTTCCGCCTTTTGCCTTTCAAGCCGCGCCCTTGTGGGGTGCAGGATGAAGAGACAGCCCATCACAAGCAGTGCGAGCGCGCCCATTGCCAGGCGTGCCAGAACCCTGTATTGGAGGGGCCAGTCTTTGCGGTTCGGGGTCATCTTCTGTGGATTGGCGTTCTAGGGGAGTCTGATCGGGCTGTCGCGGAAGGGCAGCTGCATCATGAAGAGGGCATACTCCTTGTGGAGGACGTTCCTGTAGGTCGAGAGGAATCTCTTCCAGGGCAGGAAATATGCGGCGTTGAAGTCGCTGGAGAGGAAGTCGGTGTAGTCGTCGACATTCGCGAAGGTCTCCGACTGGTTCAGTTCGCCCTGGAGTTCCCTGACGGCGTGGTATTTGATGTTGTTCGCCGGCAGGACGCCTCCCGCGTACATCCGTGTGAGGAGGGGGATTGCGGAGACGGGCATTGCCTCGGTGGGCATCATCGAGGTGGTTGCGGGGGATGGTTCCTCCGTGCGTCCCCCCAGGTTTCCCAGCATGAGGAGCCTGTCGTTGCCGAGTCCGTTCCTCTGGTCCTTGCGCGTGGAGGATGTGCTGGCCGGGGCGTTGCTTTCCGCGAAGGAGAATTCGTCCGCCAGGTAGATGCACCATGCGTCGTTCTTTGGCGCCGGGATTGCGTCCTGCCAGGTCTTGATAGAGAGGAGGAACCTATGTGTCCTGAGGGAGGCCTCCGCGATTGGGAGCAGTTGTTTCTGCGCAAGCGCGATTTTGTCGTATGCGTTCCGGAGCTGCGGCGCGGTTCCGAGACAGTCGTCCAGGAGTGTCATCTGCGCATCCAGCTCTTGCTGCTGCCGGTGCAGTTCCCCGAGGGTCGAGGCGAAGAGCCAGCTGAAGACTGCGAGGAAGACCGCGAATGCGAGGACGAGGAACGGGAACTGGGAGCGCCTTTCCCGCAGCCAGGAGAGCCTTTCGGGAAGCAGTCCGATGTGGAGCGTGGCGAGCCGCGCCTTCTGGGCGGCCAGTCCCAGGCAGGGGACGATTGCGGGCAGGACTCCCTGGATGCAGGGGCCGCCGTTCTTCTGTTCTCCCGGGCACTTGCTCAGGGGGACCCCAAGGACCTCCGCCGGGATTGCCATTTCCGCCGCAAGGGACGCGGCCAGGGCGTCCAGGGATGGGTCCTCCCCGGAGACCCACAGCTTCTCCGGGGTTGCCAGCGCCGCGTCGCCGGAGTGCATTGCCTTCCAGCCCCGCACGGTCTCCTCGATGCGGCGTGCCAGCGACGCGGCATTGGCGTCGAGCCTTTCGAAGACGGTGATGCTCTGGATGCGTCCAAGCCACCGCAGCAGCAGGACCGCCCTTGAGTCCCGCATGTCCACCACGAGCTGCATTCCGGGGAGGATTGCGGCCGTGGGCTGGAGAAGCACGAATGCATTGTCCAGGGCGATGCCGTCGGGGACGAGGCCGTCGACCCGGATTCCGCCCTCCAGGTAGATGTCGCTCCATTTTGCCAGGTCTTCCTGCCTTGAGACGGCGACGAGCAGCGGGTTGCTCTGTCCCGGCATTGGCGTGACCTCCTGGAAGGAATGGACCATGCCTGACTTCGAGGAGCCGGTCATCTGCCCTGTCTGGTAGGCGACCATCTTCTCGAGCTTTGACTTGTCGTGGACAGGCGAGAAGTCCACGACCACCGTGTTTGCGAGCCGCTGCGGCAGGATGCAGAGCGCATCGGCGTTCTTTCCGGCGATTGTCTCCCTCATCCAGGACGCCGCGGCCTGCTGGAGTTCGCTGTCTCCCCGGAGCCCCTCGTTCTTCCAGGAGACCCTCCGGATTTCGTCGACAATCCAGGACGCGCCTCGCCAGGAGACGCGCACTGCGCAGGTGCTCTCCTGTCCATGGGCGACTCCTGTCGCGATATGTCTTCCGAATGCTGGCATCCTTTCAGCAGAGGTGCGGGGTTGTGGTCCTGGCTAGTCTATCGCCGCCTCGCCTTCGATGGGCTTGAGGGGGATCAGGTCTTCGGGTGAGACTTCGGGCGGCGGGTTGTAGATGACGTATTCGCCCTGTTCGTTCACGATGGTTGCCGTGACGAAGATGAGGAGGTTTGTGGGGGTCTCCCGTGTCTCCGTGTGCCTGAAGAGTGCGCCGATGAGGGGGATGTCCCCCAGGAAAGGCACCTTCTTGAGGGTGGTTGTCTTGGCGTTCTCGACCATGCCGCCCAGGATGACGGTTTCGCCGCTGCGGATTGCGACGCTTGTGGAGACTCCCTGCTCGTGGGTGCGGGGGAGCATGACATTGGTCACATAGGTGTTGGTCTTCTTGTCGACGGTCTCGCTCTGGGTGGAGATGTAGTCTTCCCAGCGCAGGAAGTTGATGATTTCGGGCTTGAGCCCCAGCAGGATTGTCTGGAGGTTGTTGCCGATGTTGACCTTGACGTCGATGGTGATGCCCACCTGGAGGGTGGCTGGCTTGCCCCTGGGGACCAGCACCTGGTTTGTGCCCTTGTCGCCCTGGTCGATTGCCTGGACGGTGTATTCCTCGAAGTAGTAGAGCTTGTCTCCCTTGCGGATTCTGGCGGTGCGGTTGTTCAGTGCCGTGACCCTCGGGGCGGAGACGATTACGGAGCTGGACTTGTTCTGGATTGCGGAAATCAGCATGTCGTAGGAGCGGTTCCCGAGGATTCCGCTGATGGTCATTGCGGCGACTCCCTCCGGGTTTTTCTTCTTGATTGTGCCCAGTTCCGTGAAGAAGTTCGAGATGTTGGCGTTTGTCTGGTTGTCAGGCGTCAGGTTTTCGCCTCCCTTGCCGCCATTTGCCTTGGTGAATTCCACGCCCACATCCCTGAGGTCGCTTTCGCTGATGGTGATGAAGCGCGCCTCGATTACGGCCTGGAGTGGCGGCTTGTCCAGCTCGTGGATGATCTTCTCAAGCTCCCTGAGGCGTTCACGGGTGTCGGTGACAATCAGGAGGTTGCGGTTGGGGTAGATGGCGTAGCTGCCGCCTGTGACGCAGCCCGCATAGAAGGCCTTCAGGGCGGTGTCCATGTCGTTGTCCTCCTCCGTCGAGGAGGCGAAGGAGGTCTGTCCGTTGACGCCGAGTCCTTCGGGCACCTTTGGCACCGCGCCGTGTCGCAGGTGTATGATGCGGGTCTCAAGGTGGTATCCGCTGCCGGTGGGGGCGGGGTTGACCCAGATGAGGTGGTCCGAGACGCTGAATGAGACCCCCAGGTTCTTCGAGATGTAAGTGAAGACCTCGAAGAGGGGGACTCCCTTGAAGTTGCAGGAGAAGGTCTTGTTCTTGACCGCGTCGTCGCTGAAGATGATGTTCAGCGAGTCGGCGATGTTAAGTTCGTCCAGCTCCTGGAGCTGTTCCGCCAGCGACGAGAGGGGCAGGTTGTTGACCTTCAGGGAGATTTTGCGGGTGAGGAGTTCCTCCAGCTCTCCCATGGGGATGAACTCGGGCTCCAGGTCCGGGGTGATGTTGACGACCGTGTTGTAGGAGTCTGGAACCAGCTGCAGGGTCGCGGCCTCGTTCAGCACGCGCTGGCGGTTGATGGCCAGTTCAGTCTCGTTGAGGCCCATGTCTCGGGCGAGGGCGTTGAGGTTGCGAAGCGCGGCAATCTCGTCCCTCTTTTCGGAAAGGGAGTCCATGGTGGACAAGATCTCCTCCGCCTTGTCAAACTGCCGGGCCGTAATCAGTTCGCGCACCAGGGCGAAGCGGCGTCGCACCTGGGCCTCCAGGGCGCGCTTGCGGGCCTCCTGCTCCATCTGGAGCTTGTTGGGGCGGTTCCTTGACTCCAGTACACCGTCAAGCTCGGCATTCGGGGAAAAACGCTGGCATGAAAGTCCCGTCAGCAACACAAGCAACGCCAGGAATATGAGTGGTGTCCGCTTCATTTTTCAGTGATGAGTGGTGAGGGATGAGTGTGTATGGGAAGCTGGTGTTGGCCGGGATATTGGCCCCAGTGGCGCCCGTGCGCCATCAATTTGATTATGCAACTATCTGATTTGCAGTTACTTATGTCTATTCTTCTTCCTGGCGGCCTTTGCCTGTTTGCGTTTTGCGTCCTTCTTGGCCTTTTCCCGCGCCCTTGCGGCCGCGTCCTTATGCGAGACTCCGTTTTGTGCGTATCCTGCGGCCTGTCCACCGCCGAATGCGGCGGTGTTCTGCATCATGCCCGCCATGTTCGCGAGTCCTCCTCCGTTGAAGAGGGAACCGAGCATTGACGCGCCACCTCCCTGGCTCATCTTTGCCATGACCTCCCTCATGCCCATGAAGGACTTGATTTGCTCTGTGACCTCCTGCGGCGTGGAGCCGGAGCCCTTCGCGATTCTTGCGCGTCTGCTTGCGTTGATTGTTTCGGGCAGTCTTCTTTCCGCCGGTGTCATCGACCGGATGATTCCCTCGGTGCGCTTGAATGTCTTCTCGTCCATCAAGTCCGCGGGGATGTTTCCCATTCCCGGCAGGAACTTAAGCAGTGACATGAGTCCGCCCATCTTGTTGATGCGTGCGAGCTGCTTCAGGAAGTCCTCGAAGTCGAATGTGGCCTTGCGGACCTTTTCCTCGAGCTTCCGCGCCTCCTCCTCCTCGATTTCAGTCTGGGCCCTTTCGACAAGCGTCAGGATGTCACCCATGCCGAGGATTCTCGACGCCATCCGGTCTGGGTGGAAGCTTTCCAGGTCCATCGCGTTTTCGCCGGTTGCGATGAACTTGATTGGCTTGCCGGTGGCCTGCCGCATGGAGAGTGCGGCGCCGCCCCGCGCATCGCCGTCCATCTTCGTGAGGATGATGCCCGTCACATCCAGCGCCTGGTCGAAGTGCGTCGCCACGGAGACTGCCTCCTGGCCGAGGGCGCCATCCGCCACAAGGAGGATTTCCTGGGGATGGACCGCCTCCTTGACGCGCACCAGCTCCTGGACAAGCTCCTCGTCAATCTGAAGCCGTCCGGCGGTATCCAGCAGGACGACCTGGCATCCCTTCTGCGCCGCGGTTTCGACGGCCTTTTTTGCGACTGCGATTACGTCCTTGCTGTTTCGGTCGGTGTATACGGGCAGTGCGAGTGACTGTCCCAGGACTTCCAGCTGGTCGATGGCGGCGGGGCGTGTCAAGTCGCATGCTGCGAGCAGCGTGCGTTTCTTGTATTTTTTCAGGAGGAGGTTTGCGAGTTTTGCGGCGGTGGTTGTCTTTCCGTTTCCGTTGAGTCCGCACAGCATTATGACAAGTGGCTTTTCCGGGGTGGCTCCCTCCAGCTGCAGCTCGGAGGCTTCGCCGCCCATCAGCGCGACCAGCTTGTCATAGACCACCTTGATTGCCTGCTGCCCAGGCGTGACGCTCTTGAGCACATCCTCTCCGAGGCACTCCTGGGAGACGTCCCGTATGAATGCATCGGCAATCTGGTAGTTGACGTCCGCGGAGAGCAGGGCGGTGCGCACCTCCTCCATTGCGTCGGAGATATTCCGTTCTGAAAGCTGTGCGTTTCCCGTCAGCTTTCTGAAAGCCGAGTGGAGTTTGTCGGTCAGTGATTCGAACATCTTGTTGACTGTATGATGCGGTTGTTACTTTGCCTTTTTGAAATTCTCTCTTCCCCGGCAGGTCCCGCCTCGCCCGTCCGCGCGTGAAGGCACACCTTTCAGGATGGCGGGAGGATTGCCGGAATGGATTGTCCCACGAGGGCTCCGCCGTCATCGCCCGTCCTTTTTTGGGTGACGAGGCGGTCTGGGGAATCACGCCCTGAAGAGTTCCGCGCCGTCTGCGGCGTTGAGGATCATCGGTTCTGTTTCGATTCCGGTGCGTCTTGCAAACTCTGCGCCAAGGGCGGCTGCGTATGCAGTTGCCGCGTCGGCTTCCACAAGATGCACCGTGATGCCGCCGAAGCCGCCGCCCGAAAGGCGGGCGCCAAGGAAGCCAGGCAGTGACTGGCCGATTTCGACAAGCGCGTCAAGCTCAGGGCAGCTGTTTTCGAAGTTGTCCATGCTGGATTTGTGGGAGATGGTCATCAGGCGTCCGAAGGCCTTCACGTCGCCACGCCCAAGTGCCAGGCGCCCCTCCTCGACACGGCTGATCTCGCCGACTACGTGCAGGGCGCGGCGGTAGACCACGCCGTCCATCTTTCCGCGTGCATTTTCCAGCATTTCGGGTGTGGCGTCGCGCAATGCGGGGACTCCGAGGATTCCGGCGGCCTTTTCACAGGCCTCCCTGCGCTCGTTGTATTCGTTGGCGAGGTTGTGCTTGACATGGGAGTTGGCCACGACAAAGGCTGTGCCCTCGGGCATGGGGACGTTTGAGACAGTCAGCGACCTGAAGTCCGAGTAGATAAGCTGCCCCGCCTTCCCCATCAGGGAACTGAACTGGTCCATGAGGCCGGTATTTGCGCCGACATAGTTGTTTTCGCTTCCCTGGCCAATCCTGGCCATGGAAAGCCAGTCCAGCTTTGACCCGCAGAGGGCGTCCAGCGCCTTCACGACGGCCATCTCCAGGGCGGCGGAACTGCTCATGCCCGCCGAGAGGGGGACGTTGCCGGTGACAAGCATGTCGAAGGGCGGCACCGAATACCCCAGCGCGTTGAACTCGCAGACAATCCCCTTGATGTAGTTGGACCAGTCCCTGTCCCTGTGTCTGTCCAGTGTGTCCAGGCGGAATTTGCGCGAGGAATTGGCCTTGACATCGTAGAGGCGGCAGCACATGCCGTCAGTGGAGTCGGGGTTTTCGGCCACGGCGACACGCGCATAGCGGTCGATTGCGGCGGACAGCACGGTGCCCTGGTTGTAGTCCGTGTGGTTTCCGAGAATCTCCAGGCGCCCTGGCGCGCGTGAGAGCCACGTCGCCTTCCTGCCGAAATGGGATTGGAAGCGCCCGAACAGGGTGCCTAGCACATCGTCTTGTCCACAAAAATCCATCTTGCCCCTGGCATGTGCGCGAATGAATCCATCCGCAGAGAAAAAGACTCGTCCTTCCTGGGAAAAACCAGGAATTTCCACCTAGAATGAAACAAACTACATAATATACCCCTTTGATGGAGAGGAGGCGTCCTGCCGTAGCCAGTGAGAGAATGGCTTGACGGCAAAGAAAACCGGGAACTGGGGATGTCTGCCACAGGCATGACACCCAGCTCCCGGCTCTCTGGCTTTTTTTACGATGGGCCCTGTTCCTCAGGAAGAAAGGTCTCTGAACCACGAAACACACGGATGCCCGCAGTCCGGCATTGTCTGAAAATCAGTCAAGCCGTCCCATGAGAAGATGACGATTCTGTTCATTCCTGTCCATTCCTGTCCATTCGTGGTTCTGTCTTCCTCCCTTTTTGTGGAACAGCGCCCTGCACGGATTATGCTTGTGCGGCGGGTGTCGTCGTCTCGGGCTTCTTGAGTTCCTTGAACTTCTTTCTGAGGAGGACGAAGGA
>URJM01000047.1 GCA_900548225.1 uncultured bacterium
TCCTCCTTGACGGAAGCCCACTGCAAAGTGTCCACGCACTACTTTCTCCTTTCTTCTCCCTCCTCCCTACTTTCGTGTATTTCGTGCTTTTCGTGGTTTCTTAAACTGTTTTTTGTGGTTCTTGAGCCCCGTGCCGGGTTGCGTTTCGTTTTTTACGGGAGTCGGAAGAAGCGACGGGCGTTTTCGGTTGTGATTTTAGCGACCTCCTCGAGAGTCAGGTTTCGTTCATCGGCGATTCGTTGTGCGATGAGCGGGATATACTTTGAGGAGTTTGGCTGTCCCCGGAACGGTGTAGGCGTCAAATAGGGCGCATCGGTTTCGAGGAGCAGCCTATCCAGTGGAACGAGCCTCAGCGTAGTCCGGATATTATCGGCCTTTTTGAAAGTCACCATTCCGTTGTATGAGAAGACCGCGTTTCTTTCAAGCCAGAGGTCAAGTTCCCGCGGCGTATCTGCGAAGCTATGGACCTGTATTGGATGGTCCTTTGCGAGGCATTCCCCGACGATTCTGTAGCACCTTTCGAATGCGTCCCTGGAGTGGATGACGACTGGCGTGTTTGTTTCGTCGGCGAGGCGGAGCATTGCCCTGAAGCAGCTTTCCTGCTCATCGGCGAATGGCTCCTCGTAGTGTGCGTCCAGTCCGACCTCACCGATTGCGACGACCCCTGGCTCCTTCAGCCACCCGCGGAGCTTTGGCATGTCCGCCGTCTCGTTGAAACCGCGGCATGCCTCGGGATGGACACCCACGCTTGTATAGATTCCGGGGTGTGTGGCGACAATGGGGAGGTACACTGCCGCGTCGTCGACGGAGGTTCCTGCGAGTAGGAGGTTCTTCACTCCGGCGGCGGCGGCTTCGGCGAGAATTGTCTCCGCCTCCTCCGACGTCGCCCCGTCAGGAAGGTGTGTGTGCGTGTCAAAGAATTCCATAGTTGGCGGGTGTTATTTTAGCAGAAATATTCTTGAGTCCATCGCGTCCATACGGACTGTGAAGGAATCCGCGTCCTCTGCGAGAGTTTCCCCGGAGATGGCGTCGACGACCGTGAACCTGCCCGGCAGCGAGATTCTCTTGTCCCCTGCGCAGAGCGCATGGATGCTGATGCAGGATGCGCCGGCATAGAGATTATCCCCCGTCTCGACATAGATGTGCGCCCTAGCCTCCCTGGCCAGCGAGCGAATGAATCCCACGTCGAGCGCTGCTCCGCCATAGAAGACTATCCTGCCCTTCCGCGCGACCGCCGGAGTCCCGTCATCCGCGTAGACCGCCAGAGGAATCGCCTCGGAATCTGTGACGGCGAAGCGCGGCTCGATCCTGTAGTCCGCTCCGGTGCAGTGTCCGTCCTGCCATTCCAGGCGGAGGCTTCCCGGCCCAGCCTTCTCAACGTCCATTCCAATCAGGTCGCCCGTCTTTTCCCCGGAGAATCCCTCTTCGTCGATGAAGCCTGCCCCGTAGGTGAATACGGCTGTCGAGCCCGCGTTTCTGACAGCCGTGACGGCCTGGCGAAGCGCCTCCGAATCCCTGTATGCGTTCAGGAAGACGACCAGCTTGTACCTGGCGGCATTCCTCGCGACGTCCTCAAGCAGGATCACATCCGCCGGAGCGCCGAAGCGCGCCAGCATGAAGCGCTGATTGCCGATGGATTCGCCGGAAAGCTGCACAAAACTGCGGTTCGGCTTGATGACGAGATCCCCCGTGTAGGAATACCTGTAGTCGTCCTCATCCACCTCCGTCGCGGTCTTGAAGTCATCCGAAAAATACAATATGGACCCTTCGTCGACGACAAACGCCACCTCGACGGGATCCGGGCGGTTCTGTTCCATGATGAACTGTCCGGCCTTGAGAATCCTTCCGAAGAGCCCGCGGATTTCCGGGGCGTCGAATTCGTTTCCGCCGTGGACTCCCAGCTCATTTATCGGGCTTCTGTGGCAGAGATACATGCCCGCGTTTCGCGTAAGGACCTTGAGTGTCTGATCGAGGTTGAGCGCCTGGCTCTGGCCGCTCTTCTCGATCAGATGTGTGCGCGTGTCGTCCTCAATCATGGAGAGTTTGCCGGCGAGCTTCAGAGAGCCATAGGGCTTCATTTCGCCATTTGGCGCGCCGAGAGTTCGGATCGAATAGCTCTGTGGCGAGATTAGAAAGTCAACATAGGGCGATTCGAGCAGAGTGCCCGTCATGTTGTGTCCGCCCTTGTTGCGGCCGTTGCCCATGTTGGAATACTCCATGTGGTAGCCATAGTATGCGCCCACAAGCTTGTCGCCGGAGCAGTTTTCCTTGACCGTCCTCGCGAGCAGATTGATGAAATCCGCAATCGACTTGCTGTAGAATTCATCGTAGAGGACAGCGAGCGAGTCCTCCTTCGGCGTGCGCAATGTGCCCCCGGAGGAGTGCCGGCGCTCCTCCGGAGTCGGCAGCCGGTCCACGCGGAGCCCTCTCGACTCCGCGTATTTCCTGAACTCCACAAGCTCGCCGGGGCTATAGTCGGCAAAGTGCCTGTCCTGGCAATTCCATCCCTGCCATTCGCAGGAGATGCCGCCCATCAGATTGTAGAGGACGATCTTGCCGCCAAAATACTTCTCGCAATGCGCCACAAACGCCGCGACCGCCTTCGCCGCGTCGGCGCGGACATCCGGATCAGAGAACCTGACCTTTGCGAGATAGTAGTTCTGGGTGGCGTCGCCCCTTTCGTCCTGTGAGAGCCTGTCAGGATACTCCCTGCCATACCACTGACCGGGATGGCAGAAGAGATATATCCCGATCTTGGAATCGGGATATTGGTCTATCATCTCGCAGATCTGCCAGTCGACGCACGTGAAGTCGTACTTTTCCGGCCCGTACCACCAGTTCTCGGAGGCCGCGTTGCCGCCGAAGCGGGAGGCCACCACATTGAAGGGAGAGTCATATCCCTCCATTCCCGTCGGCAGTGTGCGGCGTGGAATGAACGGGTGGATGACAAGTTCGTTGAAGAAGAAGGGCTTGCCGTTGAGCATCGGGGTTGCGCCTCCCGTTGTCTCCTCGAGGCGCAGGACCGCCCTCTCGCCGGGGAAGGGGCTGCCGCCCAGCTCCACCTTCCCGGAATACTCGGGGCTTCCCTTGCGGTCGACCACCCCCACCTCCAGATTCACCTTCGCGGGCGCACCGTACAAAAAGCTGTGGAAGTCCTTCATCCTCACTGTCGCGGTTCCGTCATCCGCGAAGTCCGCGCCAAGCTCCTCAAGAGTCCCGATGCGCCCGTTCATCTGGGCTCCCATTTCCGTCCGGAGAATCGCATAGATCCTCTCATCGGGCGAGAGCGGTGGCGTGCCCCGGACACTGACCACCATATCACGGCCGTCCATATCCGCGGACAGCACACTGAAGGCGCCGTTGTCCGCCCCTGTCCTCGCCTTCTCGACAAGGGTCGTCGTCCACGGCAGAAGCAGCTTGTTCCAGTTGCTGTCGACCACAACCCCCTCCGGAACCCGCCTCTCCGCAATCATCTCCTTCATGCTTGCGGCAACTGTCGACTCGGTCTTGAGCGGCACCCCACGCCTGGCATAGAATCCCCGAATGTCGCGGATCTCGGGAGACTCAAGAAACTCGTCAAGCTCCAGCTCTCCGGCAATCTTGATTACAGAGAGATAGCTGCCCGAAACAAACTTCACGGCTATCGTATTGGTCCCCTTGCGGAGCCTTCCCTTTAAGACATAGTCCAGAACCGAAGGCGGCGAAAGGACATTGCCCGTCTGCATAGTCGAGAATAACTCCATTCCATTGAGATTGCACGCAAACCACCAGTCTGCGCCGATTCCAAGGGAGTACCCGCAATCGGAATCGGATTCCAGCTGCGCAAAGAGCCAGTAGCAGGTCAAGGGCTTCCTTTCGCCGAAGACCTCCGCCATGTCGAACCCGTTCTCCGAAATCTCCGTTCTCCTCCCCGCGACTCCGCCGAATGTCACGGGAATCGTCTCGAGCTCCGACGGATCCGGAACATAGTCTTTGGGGACTCCCTCGAATATTGTCCACTGAGTCGGAAGCCGGGGGGTGGACGCGATAAGCGCAAGGGACGCGAGGAGGGCGAGGATGAGGATGCTTTTCTTCATGATTGTCTGCTCAATATCTGTGCTTCCCTTCATTTGGGCGAATAGGGGAGCGATGGAGCCCCGGGGAGCCGTCAGAACTCCTCCTTGTCCGCGAAATCGAATTTGACGGCGGTCTTCCAGCCGTCTCCGGAGAGTTGCATTTCCTTGACGAACCAGAGTCCGTTCTTGAATCGTTTCGCCCCCTTGAGGACGAGTTTGCGCCAGGGCTTCCTTTCGCCGACGCGATACCATTCCGCCTCCATTGGGAAGCCGTTCTCCGCCTCGAACCACACGTTGACCGTCTCCTTGCCGTCAGGGGATATGAGTTTAAGGACACGGCACTTCTGCCATCTGCTGGACGAGCGCGGGAGTTCCTCGACGAAATCCCAGAAGATGAATGCGAAGGAGAGGTCCTCCGGCCTCACGCCGAACTCGAAGAGTCCTGGCGCCACCTCATCTTCTGGCAAGTCGAGATGCTGCGCGGTCTTTCCGACGGTATCCCGCATCATCTCCAGTCCGTAGAAATTGTTTTCATTGAGAGTCAGCTGGGCGTACATCGCCTCTGAAGTGAAGGAGACCTTCAGGCGGAGCGTCCCCTCGATCTTCGGCTTTCCCTTGCGGCTTGAGACCAGCCGTCCCGTCGCCTCTCCCCACGCCTCCTGTTCCAGTGGGCGTCGGAGCTGTTCGAGGAAATCGCGGGGGGGCAGTTCCTGTGCGACGGATGTCAGTGCCAGGGCTGTTGCCAGAAGAAGAACGAGGAATCTACGCATCGTGGGTATCTATTCGGCGGGAGTCTCTTCGGGGGCGGCTGGTGTTTCGGCGGGGTTGCATTCGGCGGGGGTGTCGGCGGGCATCCTGGCGTCCTTGGCCGCCTTGACGGCCTCCTGTGCCTCGAGGATTGCGGCCTCCTGCTCTGCGATTGCGGCCTTTGCCGCCTTGTGGTTCTTCCATGCGCGGCATCCGAAGTAGCCTCCCAGTGCCAGGACGACCAGGAGGAGAATCCAGGCGACGGCGTTGAGGAACCTCTTGCGCGGGGTGCCGTGTGCATTGGCGGGGAAGCGGCCGCCGCGGGAGAATGCCCTTCGCTGCTTGTGCGAGAGCCTCATGCGTGCGTTGATTGCCCAGCCGTTTCCTTCGAGGAGGCTTGAGAGATCCTGGCGCCGGAGCCGCAGGAGCGCCAGCATGACTATTGGCGCCACGAGGGCGGCCGCCACGCACAGCAGCGAAATCAGGATTGCCAGCCCGCTCATGTCGGCGAGGGTCTTGCAGATGAATGCGAGTGCGGACGAGAGTGCGGCGAATGCGATGCCGAGCCCCATGAACATCCCTGCCTTGTCCCCCTTGGCGGCGGGGACCGCGGCCGTCGTCGCGGCGGCAGTCGCCTTCGGGTCGTTGATGAATCCGGCCATCTTGCCGGTGATGACCCCTTCGGAGCTTGTGGACATGGCCGCCACCTTGTCTTCGGCCATCTTGCCGAACTTTGCGAAGGGCGCCAGGACCGCCTCCTTTAGGCAGACGGGGTTTTCAATCACCTTTACCACCTTCGCATTGAAGGTGAGTCCGTCGGGGGCGAAGAAGATTCCGCGCTTTCCGTCCACCAGGTTTCCCTTGTCCCCGATTGTAACTGGCGCGCAAAGAGTCTGGACTGGATTCGTGTCCACTTCGACATAGATGAGGAAGAGCCCGCTGTTTGCGGCGAAGGCCGAATGCGTCCCCAGGTCGTTGACCGGGAAGGTGAGATTGAACCAGCGTCCGTCGATGACGATTCGCCCGCGTTCGAAGAGCGTGGTGGACTCCTTTCGCTTGTACAGTCCCGGGAAGCTGATGAAGTTATTCGCAATCTGCACGAGCCACTTCAGGTAGAGGATTGCCTGCTCCACATTTCCGGCCTCCTTGAGGATTTCCGCGACGGCCAGGTCCTTCCTTTCGAGCTCCGACGCCTCCTCCAGCAATCCCTTCACCTTGAGGTGCCCTTCGAGACGCGCCGGGTCGATTCCTGCGCAGATTCCGCCCTTGCGGGAGTCGACATACGCCTTGTATCCGCTGAAGACAGCCTTCACTTTCCCCCACATTTCGGGAGTGACCTCCTTCGCATCCGCGCCCAGCACTGGCAGGACGATCCGTTTCACCACCTCGCACCACCATCCCCGGTAGAGTGGATTGATGAATTCCGGTGCGTCAGTGAGGATGGCCGCCCTGCCCTCCGGCTGCACAATCGGCATTGCCTTGAGGTGGGACTCGACGCCTGGCCATGACGCAGGGTCCACGCTGCCTGGCTTGCCGTCGTTCTCCAGCACCTTTCCATGGAAGCGCGTATCGAAGTCCTGGAGATCGCAGAGCTTGAAGAACTCATCCACCAGCCCTGCATTCGCCTGGATTAGCGCGAAGTTGTCGGCGGTCTCTCCCCCAAAGGGAAGGATTTCGGAGGTGCTGGCGCCCTCGGGAAGCTCTCCTGCCTTCAGCCACGCAAGATATTCGGGAATCGCCGCCAGGAAATCCTTGAACTGGGACAGGGTCAAGCCCTGGGTGCCGTCCAGGTCGGTCGACCCGCCTGTCGCCTTTACGCCATCCTCGATGAAGGTCCGCAGCGCGGCCGTAAGCTCGGGGGAGGAAGCCTCGCCGCAGGCCAGCAGCGAAATCACGCCGTCACCGTTCAGCGGGCGGCTCGTCAGAATCTTCTGGAACTCCCTGACCTGGTCCAGAGTGATGTAACTCTTCTCCTGAATCGCCAAGTCGTTTAGAATATACTCGGCGGAATGTCGAATTTGTCCAGCAGTATCCGAATCTGTCAATTTATCCAGATAGAGTTTTCCATCGAAGGAATCATTGATAGCCTCCCTGTCGGCGTAGACATCCAGGAGCCACTTGATTGCCTCCTTTACGGACTCCGTGGTGATTGAGCCGAGCTTGACTGCATCGATATATCCGAGCACCTTTGGGTCGCAGGTATATGCGTTGACGGGTGCGCTCATTGCGACCCACAGTGCGTCGTCGAGTCCCAGTGCGTCCGCCAGGTCGTTTCCGTTATTGATGACGAGCTGGTATGCCGCTCCTACCTTTTTGAATTCCATGGATTTTTCAGCAGTTGGGTTGTGAATTAGTCAAGTTCCACGACTTCCTGGTATTGTGCGACCTGTGCGTTCCAGCCCTTGTGTTCTTCGATTTTGTCCCGGAGTGCGTTAGCGCCGTCTGGTTCCCCGTGTGTCACGAAGACCTTTTTCGGGGTTCCCTCGATCATGTCCATCCACCTGAGCAGTTCCTTTTGGTCGGCGTGTGCCGAGAACCCGTTGATTTTCGCGATTCTTGCGTTCACCTCGTATTCTTCGCCCAGGATTCTGACCTTTTCGGCGCCTTCGAGGATTTCGCGTCCAAGGGTATTTGCCGCCTGGTATCCGACGAAGAGGACTGTGGACTCCTTTCTGCCGATGTTGTGAGTCAAGTGGTGTTTGATGCGGCCGCCCGTGCACATTCCGGAGCCGGAGATGATGATTACCGAGCCCCGGATGTGGTTGATTGCCTTGGATTCACGGGAACTCCGCACGGTGGTGACGTTTGAGACGCGAAGCACCCGCGCCAATTTGATTGTGTCGGAATCGAAGAGATATGGGTGGTGGACGAAGACGGTGCTGACCTTTGCGGCCATTGGGCTGTCGACGAAGATTCTCAGGTTTGGAATCCTGTTTTCGGAGGAGAGCAGCGCCAGGAAGTAGAGGAGTTCCTGTGTGCGTTCGACCGCGAATGACGGGATTACGATATTGCCGCCGGCTTCAGTCGTGGAATTGATGATTTCGGCGAGTTCGCCTGGAATGTCGCTTGTCTGTCCATGCAGTCGGTTTCCGTATGTGGATTCCACGAGGAGGTAGTCGGCGGGGCCCACGGGGGACGGGTCCTGGAGGATAGGCATGTCCCAGCGCCCCACGTCTCCCGAGAAGACGATTTTGCGTGTCTCGTTCCCCTGGGTGATTGTGACGCGGCATGCTCCGGCGCCGAGGATGTGCCCCACGTTGATGAACTCGATCCTGACCCCTTCGCCAATCTCCTGGGGCCTTCCGTATTCGACGGGGACGAAATACTGGACCACGTCGGCCGCCTCCTCCGCCGTGTAGAGTGGCTCCTCCTTGTGGGGTCCCTGCCGTCCTTCACGCTCGTGGCGCAGCCTCTTGAACTCTGCATCCTCCTCGTTGATCTTTCCGCAGTCCTCCATCACGATTCTTGCGATTTCCGCGGTGGGGCTGGTGCAGTAGATTGGTCCCGTGTAGCCGTTTCTGACGAGCCTTGGGAGTCGTCCGCAGTGGTCCAGGTGTGCGTGTGTCAGGATGACTGCATCCAGCTTGTATGGCGAGACGGGGAAGTTCTCCCAGTTTCTGCCCTTGAGGTCGTGTTCCTGGTACAGGCCGCAGTCGACCATGATTTTCATGCCGTTGGCCTGAAGCAGATAGCAGGAACCGGTAACGTTTCCGGCAGCGCCGTAGAATCCGAGTTTGATATCCATGGTCTCTTATGCTCCTATTGTTATGGGAGGCGCCGGGCATTCCTGTCGGCCTGGCGCGGGTGTTATGGTCAGGCAGGTTTTAGCCGTGCCTGTGGCGGGCGCATCCGATGTCCGCGGGAAACAGGTTGAATATAACCCGATGCACCCGCCTATTCGCGCTTGTGCGAGAGAAAGTATTCGATGGAATCCTGGAGTGCCTGCCAGGCGGCCTCGATGATGTTTTCGGAGAGCCCCACCGTGCCCCACTCCTCCTGCCCGTCGGTGGAATCGATGAGAACCCGGGTGTGGGCGGCGGTGCCCACCGTGCCGTCGATGATGCGCACCTTGAAGTCGCGCAGACGCATCTTGTTGACCTCGGGGAAGAATGCGGCCAGGGTCTTTCGGAGGCACTTGTCAAGCGCATCGACGGGGCCTTCCCCTTCGGCGGCGGTGATTTCCGACTCCATACCGTTCACGCGCACCTTCAGGGTGGCGGCGGAGAGGCACTTCTCCCCGGGGCCGCGCTTTTCGATGATGACGCGGAAGCCGTCCAGAACGAATGGCGGCTCCTTCGTCGAGAGGGAGCGTTCCAGCAGCAGCTGGAATGACGCGTCGGCCGCCTCGAAGGCATATCCCTCGGCCTCCTTGCGCTTCAGCTCCGCAAGGAGCGCCTTCGCCTGCCTGGAATCCAGTTCGAATCCCAGCTCCTTCGCCTTGAGGGCAATCGTCCTGGAGCCGGAGAGTTCCGAGAGCAGGATGCGGCGGTGGTTGCCGACTGCCTCCGGCGGAATCTGTTCGAAGGAGGCGGTGGTCTTGGTGACCCCGTCGACATGGAGGCCCGCCTTGTGTGCGAATGCATTCGCCCCCACGTATGGCTGCTGTGGCTGTTCGCGCACCACGGTGATTTCGTAGAAGAGGCGCGAGAGCATGGTAAGCTGGTTCACCTTCACCTGTTCCGAGAGCCTGAAGCCAGGCATCTTCATCGCCACCGCAGGGATGATCGAGCAGATATTCGCGTTGCCGCAACGCTCGCCAAAGCCGTTGACCGTGCCCTGGACGATGCTGCATCCCGAGCGCAGCGCGGTCAAGGAGCCTGCGACTGCGCAGTCGGAGTCGTTGTGGCAGTGGATTGCCAGGGCAGTCCCTTCGGGGAGCCCGCTGGCCAGCTCCTGGGTGATGTCCCCCAGGTCGTATGGGAGCGTGGCGCCATTGGTGTCGCAGAGCGCGATGCAGGACGCCCCTGCGTCAAGGGCGGTCTTCAGGACATCCAGGACATATCCGGCGTCGTCCCTGTATCCATCGAAGAGGTGTTCCGCGTCGAAGAAAACCTCCTTTCCGGCCTTTCGGAGGAATTTCACCGAGCCCCGTATCATCCTGAGATTCTCCTCGGGGGAGATTCCGAGGACTTCCCGGACCTGCCTCAGGGACGCCTTTCCCACGAGCGCCACGACGGGGGCGCAGCATTCCGCGAGGGTCCTGAGCCCCTGGGAGTCCCCTGGCTCTGCGCCGGGGCGGTGTGTGCTTCCGAAGGCGACCAGCTTCGCGTTCTTGAAGGTCACCTTCGCCAGTTCCTCATAGAGACTCGTGTCCTTGGGATTCGAGCCGGGCCATCCCGCCTCGATGTAGTCCATCCCGAAGTCGTCCAGCGACCTGACCAGATGCAGCTTGTCCTGGAGGGAGTAGTTGATTCCTGGTCCCTGTGCGCCGTCGCGCAGCGTGCAGTCGTATAGCTTGATTGTCTTGTCGGCTGTCATGGTGGCAATCGGGTGGATTTGGTGGATTATTGGCCGTCTGTCAGAGCGTGGTGCCTGGCCGTGGCGGCGCGGCGTGTTGTTTCAGAGTCTCTATTACGCTTTTTGCGAGCACGGGTCCCAGTCCTGGAACCTTTGCCGCAAGCTGTGACGGCGTCAGCTCCAGGATGCGCTTCACGGAGCCGCACGCCTTCAGAATCGCGGCCTGGCGGCGTTCCCCCACGCCTGGAATCTCCCCCAGGACCGACTCCTTGATTCGGGTGATGCGCAGCTGCCGGTTGTAGCCGTTCGCCCAGCGGTGCGCCTCGTCGCGAATCGCCTGCAGCAGCCTGAGCCCCGGGTTGTCCCGTGGCAGTTCCAGCGGTTCGGGGCGATGTGGGATTACGACCAGTTCGTATTGCTTCGCCAGTCCTATGAATGGAATCTTCAGGCCAAGTTCCTCCCAGACGCCTATTGCGCATCCGACCTGTGGTGCGCCGCCGTCGAGGACGACGAGGTCCGGGAGCGGGAGTCCTTCCCGGAGGAGGCGGCCGTATCTTCGTGTGAGGACCTCCCGCATGAAGGCGGTGTCGTCGGTGGCCTCCGGAGTTCTGATGCGGTATCGCCGGTATTCGCTTGTGGAGGGTCTTCCATCCCTGAAGAGCACCATTGAACCCACGGCGAGGGTTCCCGAGATGTTGGACATGTCGAAGCACTCCATGTATCTTGGGAGGACATCGAGGCCGAGCGCTTCGCGCAGCGCCTCCATTCCGGCGGAATTCACCTCCGGGCTTGTGCGCCGGGCAATGGTCTGGTTGATGAACCTGCGGGTCGGCTCCAGGACGGTGCGAATGTGCCCCATCATGTCGCGCCAGCGGGCGGCATCCTCGAAGTCAAGGCGGGAGGAGGCCTCCCGCATCTTCTCGTCAAGCTCGCGGAGCACCTCCCGGGCGGGCTCCTCGCCGCGAAGCACCGAAAGCGCGGATTCGACGCGCCGTCCATACTCCTCCCGTGAGATTGCGCCGACGCAGGGAGCCGTGCATTCCCTCAGGACATCCTGGAGGCAGTGTCGGTGGTTCTCCTCCCCGGGGGACGCGCACTGGCAGGAGCGCAGCCCGAAGCGCACCTCGAGATACCGTATCGTCTCCTTGAGGGCGTATGCGTGGGGGAACGGGCCGAAGTAGAGGCAGTTGTCGTCCTTCCGCAGTCGGTCGAAGAAGAAGTGCGGAAATTCCTCGGCAGGGTTCATTCCCACCAGGAGATACCGCTTGTCGTCCCGTAAATCCACATTGTATCGCGGGTTGTACTGCTTGATGAACTGGGCTTCGAGCAGGAACGCCTCCGACTCCGTGTCGACGGGGAAGATGTCGTATGAGGCAATCGAATGGATGAGCGCCCGGCGGCGCGGATCCTCCTTCAGCGCAGTCGAAGGCATGAAATACGAGCGCATCCGGTTCCGGAGATTGCGCGCCTTCCCGACGTAGATGACCTCCCCCGCCTTGTTCCTGAATACGTAGACTCCAGGAGTCTTGGGAACATCCTGCGAGCGGAAAACTGGGGTGTCGCCAGAGGGATTCACGGCTTCATGCAGACAACGTCCTCGGGTTCAACGGAGAGGCGTCGGCCCTCCCCCTTTTCGAGGGGCGCCCTTGGGTTCAGCTGGTAGAACCTGACTTCGCCGCCGGCCGCGTCCCCCGCGATTGCCTCGGAGAGTTCGCCGAGATATTCGGCGTTGAGGACAGTGACGTCGAAGGAGTTTTCGCGGGGTTCTTTTCCGTCAAGGAGCGAGAGCGCCTCGGGCCGGATTGAGACCATCACCCTGTCTCCGGCGGCGACGTCCTCGGGGATGACGGAGCTCCGCAGGTCTCCAAGGGGCGTGCGGACAATCCCGTCGCCCTCCGACCCCTCCAGGAGGACTCCCTCCCGCAGATTGGTTTCGCCAATGAAGCCTGCCACGAAGACCGTGGCCGGGCGGCGGTAGATTTCCTGGGGCGTGCCAACCTGCTCGATTCTGCCGGCACGGAGGACTGCGATCCGGTCGCCCATGGAAAGCGCCTCGGCGCGGTCGTGGGTCACATAGATGGCCGTGAGGCCGTTGTCCTTGCAGATGCGGCGTATCTCCAGGCGCATGTCCCGGCGAAGCTTAGCATCAAGGTTCGCCAGCGGCTCGTCCAGCAAAAGGCCGCCCGGATGGACGACGAGCGTCCTCGCAAGCGCGACCCGCTGCTGCTGGCCGCCGGAGAGCTGGTTCGGCCTGCGGTCGGCCAGCTCCTCGATCTGGAGCTCCTTCAGCACGCGTTCCACGCGGCTGTCGCGCTCTGAGGCGGAGAGCCCCTTCCTCATCTCAAGGCCAAAGGAGACATTCTGGCGGACGGTCAGGTGGGGGAAGAGGGCGTATCCCTGGAAGACCATCGCCGTGTCCCTTTCGCTGGCGGGCAGGCCGCCGACGGGCTTGCCGCCAAGGAGGACCTCTCCCGAGGTGGGCTTTTCAAAGCCCCCAATCGTCCGCAGGAGCGTTGTCTTTCCGCATCCCGACGGTCCCAGGAGGAAGAAGAGTTCTCCGTCCTCGATGGTCAGCGAGAGGTCGTCCAGCGCCAGGGCGTCGCCGTAGCGTTTTGTGAGATGTTCGACGCGGATCTGCATTCTGCTCGCGCGGCGCGTGGGGTGGGAGGCGCGCCTCCCCTGCCCGCGGAATTACTAGAAGACCTTTCCCGTGTCCCTGTCGGCGATGCGGTACGCCTCGATGTGGAGTTCGGGGGATGCGTTGAAGGTGAGCTGTCGGTTGTACTCGGCGGCCATCGCGTTCATCACCTTGTGGTCCGCGGTGCGCAGACGCTCCAGAATCTTCGGGTGGACGGTGATGACGAAGTGCTGCACGTCCTTCTTGCGGGCAAGAAGTTCGTTGAGGCGGCGCTGGATTTCGACGGAGACGCTGGTGGCGGTCTTGATGAGGCCGCGTCCCTTGCAATACGGGCAGTCCTCGTAGATTGTGCTCTCGAGGGACTCGCTCTCGCGCTGGCGGCTCATCTCAAGCAATCCAAGCCCGCTGATGGGGTAGAGCTTGATTCTGGCATGGTCCTCGGAGGTGTATTGCTTGAAGGCGCGGTAGACGGCCATCTGGTCCTTGCGCGAACGCATGTCAATCAGGTCCAGGACAACCAGGCCGCCAATGTTGCGCAGGCGAAGCTGCCGCGCAATCTCCTTGACTGCCTCCATGTTGGTCGCAAGGATGGTCTCGGGCTGATCCTTGCCGGAACGGTTCTTGCCGGTGTTGACGTCAATCGCGATCAGCGCCTCCGTCTCGTCAATGCACAGGTAGCCGCCGCTGGGCAGGGGCACCTTACGGTTCGAAATCCCCTCAATCTGCTGGCTAATCCCGTATTTGATGAAAATCGGGGTGGGGTTGGAGTAGAGCTTGACCTTGATGGAATCCTGGCGGTCAAAACGCTGCAGCATCTCCAAGGCCAGGTTGTAGGCCTCCTTGGTGTCGCAGACGATTTCGTCGATGTCCTGGGTCAGGTTGTCGCGGAGCGTACGCTCCACAAGAGCAGGCTCCTGGTAGACGCAGACGGGGGCGCGGCGCTTCGCGGCAGTCTCCTCGGCCTTGCGCCAGGCGTCCAGCAGCATCTCCAGGTCACGCTGGAAGTGCTCCTTCTTGAGACCCACGCCCTCGGTGCGGCAGATGACGCCCATGTTCGGGGGCAGAATCGTCCGAATCATCTGCTTCAGACGGCTTCGTTCCGCCTTGTCCTCGACACGGCGGGAGATGCCGACATGGGGGCAGTTTGGCAGAAGAACGAGGTATCTTCCTGGAATCGAGATATTTGTGGTGACGCGGGCGCCCTTGGTGCCAATCGGCCCCTTCGTGACCTGCACCAAAATCTCCTGGTCGACCTTGAAGAGGTTCGGAATGTCCTCGACAGTCGGCCCCTTCTTCTCGGGCTTCTTTGCCTTCTCCTGCTTCTGCTTCTCCTGCCTCGCAGGCTGCTGGGGCTGGGGCTTGACGCCGGAAGAGGGCTTCGAGTCGGAGGTCAGGGGAAGCAATTCGTTCTTGCCGGAGTTCACGGAAAGCGGAGTCCCCTTCTTGACGTCCTTCTTCGGCTGCTGCTTCGCAGGACGGGGGCCGCCCTTCAATCCGGGAAAGAAGAACTCAAGCAGACGGCGGAAGACGCCCGGCTTGCGAGACCCGGATGGACGGACTTCGCCGGCCTGGGGAGCGCCCTGCCCCGAATTGTCACGGCCGCCACGACGGCGACGACGGCGATGACCGCCGCCGGCATTGCCGCCATCGGCGGCACGACCCTGGTTGCCGTCACGCTGAGGACGCTGCCTGGAACGGTTGTCGTCCTTGTGGCCGCCCTGGGACTGCTCCTCGGGCTTCGGAGGGGGATTCTCGTCAATGGTGTAGTGCTCCACCTGAGGCTCCGACTGCGTCTCCACGGTGGAGGAGACCGGAGCCTCGGAAGTCTCCGCGGCATCCGCGGCATCCGGAGTCTTCTCGGGTTCCGCGGGCTTCAGGGCCGGGGGCGGGGGCTGGGGCTTTCCCAGCGGAATAAGCCCGCTCTTGCCGGAGTGGAGGGGAATAAGCCCCTTTGTCAGCTGCGTGTCGTCGGGAATCTCCTTCCCGTCCATCACCACGGAGGGGGTCACTGGAGGCTTGGGGGGCGCATCATCCTGCGCATCCCCGGAGGGGGTCTCCTCCTCTTCGGGCTCCTCCTCCCCTGATTCGTCGGTCTCGGGGGGGCTTGGCGGGTCGAAGGAGCTGTCCTCCTCCGATGCGCTGTTCTGGTCGGCCTCGGCGCGCTCCTGGCCGGGCTTCACGGGCGGCTCGTCATCGTCATCCCCGTCCCCCTCAAGCTTTTCAAGGGTGGCGGGAAGCATGTCCCAATAGTGCAGAAAGGCATTTTTGCCGACTCCGATGTCGACGAACGCCGCCTGGAGCGAGGGTTCGAGATTCTTGATCTTGCCCTTGTAGATGGAGCCGACGATGCGGTCCTTGTTCGTGCGCTCCATGAAGAAGTCCTGGAGGGTGCCGTCCTCGACGACGGCCACCCGCACCTGGAGTTCCTCGGAGTTGATGAGGATTTGTTTCATTGTTGAGATGTGATTGATGCAGAGTGTCTTGCTACTCCAGGATGCTCCCTGGCATCACTGGGTTGCCACGCAAAAAGTCCGCCGCGCACATCTCTTTCTTTCCGTCGGGTATAAGTCGGTGGATGTAAAGGGTGCCGCAGCCACAGGCAATCGCAAGGGACTCCCCGCAACCGGGAAGAACCTGCCCTGCAATGCCACAGGTACTGGCGGAATAGGTGGCCTGGGTTATCTGGATGCGCCGCAACTCGCCCTGCACAGGCACGCAAGTGTACGCGCGAGGCCAAGGCTGATACGCACGGATCATGTCGTAAATCCGCTTCGCGGAACAGGTCCAGGGAATCGCACCGTCTTCCTTGCAAATCTTGCGGACGTTCGGCATGGTGGGAGACGCCTGGGGAACAGGCTGAAGCCCCTCCCGCGCTATCTTCCATAGCACTTCGCCGATATGGTCGGCCGCTAGACGCCCAAGACGGGACTCCAACTGCACGGTCGTCTCTGTCGCACCTATCGAAAGCCCGTATGACTCGTAGACGGGACCTGTGTCCAAACCCGCTTCCATGCGCATGAAGCTGACGCCCGTCTCAGTGTCGCCATTCAAAATCGCCGCGTTGATGGGACATGCCCCACGGTAGTTCGGCAATAGCGACGCATGGACGTTCAGACAGCCAAAGGTCGGAAGCTGGAGAAGCTCGCGCTTCAACAACTGGCCAAAGGCGACAACCAGCAGAATCTCAATGCCCAAGGCACGGAGCTTCTCCAAAAATCCCGGCGAATTCACCGAGGCAACACGGTCCACCTCAATCCCTGCCTCCAATGCATGACGCGCAAAGGGAGTCGGAGCCAGAACCCGCTTCCGACCCACAGGACGGTCAGGCTGGGAACCAACACCAGTCAACTCCACGGAATCGTCCCCCAAAAGAGAATCCAAAATGGGCATGCCAAGATTGCCCGAACCTAAAAAGTAGACCCGGACCTTGGAGCTGCTCTGCGAAACAACGACGCCCATGGACAAAACTCTTGACGACTATCCCGAAAAAAGAGAAGACAGGAAACACGGCGGAATCCGTGCCTGGAAAAGCCCCCCGATATGGACAGGAGACGCAAAAAACATAATATAACTCGCAGTAGGGAAGAGGGAGGAGAATGGAGGGAGAAGTGCGTGGACACTTTGCAGTGGGCTTCCGTCAAGGAGGGAGAGTAATAGAACCA
>URJM01000048.1 GCA_900548225.1 uncultured bacterium
CCCCCCGCCCCGAGGGCCGTTCCTTCGGCGGGCTTTGGGAGTTCCCTGGAGGCAAGCGCCGTGACGGCGAAGGCCTTGACGAGTGCATCAGGCGGGAGCTTCGCGAGGAGCTCGCACTGGAGGTGGACACCCCGAGGCCCGTTGGAACACTGCATGGCAGACGGGAGGACGGAACGCAGATTACGCTACACTTCATGCTGTGCATGGCTCCGGCTGACGCGGAGGCCGTGCCGCAGGAGGGTCAGAAGGCACAGTGGTTCCCCCCGTCCCGGTGGGACGCACTGGAGCTGGCACCCATGGACCGCGAGTTCATCCGAAGCCGTCGCGCGGAACTCCTCGGCCTCTCCCAGGAGTCGCTCTCCCTTGACGGGACATACGGACATCTCCCCCCATGGCTGAAAACCCCATTCGAGGGCGGCGAAAGGCGGATGGAGATGAAACGGCTCCTGCGCGGCGGCGGCCTCCATACGGTCTGCGAAGGCGCAAAGTGCCCGAACAGGTGCGAATGCTGGCGGAACCGCACGGCGACATTCATGATTCTCGGTGACACGTGCACGCGGGCATGCAGATTCTGCTCCGTAAACCACGGAAAACCCTCCGCACCGGACCCAGACGAGCCCAGGCACATCGCCGAAAGCGTCGTGGAACTCGGCCTTAAATACGCCGTCGTCACATGCGTCACGCGGGACGACCTTCCCGACGGCGGCTCCGGCGCCATGGCGGATGTGGTCCGGGCAATCCGCAGTGCCAGCCCTGGCACCCTTGTGGAGGTCCTCACCAGCGACTACAATGGGGACAGGCGTTGCATCGAGTCCGTCATCCAGGCCGGCCCCGCGGTCTTCGGCCACAACATCGAGACCGTCGAAAGGCTCAGTCCGCAGATTCGCTCACGCGCGACATACCGCCGCACTCTCGAGGTCCTCGCATACGCGGCGTCCCTCTCGGACGGGTCGATGGCTGTCAAGAGCGGGTTGATGCTGGGGCTTGGCGAAGAGGAGGAGGAGATCCGCCAGACCCTCAGGGACCTCCGGGGGGCGGGAGTCTCGGTTGTGACGCTGGGGCAGTATCTGCAGCCGACTCCGGCGCAGGTGCCCGTCTCACGCTTCATACCTCCCTCGGAGTTCCTGCAGTGGCGCCGCTTTGCGGAGGAGGAGCTTGGCTTCGCACGCGCCGTCTGCGGCCCCCTTGTCCGCAGCTCATACCTGGCAGGTGAGGCATATTTCCAGGCCACGGGGACGCACGGCTGCGGCTGACACGCCCTCACCCCCCCACCGACGATTTCCCAGTCATACAAGCAACCTTCAGCGCATTCGAACAACCATGAAAATCCTTTTGACATACGAGCAGATTCAGGCGCGCATCGAGGAGATGGCGCAGGAGATCGACAAGGGATACGAAGGACAGCCATACACCGTCATGGCACTCCTCAACGGAGCATGCTACTTCGCCGTCGACCTGACACGCCACCTCAAGGGCGACTTCATCCTGGACTCCGTCCTCGTCTCAAGCTACGTGGACGACCATTCAACCGGACGCATCACCATGCGCGGAACCCCGAAGAAGCCCGTGGCGGGACGGCATGTCCTTCTGGTGGACGAGGTGCTGGACACCGCCCTCACGCTCTCCTCCATCAAGCGCTATTTCAAGGAGCAGGGCGCCATCGACGTCAAGACGGCCGTGCTCGTCCAGAAGTCCCGCCCCCTGCATCCACAGGCAAAGGATTTCAAGGCCGAGTGGGTCGGTTTCCAGATGCCCGACCGCTTCCTGATTGGATGCGGAATGGACTACAACGAACGCTTCCGCCAGCTTCCCTATATTGCCGAGATGGAGGCATCCGACCTTTCATGAGCGACCTGGCGGGGCTTGGAATCCTTGTTCTCGGCGCAGGTGTCAGCGGCTGTGCGGCCGCCCGCCTTGCCCATTCCCGTGGCGCGGAGGTGACGGTCGTTGACTCGGCGCCTCGGGAGAGACTCTCCGCGGACGCGCTTCGCCTGGAGTCCGAGGGGATTGCGTTAAGGTGCGGGGAGCTTCCCGCCGCCTGGGACGGACCAGAGGTTTCCCAAGTGGTCGTCAGCCCCGGCGTCCGTCTTGACTCCCCCCTGCACCGTCTGGCCGAGAGCACTGGCGCGGCCATCGTTGGCGAGCTTGAGTTCGGCGCATCCTTTTTGAAGTGCCCGTGCCTGGCCGTCACGGGAACAAACGGCAAGACCACCACCACCGAGCTTCTGGCCGCATGCCTTGAGGGCGCCGGATGCAGGGCGCTTGCCTCCGGCAACATCGGGCTCCCCGTCTCCCAGGTAGCCTTGGAGAACCGGCAGCTTGACTGCCTGGTGGTGGAGGTGAGCAGCTTCCAGCTTGAACACGCAGCCAGCTTCCAGCCACAGGTCGCAATCCTCCTGAATGTCACCCCCGACCACCTCGACCGCCACGGAACCCTCGAAAGGTATCGCTCGCTGAAGGCACGGCTTCTCGAACAGGTGGCCCCGGGCGGCACGGCAATCTACCACGCCGCCGGCGAGGAGTCACTGAGGCTGCCCGAGACAGTCAGGCGCTCGAGAATCTGGCTCGCAGGTGAAACGCCGAACATCGACGGGCGCCCCAGCGGAAAGGACTGGCGCGTCGGGGTGGACGGGCTGCGCACGGTCGCACAGGGCGAGGAAGGACTCTCCGAAGAACTCCTTATGCCACGTTCAATGCTCACACTCCAGGGAAACCACAACCTCGCAAACGCGCTGGCGGTGGTCGCCGCGATGGACGCACTCGGATTCCCGTTCGAAAAATACCGGATGCAACTCTCCAATTTCCAAAGCGGCCCGCACAGAATCCAATTTGTCGCGGCACGCAATGGAGTCAAGTTCTTTGACGACTCTAAGGCAACTGACGCGGATGCACTCGTCCAGGCACTCAGGACCCTGGGGCCAAGCGTCGGAAAAACCGTGCATCTCATAGCGGGAGGACTGGACAAGGGATGCTCCCTCGCCGAAGCCAAACCCGAAATAAGAATGTATGTTAAAGACGCTTACTTGATAGGCGACTGCAGACTTCGCCTCGCCCAGGAATGGAAGGACGAAACGGAGTGCAGAATCTTCGATTCACTCGAGGACGCAGTCGCCTCGGCCGCACAAGACGCCCTCGACGGAGAGGTGGTCCTGCTCTCGCCTGGATGCGCCAGCATGGACATGTTCAAATCCTACGAGGAACGGGGACGGAGATTCGCGGCCGCGGTGTCGGCACTTCCACCAGTAGACTGACTTTCTTGTACTTGAAGTTATAACTATCTAATCCAGAGGACGTTACAAAGACATGAACACTCTTCTCCGCGTCGGTTCCGCTGCGACCCTCTCCCTGGTCATGCTGGGGCTTGTTGGCTGCCGCAGCAACAAGTCTGACACTTCCACCTACACCGGCCTCATGAGCGGCCGCGGGAACATCCCCCCTGCGTATGTCGAGGTGAAGCCGATTCCGCGTGTCATCGGCGGCGCTGACGCCTCGACAGGCATCTCCGTCTTCGACGAGATTGGAGGCGAGTCGGGTTTCGAGGTCGAAAGCCCCATCCTCGAGGACGAGGTCGCCCCCGCCGAGGTCGAGACCGTGGACGCGCCGAAGGACGCGGCCCCTGCCACCCCCGGCCACCGCGTTCTCCCGAAGGTCCCCAACGGGGACTCGGTGCCGGCACTTGCGACTGACAAGAGCGGAGTCAGGGTCTATGTCGTCCGTGGCGGCGACACCCTCTCCAGGATTGCCGCCGCACATGGGGTCAAGACCACCGACATGATGGCCGCCAATCCCACTCTCAAGAGCGCCGACAAGATCTTCGTCGGCCAGAAGCTGAACCTGCCCGCCAATGCGAAGGGCGTCAGCGGTGACGCGCCCGCCGCCGCGCAGAAGGGCGCCGCCGCCAGCGCCCCCGCGGCTGCCGCCAAGTCCGGAACCCACGAGGCCATCCCCGCCGACGGCAAATACACCGTCCGCGCCGGCGATTCGCTTTGGACAGTCGCCCGTCGCCACGGGCTCAAGAGCGATGACATCCGCCGCTGGAGCAATCTCACCTCTGACAATCTCCAGGTCGGACAGGTCCTCATCCTGAAGGGCGAACCCGCTGCTGAAAAGGCGGCTCCCGCTGTTCCGGCGACGATTCCCGCCGCGCCAGTCAGCGACGACCAGCCCGTGATTCCCGCCGATGACGTGGCGGCCCCCGCAATCGGCGACCCCGCAGTCGAGGATGTGGCCAAGAAGCCCTTCCAGCATCTTGTGATGAGCGGAGACACCCTTGAGAGCATCGCCAGCTACTACGATGACATCACGGTCGAGTCGATTCTCCAGGCAAATCCCCAGATCAAGTCGAATGCCGACCTGAAGGAGGGCATGGAGATCAACATCATCCTGAAATAGAGAGAGGAACTTTTGCATTCCGGCCCGGCGTTTCCCGACAGTGGGATGGCAGGGTCTTATAGTACGCGAGTTTTCCCGAACGGCCACACGGCCAAAACAGTAAACACATAGGAATCCCAAAGCGATGATTGTCACTACGAAGGAACTCTTCAAGCACGCCTACGGCAAGTACGCCATCGGCGCCTACAACATCAACAACCTGGAACAGTGCATGGGCCTCTTCCGCGGCAATATCGCCAGCAAGGCTCCGTTCATCATCCAGATCTCCAAGGGCGCCCGCAGCTACACCAACAAGCTGATGCTCGAGGGCATCATCCGCGCCGCAGACCAGGTCTTCCCAGAGGCCATCTTCGCCGTCCACCTGGACCACGGTGACGAGGCGACCTGCATGGACTGCATCAACTCCGGCTTCTACAGCTCCGTCATGATCGACGCATCCAGCAAGCCCTTCGAGGAAAACGTCGCCATCACCAAGCGCGTCGTGGAAGCAGCCCACGCAAAGGGACTGGTTGTCGAGGCTGAGCTCGGACAGCTGGGCGGCGTCGAGGAACACGTCTCCGTCTCCGAGGCGGATGCGAAGCTGACCGACCCCGACAACGCGAAGGAGTTTGTCGAGCGCACTGGCTGCGACAGCCTGGCCTGCGCCATCGGCACCAGCCACGGCGCCTTCAAGTTCACCGGCACCCAGGGACTCCACTTTGACGTCCTCGCCGAAATCCAGAAGCGCCTGCCTGACTTCCCGCTGGTCATGCATGGTTCCAGCTCCGTCCCGCAGGACGAGGTTCGCCGCATCAACATCGCCGGCGGAAAGCTTGCCGGCGCGAAGGGTGTCGACCCCGACCAGTTCCTGCCCGCCGCCAAGCTCGGCGTGACCAAGATCAACATCGACACTGACGGCCGCCTGGTCTGGTGCCGCGTCCACCGCGAACACTTCATCCTGGAGCCCCAGGATTTCGACCTGCGTCCCGCCGGCAAGGAGTTCATGGCCGCATACGCCGACTTCATCGCCGCCAAGAACGTGAAGCTGGGTTCCGCCGGACAGCTCGACAGCGTCCGCGAGTTCCTCGGCAAGTAATGCCGCAGGCAGGAATAGCCCCTGTCTAATCAATAAGGCCGTGGAGCTGCAACCCGCAGTTTCACGGCCTTGCTCTTTTCAGGAAAAGATGGAATTCACCACGACCACGAATCCATACCGTCTTGTCGCACTGGATATCGGCAATACGCTCATCCGTCAATTTCTCCCGGGAATGCACAGGGCGCTTGGGCTGCCAGACGACGGAGGAGGGGTCAATCTCCAAATCGAACCCTTCGGCGAAAGCTTCAGGGATTTCCTCCTGGGAAAAATCTCCGAGGAGGAGTATCTGCAGGAGTTCGAAAGACGGTTCGACGGACGATGGACGGTCCAGGAAATCCTCCGTGCCCACGAGGAGTATCTCCTGCCCTCAATCGAGGGAATGCCCGAGCTTGTCAGGGAAATGGCACAGGCAGGCACGAGGTTTGTATTCTTCTCCGATATCAATCCAATCCACTTCCGACGCTTCCGGGAACTCACACGAGGCGAATACGACTTCATTGCCGATGCAATCCGAAGCGACGAGGTCCACGCACTCAAACCCTCCGAGAAGATGTTCAACGCCTTCGAGGAAAAGTATGGACGCCCGGACCTGTATCTCGATGACAGAAGCGACCTGGTAGACGCCGCAAACAAACGGGGCTGGCACGCCGTCCGCGCCGGAAACGCCGCCCGCCTGAGAAAGGAACTATAGGGAGGCGGGCAAGGGGAAGAGGAAGCGACCTGCCTTCGCCGGGCGACACCACGCCGTGGGAGGAGGCCGAAGGGAGGCGTTTGACGACGCATCCCTTCAAGGTTGTCCCCTCGCCCATGCAGTGGCTTCAGTGGAGGCGGGTCCTCCCTTCTCCTTGTCTGCGGACTCCTAGGCGGAAAGCGCCTGGTCGAAGTCTGCGATTATATCGTCGATGTTTTCGATTCCGACGGAGAGCCTGATGAGGTCCGGGGAGACCCCTGCGGCCTTGAGCTCCTCTTCGGAGAGCTGCCTATGCGTCATGCTGGCGGGGTGCAGGACGCATGTCCTTGCGTCGGCGACATGGACCACGATTGAGGCGAGTCTCAGGTTGTTCATCACCTTTTCGCCCGCTTCCTTTCCGCCCTTGACGCCGAAGCACATTACGCCCGAGCATCCCCTGGGCAGGTACTTCTGCGCCAGCGCGTGGTCTGGGCTGGACTCGAGCCCGGGGTAGTTGACCCATGCGACCTTCGGGTGCTTCTCGAGGAACCTGGCGAGCTCAAGCGCATTCTGGCTGTGCCTTTCCATGCGGAGGTGCAGTGTCTCCAGTCCGAGATTTGTCAGGAATGCGTTGAAAGCCATCTGCGGATTCCCAAAGTCCCGGATCCACTGAGCCCTCATCTTGACCGAGAATGGGCACTGGGGGAAACTCTCCGTGTAGACAAGCCCGTGGTAGCTGATGTCAGGGTTGGTGAATTCGGGGAACTTGCCGTTGGACCAGTCGAAGTCGCCCTTCTCAACGATTGCGCCGCCTACGCTGGTGGCGTGGCCGTCCATGTATTTGGTGGTGGAGTGCGTGATGATGTCGGCGCCCCACTCGAAGGGACGACAGAGGATTGGCGTGGGGAATGTGTTGTCGACAATGAGAGGAAGCCCATTCGCATGGGCGACACGGGCGAACTTCTCAATGTCGAGGACGACTACCGAGGGATTGGTGAGGGTCTCGGCAAAGACCGCCTTCGTATTCGGACGGATTGCTGCCTGGATCTCGTCCTCGGTGGCGCCGGGCAGGACGAAGCTGAACTCGATGCCGCACTTCTTCAAGGTGTTGGTGAAGAGGCTGACGGTGCCGCCATAGAGGCTGGACGCGGCGAGAATGTGGTCGCCGGAACGGGCGAGGTTCAGAATCGCATTGGCATTCGCAGCCTGGCCGGACGAGGTGCAGACGCATGCGACGCCCCCCTCAAGTGCCGCGATCTTCTTCTCAAGGACGTCGACCGTGGGGTTGGCAAGGCGCGTGTAGAAGAAGCCAGCCGCCTTCAAGTCAAAGAGATCCGCAACGCTCTGCGCATCGTCATACTTGAAGGTCGTGCTCTGGACAATCGGGGTGATTCTGGATTCCCCGTTCTTCGGGGTGTATCCCGCCTGGACGGCGAGGGTCTCAATGTGGAATTCTCTGTTGTCGGACATGGTATTATTGATTCCTGGAGTTGAGTGGCTTACAATGTGGTTCCCGGCACTGGGTGCCAGGCCTCTCATGCTGTGCAATTAGCCTTAATTTAGATGAATCTGCTTCCCTCCTGAATGCATTTGCCCGGAGCAAGTGTCATTTTTTTGACTTCGGCAACTGGAATTTCAGCCGCTTGACAGTGTGGTTCTCAACTTGTATGACTGTAATCTGTATCTGACGATAAAGGAATTTCTCGCCAGGGGACGGGATTCTGCCGGCAAGTTTCAGCACAAGCCCCGCCGCAGTCTCAAAACCGGTATTCGGGATTGTGATGCCAAGGTACTCCTCAAGGACGCCTATCTCCATCCGCCCACTGCAGAGGAATGCGTCGGGGGAGACGCGCAGGACGCGGTAGTACTCCGCCTCGCGCTCGTCATTCAGGTTGCCGACAATCTGCTCCACAAGGTCTTCGACGGTCACCATGCCGGTCATGCCGCCATACTCGTCGACGACAATCGCCATCGTGAGGGACGAACGGCGCAACTCCTCGAGGGTTGCGTTGACGGGCTGGGATTCAGGCACGTAGAGAAGCTTCTTCGTGACAAAGGGCTTGAGGGGACGCCTCAGGAACTGCTCCTCGGAATCCCCCTCGGAGAGGTGCGCCAGCAAATCCCGGCAGTTCACTACGCCAACGATGCAGTCCACCCGCTCGTGGTAGATTGGCAGATGCTGGAATCCGGAGTCGGCGGACTCCCGGAGGGCATCGCCGACCTCCGCTGTGTCGGGCAATGACCTGATTTCGATGAGTGGAACCATCGAGGTCTCGACGGGGCACTTGTCCAGTTCAAGAAGCGACTGCATCATCTCGCCTGCCTCCTTGTTGACCAATCCCTGCTCGGCGGCAATCTCGGCAATCACCTTCATGTCCTCGCGCGTGACGCGCGCCCCCGCGCTCAGCTCGTCGTGTCCCTTCGGCTGCGGAGAAAGAAGCCGCGCAATCCAACTGGTCGCCACGACGGCGGGCTTGAGGAGGATTTCGGAGAGGCGCAGCGGGCGCGCCAGCAACAACGCCATTCCGGTTGATTTATTGCGCCCCAGGGCCTTGGGGATCACCTCGCCGCAAATGAGGATGATTGGAGTCAGAATCAGGGAGTTGATCCATTCATGCCAGCTGGGATTCGACTTCAGGACGGCGATTCGGTCAATGAGGAGCGTGGTCAGGAGAATGCTCCCGATAGTCGTGAGGCAGACATTGACGATGTTGTTGCCGACAAGGGTGATGCCGAGGAGCCTGTCTCCGTTCTGGAGGAACTGGCTTGTCAGCCGTGCCCGTCCATCCCCCTTGTTTGCGAGTTCATGGATCCAGGTGCGGTTTGCGCTTGTCAACGCCGTCTCCGAACCGCTGAAGAATGCGGAGAGTCCGAGCAGCATCAGGAATAGAATGAGAAGAATAGCCGTGGTCATGGTCTTACTCCTCCTCCTTTCCTTCGGGTTGCAGTTTGTTTATCAGGACTGCGGATGCGAGGCGTCCGGCCGTGCGGACCACCTGGAATCTGTATCCCTGCTCCTCGAAGGAGTCTCCGGGGGCGGGGATGCGGCCCAGCATCTCCATCACAAATCCGGCAAGGGTCTCCGCCTCCACGTCGAACTCGCACTCCAGTTCGTCCTCGACCATTCGCAGCCGCGCCCGTCCGTCCGCCAGGTAGCCTCCATTGTGCTTCAGGAGGCGGTTGAAATCGCGTCCGCTGAAGGCATACCGCCCGACAATCTCCTCCAGAATCATCGAACGGGTGACCATGCCCTGGGTGCCGCCGTATTCCGAGACGACAATGCAGACCCGCAGTGCACGGGAGCGCATGGTCTGGAGAAGCTTCTCGATGTTGGCAGTGCCTGGAACAAATTCAATGGGGGAGACGGGCAGTTCCACGCCGTCCTTCGTCTTCTCGCCCTCGAAGGCCTTTCTGAAGGAGGATAGGGGGCGTGCGCCCAGCGGGGTGTTGCGGAATCTGAGAATCCTGTCGAAACTCAAGACGCACCATACGTCGTCGAGGTTCTCATGGAAGACGGGCAGGGCGCTGAAGTCGCTCTTCCTTGCAATCTTGAAGGCCTCGTCGAGCGTCGTGGTGTCCTCGATGCCGACAATCTGCATTCTTGGAAGCATGATTTCCCGTGCCTGGATTGTTCCGAACCTCAGGATTCTTTCGAGGAGGTCGTGTTCACGGCTGGTTGCCGCGCCTGTGGACTCCGCGCTGTCGAAGGTGGCCAGCAGCTCACCGTTTGTCAACGCCTCCCATGACGCCCCCTCGGAGTAGAATCCCAGCAGCTTCAGCACGGCGATGGAAATTCCGTTGAGCACCCACAGAATAGGTGCAAGGGGATAGGAGAGGAACAACAGTATTGGCGCCGCGAAGAGTGCAACGGAAAGGTTGTGGCGCAGCCCGCGTATCTTTGGGATAAGCTCGCCGCCAAGTATCAGAATCGGCGCAACTACCGCTATGGACAGAATCGATGAAACCAGCGTCGAGGCGACCAGGCGGGACATCAGGGTCGCTGTCAGGACTGTCAAAAGGGTGTTGACGAAGAGGTTGCCTAGCAACACGGTCCCGAGCATGCGCTGGGAGTCCTTGAGAAGACGATGCACAATGCGCTCACGCCCGCTGCCATTCTGAAGACGACGCACCTGGGCTTTGCTCAAGGACAGAAATGCCGTCTCAGACGCCGAAAAAAAGGCGGATATCATCAGCAGGATGAGTATCGAAAGGATGATGGGAATGTATGACAATGTGATGAAGATTGGAAAATGGTTTTTCAGAGATTAGGGAGGAGGGAAGAGAAGACAGTGCGTGGCTGGCGCGCTTGGGCGCGCCTGTAAGGTAGGGATTGGGGATGAGGGAGGAGAAAGCAGTGCGTGGCTGGCGCGCTTGGGCGCGCCTGTAAGGTAGGGAGAAGGGATGAGGGAAGAGAAGACAGTGCGTGGCTGGCGCGCTTGGCGCGCTCAACGGACGCCCACTGCACAGTGTCCACGCACTACCCTCTTCTCCCTTCTCCCTCCTCCCCACTTTTGGACGCCCACTGCACAGTGTCCACGCACTACCCTCTTCTCTCTTCTCCCTCCTCCCTACTTTTGGAAGCCCACTGCAAAGTGTCCACGCACTACCTTCTTCTCTCTTCTCCCTACTCTCTACTTCCCCCACTCCTTCACCAGTCGTGTGAGATTGTTGCAGTCGTTGAGGGAGGCGGTTTCGCGGATGGAGTGCATTGCCCAGATTGGGATTCCCGCGTCTGCGGCGGGGACACCGAGTTCTGCGGCGACGATTCGTCCGATTGTGGAACCGCACTTTGAGTCTGAGCGCGGGGTGAACCTTTGGAGTGGGATGTCCTTCTCCCGTGCAATTGCCTCGACCCTTGCGGCCTCTGCGAGAGTCGTGGAGTACGACTGGTTTGCGTGGAACTTTAGCGCGGGGCCTTTGCCGAGGCGTGCCGACATTGGCGCGTCGAAGAGTTCCGGGAAATTCGGGTGGAATGCGTGTGCCGCGTCGAGTGACAGGCAATGGGACGCGGCCAGCATCCTGTGTGGAGTCTGCGGCGACTTGTCTCCGAGTGCGTCTGGAATTCTTGTGACGACACTGTTCAGGAAGTTGCTTCCTGCGCTTTGGTAGTTGAGTCCGACCTCCTCCAGGTCGAAGAAGCCTGCCAGGACAGACCGGGACGAAGAGGCGTCTCCGTCGACGAGTGCCTGGAGGATTGCGTAGCAGCTCGCCAGGTTGTCCAGCCTTGGCGCCTGGATCATGTCCCCGATGATGGCGGGAGGCATGCCGTCGGCCAGGTAGAGATCCACGTGGAGTTCCTTTGGCGCGACATCGGGGACGAGGGACGCCAGGAACTCCTCGCGTGTCTTGAAGGGGAGAAGCGCGCAGAGCTGGGTCTGGGCGTTGTATTTGAATCCATCGTTCAGGTTTGCAAAGTGTATTGGCGGATTTGGAATCACGGCGACGGATTCCTCCGTGCAGACGGAGAGCCCGCGGACGGCGCCGTTGTCATTCCAGGCGACTCTGCCGGCAACCTTGAGGGGTCTGTCAAGCCAGGAGGGGATTGTGGCGCCTCCATAGACTTCCACTGGAATCCTGATGAGTCCTTCTTCCGTCTGTGACGCGTCCTCGAGTCTCAGCTTCAGTGCGGGGCTGTCTGTGTGGCAGACAGCGATTGCCAGCGAGTCGAGAGGGGTCTTCTCCGCCAGTGCGAATGCCACGAGGCTGGTGGAGTTTCGCTCGACAAAACACCTGGCTCCTGGCTCCAGGCGCCATTCGTCCTGCTCCCGCAGTCTCGTGAAGCCATGTTCCTGAAGGGTTTTGGCGATGTTTTCCTCTGCCTGGAATGCAGTGGGGGATGCTTCCAGAAACTTTGCGATGTCCGAGGTCGCTTTCATTTGCATTGTCTTGGAGCGTTCCGTGTGTATGGCATTCTGCCGTGTACGAAGAGAGGGGAGGGCGCGCTAGGCATCCTCCCCTCTGCGGTCTGGAATTACTTCTCCAGGATGGCTTTGATGCGCCGTATGCCGCGCGAGGAGGATTCCTCCTTCACAATCTTGAAGTGTCCGAGCTCGGAGGTGTTGTTGGCGTGGGGGCCGCCGCAGATCTCGGTGGAGAAGTCGCCTATCGAGTAGACCTTGACACGCTCGCCGTATTTGCTCTCGAAGATGCCGATGGCTTCGGTCTTCTTGGCCTCCTCCAAGGTCATCTCCTTGCAGACGACCGGAAGGTTGCGCTGAATCTGCTGGTTCACAAGGTCTTCGACGGCCTTGAGCTGCTCGGGAGTCACCTTCTCCGGCCAGTTGAAGTCAAAGCGAAGACGCTCCGCGGTGATGTTGGAACCGCACTGGTGGACATCGTCGGAGAGAACCACCTTGAGCGCCTTGTCGAGAAGATGCGTCGCCGTGTGAAGCTGGGCAGTGGCCTCGCTGTGGTCGGCAAGCCCGCCGTGGAACTTCTGCTCGGCTCCGGCCTGGGACTTCTTCTGGTGCTCCTCGGCGGCCTTCTTGAAGCCGTCCAGGTCGACCTTGAAGCCACGCTCCTTGGCCATCTCGACGGTCAGCTCAATCGGGAAGCCGTAGGTCTCGTAGAGGTTGAACGCATTCTTGCCCGAAACCTGCTTGTTGACAACAAAGTCGGGAACACGGTCAATCATCTTGTTGAATTCCCTGGTCCCCTTCTCAAGGGCGGCGGCGAACTGCTTCTCCTCCCGGTCAAGCTCCTCGTGGATTACATCGCGGTGGGAGACCAGCTCCGGGTAGATGTCGCCGTATTCGTCAATGACAACGTCCGCCAGCTTCGAGGTGAAGGCCTCGACCAGGCCAAGCTTCCGGGCCTCCCTGATTGCACGGCGGATGAGACGCCTGAGGACATAGCCCTGGTCGACGTTCCCCGGCTTCACATTGTCGGCCAGAAGGAAGGTCGCCGCACGGATGTGCTCGACCACCACACGGGCGGAGCGGTTGGAGTAGTCCGCCTCCTTGTTGCCGGAAAGTTCCTGGAGGCGCTTGAAGAGGCCCGCGAACAACTCGGTCTGGTAGGCGCTCGGAACACCCTCCAGGAAGGCGGTGACACGCTCCACGCCCATCCCGGTGTCGACATTGGGATGCTCCAACGGCACATACTTGCCGTCGGCTGTCTTGTTGTACTGCATGAAGACGTCGTTCCAGATTTCGACCCACTTTCCGCAGCCGCAGTCGGGCCCGCAGTCGGGGCCGCAGTCGGGCTTGTCAACGGGGACGAACATCTCGGTGTCGGGACCGCAGGGGCCGGTCTGGCCGGCAGGACCCCACCAGTTGTTCTCCTTGCCCAGGAAGTAGATGTTCTTCTCGGGAATCCCCTCGGCCATCCAGTAGTCGGCCGCCTCCTGGTCCCTGGGCGCATTCTCGTCACCCGCAAAGCAGGTGACCTTGATCTCCTCGGGCTTGAAGCCAAGCTCCTGGGTCAGGAAAAGGAAGGACATGTGGATGGCCTCCTTCTTGAAGTAGTCACCGAGGGACCAGTTCCCCAACATCTCGAAGAAGGTCATGTGGAAGGGGTCGCCGACTTCGTCTATGTCATTGGTGCGGAGACACTTCTGCACATCGGTGAGCCGCTTGCCCATGGGGTGCTTCTGCCCAAGCAGATAGGGGACGAGCGGATGCATGCCCGCCGTCGTGAAGAGGCAGGTGGGGTCGTTCTCGGGAATGAGGGGGGCACTCTTGATCTCGGCGTGGCCGTGGGACTTGAAAAAGTCGAGGAAGAGTCTGCGCAGCTTGGCTGCGTTCATGTTGGGACGCATCTTCTTTGCTTTTGACTGGATAATAAATCCTGCGCTTCAGGACCACGCCCGAAAAATGGCTGGCCCAACGCAGTGGGTCTGTTTAAACGGAAATCTGCATAATGTACCACGGAATCAACGGGCTGAGACCGACTATTCGCCCTTGTCACAAAAAATGTAGGGACGGTCGATCTGGACGATGGCGTCGGTGTCCGGCCATAATTCCTTCACGATGGAGACGATTCGAGCCTTGGCCTTCGCCGCGTCCTCCTCCACGTCGTAGGGGACTACGCAGTCGAAGATTACGTTTGAACGGGTGGGGCCAGGCACCACACGGAAGTCATGCACCCTGACGTCGTGCCCAAGCACGGCCAGGGCAGCCCCAAGCTCGTCACGCATCTTCGCGACATGCTTGTCGTCGGTGTGCAGGGGATCCATGTGGATGACGCTGATGCAGCCAAGCTCCTCGTCCATCTGCTCCATTGCCTCGGTCAATACCTCGTGGAGCTTGTAGATGTCCTCGTTCCCCGGAACCTCGCAGTGGACGGAGATGTGAAGGCGCCCGGGACCGTAGTCGTGGACGACCAGGTCGTGGATGCCGACGACCTCAGGGTGGCTCAGGCAGATCTTCTCGACTTTCTTGACAAGCTCCGGGTCGGGGGTCGTCCCCAGCAGCTGCAGGAGCGGCGTCTTCACGGCGTCGATTCCAGCCTTTACGATGATGAGTGCCACGACGAGTTCGAGCCATCCGTCCAGGTTCATCGAGTTCGGGAACCACTTGAAGAGGATGAGTCCCATGAGTACGGCCGCAGTGGAAAGGGTGTCCGAAAGGGAGTCCATTCCAGTGGAGTAGAGTGCGGAGGAGTGGACTTTCCGGGATGTGTCAAGCATGAAGTGCCCCATGTAGCACTTGAGGGCGATGGAGGCAAGAAGGGTCGCCGCCGCCCACCAGGAGAAGACTAGCTCCTGGGGATGGAGGATGTGCGTCACGGATGCCTTGATGAGCTCCGCCCCAAGCAGCAGGATGAGGACGCCTACCCCGAATCCCGCCAGGTACTCGATGCGCCCATGCCCAAAGGGACGGTGGGGCTGGGGCTTCATCCCGGAAAGGTGGAAGGCAAGCGCCAGAAGAAGCCCGCTGCAGACGTCGCTCAGGTTGTTGATGGCGTCCGCACGTATGGAGGCGGAGTTCGCCCAGGAGGCTGAAAGCCACTTTGCGACGACCATCGACAGGTTGAGGACGATGGCGACCACGGCGCAAAGGACTCCGTAACGCCGCCTGACCTGCGGGTCGTCGTAGTTCCGCCAGTCTTTTATGAACAGTCTTGCAAGCAGGGTAATCATCTTTGTCGGCGCCCGTATGCGCCCCTGGGATAATATGAAGAGGAGGAGGGAAGGGCGGCTGTTGCCCGTTCTCTCCTCCTCTGCACGGATGCGCGGTTTCAGCTAGAGCCCCACTGCGGCTCTGATTTTCAGCATGGATTCCTCGGCGACGGCGCGGGCTTTCCTGGCGCCCTCCTGGAGTATCTCCTCGACCTTCGCGGGATTGGCCATCAGTTCCGCACGGCGGGCACGCGCCTCCGCAAAGTAGTCGGTGTATTTCTCGAAGAGGAGCTGCTTGGCGACGCCGTAGCCCATTCCACCCGCAAGGTACTGCCGGCGCAATGCCTCGGTCTCCTCGGGGGTCGCCATCAGCCTGTAAAGGAGGAAGACATTGCAGGTGTCGGGATTCTTCGGATCCTCCACAGGCGTGGAGTCGGTCTTGATTTTCATGAATTTCGAGCGGATTGCCTTGCCTTCGCCAAAGAGTTCGATGGTGTTGTTGTAGCTCTTTGACATCTTCTGGCCGTCAAGACCGGGAATCACGGCGACATCCGGCTGGATGATGGCATCGGGTATGGTCAGGATGTCTCCAAAACGCCTGTTGAAGGCCATCGCCAGGTCCCGGGTGACTTCAAGGTGCTGCTTCTGATCCTTGCCGACGGGCACGTAGTCCGCATGGAAGAGGAGGATGTCGGCCGCCATCAGAGCAGGATAGGCAAAAAGGCCGTGGGTGGCCTCCAGACCGTGGGCAAGCTTGTCCTTGTAGGAGTGGCAGCGCTCAAGCAAACCCATGGGGCAGACACAGGATAGGAACCACGCAAGTTCCTGAACCTGGGGAACATCGGATTGTCTCCAGAAGACGGTCTTCTCGGGGTCGATTCCACACGCCAGGAAGTCTATGGCAACCTGCATGGTACGGGCGCGCAAATCCTCGGGCTTCGGGCAGGATGTCATCGCATGGTAGTTCGCGATGAAGTAGAAACACTGGTTCGTGTCCTGCGCCTCAATCGACTGGCGCATGGTGCCGAAGTAGTTGCCTAGATGAAGCGTCCCGGATGGCTGGATGCCAGTCAATACGCGCTTGTTGCTGACCATGACTTATTGATACTCCTAAGTACTAGAACTCAAATGAAAAACAAATCCATACGACGCACCCCAAAAACGCCGTAAATTCGCATAATGTAACCAGAAATCAGAGACGCGACAGACAGAATGCCCCACACACCCACGACTCCTCTCCTCTTCTCTGGGCGC
>URJM01000049.1 GCA_900548225.1 uncultured bacterium
TTGATGCTGAACTCCTCCACAAAGGTCTACAACCACCTCTACGCAAGACTCCGCGACAACAACGAGTCGATTCTGGAACTCACATGGTTCAATGGAAAGGCACGGGCGGACGCGCTGGGAATCAGGAACGGGGACAAGGTCGTCGCAAGGGGAAGCCTGGGGTTCTACCCGAAAAGCGGGCGTCTGCAGTTTATCGCCGAGTCGCTTAGGCCCGTCAATGACGAGGACACCCTCACAAAACTCCTGCACGAACTGATTGCAAAGCTTGCAAAGGAAGGGCTGCTGGACGCATCCAGGAAGAAGCCCATTCCGCGGTTTCCACGAAGAATCGGGGTCGTCTCCAGCATTGACGCGGCGGGCTTCCGGGACTTCATCCACACATCGCTTTCGCGCTACAAGGGTCTCTCCTTCCTTGTCGCGCCGTCGCGGGTGCAAGGAAGCGAGGCGGCCGCAGAACTCTGCAGCGCCGTCAGGCTCCTGGATGAATACGGAGGGTGCGACGTAATCGTCGTCACACGCGGCGGCGGCGGCACAAACGAGCTGTGGTGCTTCAATGACGAAACCCTCGCCAGGACTATCGCCGCGGCACGGACGCCCGTCATCACCGCTGTCGGACACGAAAGGGACACCACCCTCGTGGACTATGTGGCGGACCGTTGCGAGACGACTCCCACGAAGGCGGCGGAGACCCTCACGCAGCCATTTGTCGAAATCCTCCAGAGAGTCGAAAACGACCTCGCCACCATCCGGCAGTCAATCCTGGCGAAGGCCGCGAATCTGCGCACGCGGCTGAACGCATGCCTCGGTTCAAACTACCTCTTGCGGCCAAAACAGCTGATTGACGACAGGCAGCTCCGGCTCGTGAATGCAGAGCAGCAGCTGATGCAGGCACTGCCGAACCAGGCCAGGATGAGACGGGCAAAGCTCGACAACGCCGCCAATACCCTCACCGCCAGAATCAACGCCTTCCTCCAGGGAAGACGGGGCGAGTTCGAAAGGCTAGACAATGTGCTGCGGGCGCTTGACCCAAAGGGAGTCCTGAAGCGTGGATACAGCATCCTCCTCGACAAGGACAGACACGCCATACGCAAGGAAACAGAGGCGCCAGAAGGCACACGACTCACCGCACTGCTCGCAGAAGGCTCCCTGGAACTCGTCGTCAAACAGGACAAATAGCTCTCAATCACCAGGAAACAGATCCAGCATATAACGGCCATGGAAGAAAAGAAACAGGAAAAGAAACTCTCCTTCGACGAAGCGCTCCGGGAACTCGAGACCATCGTCATGCAGCTCAACAGCGGAACCCTCCCGCTGGAGGAGAGCATGACGGCCTTCGAACGCGGGGTGAAACTCGGAAAGTTCTGCAATGAAAAGCTGGCCGCCGCGGAAAAGAAGATCGAGACGCTGACCAGGCAACCCGACGGAACCGTCACAACACAGCCGGCCACCCTCCCCGAAGACTTCAAATTCTAGGGCTGAGCAATGACGGAGCTCCCGTTCATACCGCTGGAGCGCGTCGTCCAGGTCGAAGTCCCTCTCCAAGACGAAGGAAACACCCTGCTCGACTATCTCGAGGCGCGCTACAACTATCTGGACCGCCCACAGTGGCAGCTTGAAATCGACAGGGGAAACCTCTTCGTCAACGGCAAGGCGGCACTGGCATCCACTGCGCTCCATGCAAGGGACTGCGTCTTCTTCCAGGCAAAGGACCTCTTCGAGCAGGATGTCTCTTTCGACATCTCCGTCCTGGAGGAGACGGACGACTACATCCTCGTCGCAAAGCCCGGAAACCTGCCGTGCCACCCCGCGGGGCGCTTCTTCAACCATACGCTGTGGGCATGGCTGAAGCAGGAAAGACACCTCGGCGGAATACACTTCGTCAGCCGGCTCGACCGCGAAACCTCAGGCATCGTCCTCGTCGGGAAAAACCCGCGATTCGCGGCAAGGGCCGCAAAGACAATGCACTCCCTGGGAGTCGAAACACACAAAAAGTACCTCGCAGTCGTCCACGGGCGAATCCCCTTCGAAAAGTATTTCGCAAACGGCTGGCTCATGAAGGATACGGCCTCCAAGGTCAACAAGAAGAAGCGCTTCGTCCCGACGGACGACGACGGTGACTCGGATGTCGTCGAACTGCCCGAGGACATCGAGGCGGTCACGGCGCAGACCGACCTTGTCCGAAGATGCTATTGCCGCCCGCCCTGCGAGGGGGAGGAGCCTCTCCGGTTCGTCCCGGATCCGGAAGGCGGCTTCACATTGGTCGAAGCCACACTCCACACGGGAAGGACACACCAAATCCGGGCAACTCTCTGCTCACTGGGATTCCCAATCGTCGGAGACAAACTATACGGGGTGGACGATGAAATCTTCCTGAAATTCGCCAAGGACACCCTCGATGAAAAGGACTGGGAAAGACTTATCCTCCCGACACAGGCACTCCACGCATGGAGCCTCGCAATCCCTGCGCTCAATATCAACGCCACAGTCTCGCCGCCATTCCTCAAAATGTCCACGCTTCCAAGTGGAAGACAGGAATGAGAGGACGGCCCCTTCCCCGCAGTTGCCCATCCTTTCGCCCAAACGCCCCCGCTTCTTCACTCCCCGGCGGCGCAGCCCTATTCCCGGAAGTGTTTTTTGAATTCGCGGTGGAGCGCCTTGTCGCCGTACCTGTCCTCGGAGTCTTCCGCGAGTTCATCCTCTGAATAACCCGAGTGGAGTGAGGTGGCGTGGACCCTGTTGCCGATGACCTGGAATCCGATGCGCCAGGTGCGGTATGCCAGGAGCGCCCTGGCGTCTTCCCGCCCTGCCCCGTCGAGCCTATGGCGTCTTCCGTCCAGCGGGTCTTCCCCCAGTTGTTCGCGGATGAATTCTCCGATGCACGCGAACCCCCGTTCCGCAAGCCAGTCGAGGCGTTCCTGGACCTGCGGTTCCACAGTCACGACGCACTCCCTTCCGGAGTTCGCGGCAGTCCATCCCGGCGCCGCGTCGGGGAATGAGTCTGCGTATGGCAGATATGGCTTGACATCGAGGATTGGCGTGCCGTCCAGCAGGTCGTGGCCTTTGACAACCAGAACCCGCCCTCTGACCTCGAGCAATTCCACGCAGGAGAGGCCTATTGGATTTGGGCGATAGGGGGAACGCGTCGCAAAGACTCCGACCTTGTGGTCGATGTGGCGCGGCGGCTGGACCTTTGGACGCCAGCGGCCCTCGTTGCGGTCGAAGGCGAAGATCAGCCATATTCTCGAAAACCCCTCGATGGCATCCAGCGCCGCCTCGAAATTCATTCCCGGGGCGAGTTCAACGCGGCCGACGTTCTCGCCAGCCAGGATGCCCTGCCGCGGCACATCGTAGGCGTATTTGGCGTCGCAACGGAAGATTCCTATCGGGGTGAACTCCATGACTCGCGCGGCAATCCTGCGGGGTCTACTCGCGGCAGACCTCGACCGTCTGCGCCTCGGGAATTGGCTCCTCCGAGACAAGCACCAGGTATCCGCCTCCTCCCGCGCCAGTGAGCTTCCAGCCTGCCGCACGACCGCGGTATGCCTCGATGGCCTTCGCTGTCTCGTCAGTCAGCATCCGCGGGAACATTGCTACTGCGGCCTCGAATGCGGCAGTCGTGCTTGCGCCCCACAGGGAAAGGTCGTGGTTCCTGATGCCCTCCCACACGCCGTCGGCGGCACGCGCAAGGCGGCGGACGCCATCCTCGGTGATGCGCGTCTCCTCCCGCACCGAAAACCCAGTCGGGCGCGGAGGCAGCGCAAGAAGCCGCAGATGCGCTTCGACAAAGGCGATGGTCGCCTCATCAAGGATTCTATCTATCCTCAACGGCCAGAAGGAGTTGTCATAATAGAGCCTGTTTATTCCCGGCAGGAGCATTCCCAGCTGGTCCTGGGAACCCGAATAGTACTTTGTCCCAGGCGGGTTTTCGAGTGCGAAGAGCATCTTCGCCAACTCGGTTCTGTCACCCTTTGGCAGGGCGTCGCTCCAGAGTTCGACCGCCTTCTTGCGCGAGGAAGTCGCCAGCCCGCTGCGGTCGTTGTATTCGACCCTGGGCTTGATGGAGACCGTGACCACCGCGCCAGGCGCAAACCTGCTGACGTCAGGCTGGTCAAGCCAGCCGCCGCCAAGTTCAATGCGGTATGGGATTGCGCATTCGCGGCGAAGCGCAGTCGTGGAACGAGGGGGGAGCCCCTCGTGGGGAAGACGGCGGCTCAGCATCAGGCGGATGCCCAGCCTGCGGCAGAATACCTCCTTCTCGGGGGTGTAGCCGTCGCTGTTCACGAAGAAGATATCTGGGTGAAGTGCGCGCACCTCGTCCTCGAAGTCCATCACTCCGGAGCCGCTGCTGACCCAGGCGTCCTTCACGCATCGGAGCGCCTTCACCATGTAGAGACGCTCCGCCTCCTTGCAGATCGTCCGCCGTCCCTTCAGCTCCAGGACTGTCTTGTCCGACCCAATCCCCACATAGAGTTCCCCGTGCGTGGCAGCCTCCTCAAGAAAGGCGACGTGCCCCGAATGGAGCATATCAAAGCAACCTGACACAAAGACCTTCGCTGGCATGGGCTTCTCGGAAAAGCGCTGGTGGGAACGGGGGTGTTTTGGATACTATAAGCCCGCTGTCTTTGATGCGGGCAAGTGGAAGTCGCTCCAGGAGGCTATGGCGTGGTCTGCCCGCTTCTGGATGACGGGCCAGCTTTCCCTGCTTGACTCGTCGTAGATTGCCAGGATGCCGATTCCATTTGCCTTGGCCGCGTCAATGGCGTAGAGTGCGTCATCCACCAGCACCGCATCCGACGGCTTCAGTTTTTCGGTCTCCAGGATGACCTTGAAGAATTCGGCGCGGCTCTTCGAGAGTCCGATTTCCCCGCAGGTGTACATCCTGGAGAAGAATGGGAGGAGCCCTGTCCGGCGCAAGGCCGCCTCCGCCAGATACCTTTCGCAGGCGGTTGCCACCACGCACCGGATGCCCGCGTCATGGATTGACTTCACGGCCTCCAGGACGCCGGGCTTCGCGGGGGCCTTCTCCATGTAGAAGGAGTCCGCCATGGAATTCATCGCGTCAACCAAGTCCTGCGGAGCCTCGGTGAACCCGTATTCGGAACGGAGAAACTCCGCGCACTCCATCATCGACATGTTGAGGATGCGCCTCTGGAAGTCTTCGTGGGGTTCGCGGCCGTGAAGATGAAGGAAATCAATTCCGAGACGCTCCCAGAGGGGCATGGAGTCAATCAGGGTGCCGTCTACATCGAAGATATACGTGGACATGGGACAAGTGGGAGTGTGTGTTGCTGGCGCGCCCTGGGACGCTATTCCCGTTCCATCATGCGGAGAATCCTGTAGGCCTCCGTGACAGACCAGGCCTGGGCGCAGCATCCCCTGGTCTTGTGGGGAATGTCTCCGTCAAGGATTTCGGGAAGCTGCCCGACGCATCCCCTGCGCATAAGGGCGGCAGTGGTGTGGAGAAGGGATCTTGCCGCGGGCTTTGCGGAGGGACCGAAGGTGCGCAGAAGCGCCTCGCAGAACGACGGCATGAGCCACGCCCAGGCTGTCCCGTTGTGGTAGGCGGGCTTGCGCCTGGTGTCCTCGTCGCCGATGTATTCACCCCAATACGGGAAGGCGGGATTGTTGAGGAGGTGCCCGTCCTTGTAGATTGGCTGGAGGAATTCCACCCGCTGGTTTGCAAGAGTTCGCATCCCTCCCGGAACAAGCAGGTGGCCTGTTGCGGCAATGACCGTCTGGCGGAGTTCAAAGTCGTCAATCAAGCCGGGGACCGTGAGGGCGAAGAGCTGGTTCGGGCGGCATGCGTCATCAGCAGTCGCCTTAGCGGCGGGAGTTCCTGGACGCCCGTGGAGGCAGTCCGACAAGCCCACCTCCGGGCGGGAGACGTAGTACTTTGCGACAGACTCCTTGACTCGTTTGGCTGTAGTGACATAGATGGATTTGCCGGTATGCTTTGCCAGCAAGTCGAGCGCACCGTACCAGAATGCCTGGATTTCAATCGGGTATCCCTCGCGGGGGGTTCCTGCGGGGTAGTTCGTATCCATCCAGGTGAAGTGGGACGGGCTGAAGACCAGTCCGCTCGCCGCGTCCATCGCGATTCCGTTTTCCGTCCCCTTCATGTATGAGGCGGCGATTGACTCCAGCACCTGGAGGAGACTTCGCTTGCCGCAGGGAGTCGCGAGCACCTTCTGGGAGAGGTTCTTGCCGACCGCCCGCATGTATTCCGAGACGGCGTTGAAGAGCCAGAGGGGCGCGTCGGAGGTGTCCCAGTTCGAGACCTGTTCTCCCGAAATCATATTGGGGAGGCATCCCTTCCTCTCGTATGAGGCGAACTGGACGATGATTGCGAGCGCATCGTCCAGTCGTCCTGCGGCGATCAGCCCCCTGAGGCAGATGAGGGTGTCCCGTCCCCAGTCGAGGAACCAGGGATATCCCGCGATGACTGTCTTGAGCGGGTTTCTTCTTACGATGAATGCCCCCAGCGCTTCCTCCAGCGCGGTCTTGAGCGGCACCTTCGCATTGTTTTCGTGGAACGGGATTGGGGCATCCGGTTCCACGGGCGCGTCCATCGGCGGTTCCGATGGCGTGAGGAGCGCTGCGGAGAGGACGGCCGTCTCGCCGCGCCGGAGGTCCAGCCGGAAGTGCCCTGGGCTGTAGAGGTCTCGCGTCGCCCGCAGCCCCCGTTCCTCCTCGAGGGCGTCATGGAAGTTGTATGTCCACTCCGAGTCTCCCACGAAGACTCCCCGGCTGATGCGTGCTTCGAGGCGGTTTTTGCTCTCCAGGGTGAATGAGAACCCGTCGTTGCCCGTCTTGAGCCGCTGCGGGAAGGCGTTTTCCGCGCCGAGATACGCCTGCGTCGGGTTGTGGTTGCAGCAGTCGTCTATGTCTGGTCGCAGAATCAGGGTGACGGGGGAGTGTTCGTCCATCGCGGGGAATGCATCCGACTCCTCGGGAGGCGGGCACCTGGTGAAGGAGAGCGTGAAGGCGTTGCGCTCCTTGTCAAGAACGTAGGAAATGCTGATGTAGGCGTTGCCGCCGATGCCAGAGGGGATGATGAAGTGCCACGACGCGGAATTGGAACCCGTCACGACAAAGTCGGTCTGGCAGTTGACGTTGATTTCCTGGGAGTAGTCGTGGTGGACAAGCCATGCGCGAAGGCGAGGGAAGACAACCGTGCGGTCGGCGGGAAGCTCGGGATTCTGGTTCGCCGCCAGCAGCGCGTCATACTGCCCCTCGAGATTGCCCCACATCCCGCGTATCAGTGCGTATGAGCCGTAGGAGTTGGCGGCAAGGAAACTGTGCCTGCGCGTAAGCTCGTGGCGGGTCACCCTCCTCATGACGGAAAGGGGCGCATTCAATGGAAGAAGCAGAATCTCCGCCTCGTATTTGACCACCTTCGCACCCTCGTCATAGCAGGTGACCTGGATGAGGGCCGTCGTCGTGCGGGTGATTCGACGGACGGGAGGCAGCAGGACCGCGAAGTTCTGGCCGTCCTTGCGTGGCATTGACTCGCATCTCTGGCGGACGGTGCCGTCGAAGAGCAGCTGCGCCCGGAAGGGGCGCCTGTCGCAGATGAGGAGGTAGTGGTCGTCGGGAAGGATTGCCACGCGCTGTCCATCCTTTTCCGGAGACCACTCGACCAGCGGGAGGTAGTGTTTTTCGCCTGAGACCTTTTGGATGAAGGAGTGTGGGTCCTGGAAGAGCGCGTATGCGTCGTCTTCGGGTTCCGCCCCGTCCAAATCCCCGTATCCCCAGAGCGAGCACCTGAGGCGTAGCGCGGTTGCGCGGAGGAGCTGCCTTTCGCGGGCGCCGTATGGCTGTTCCGCGAGCTTCTGCTTTCCTGGCTTGCAGAGGCAAACCACCTGTCCGGGCTCCAGGTTGATTGTGTAGAGACACTCCCCAAGGCTTGCGGAAAGCTGCTTCCCCGTGAGAATGTCCGTCGGGCGGCTTCCCGCCTCGAATTCCTGGTAGTGCCAGTGGTAGGCGGCGCACGCGTCTGGCCGTGGATTCGCAACCACCAGAAGCGCATGCTCCACATCCTTCCGGGGCTCACGGAGAATGCCGACCGCATCCCCGGATGCGCCATAGGGAATGCGGAGGCGGGCATCGGCGCGGAAGGCGGGATGACTCCCCAGAAGGGCGTTCAACGACGAAAGAAGGGGCACCATGTTGTCGGCGCTCCCCCAGTTGATGGAACGGGCGCCGTGGACGTCTATCTTCTCGGTGGCATACCACTCGACGCCGTTCGCTATGCCAAAGCAACCCGCCGGGGCAAAGAGCGCCGAAAGGGCGACGCGCAGCCGCGCCCACTCCTTCGACTTGGCGGCAAGGCGGTCGTTGTCGTGGGTCTCCGCGAAGTTTACGAGGGCGCCGTGGGCGGCGGAGTAGCCTGTCGCAAAGTCAAGGTATCTTGAGAGTTCCTGCTGGGTGTAGTTCTGGAAGAGCTCGGAGTATGCCCAGTCGAGGTCCGAGTCGTCCAAAAGCCTGGTGGTGGCGTCCTGGCCGCCGCCAAGCCCCTCAAGGAAGAAAATCGTGTCGGGGAATTGCTGGCGCACCTTGGCGACAATGTATTTCCATACCGGCGCGGGAACCATGTAGCCCGCGTCACAGCGGAAGCCGTCGACTCCGTTGCGGCACCAGTGGATGAACACCTCGGCCATGCGCTTCCAAAGATCGGTCTTCGTAAAGTCAAGCTTGCAGAGGTCGGCCCAGACAACCCCCCAGGCGCCCGGAGACTGGAACGCCCCGTCCGCAGTGCGGGCAAACCACTCCGGATGATGCGACTGCAGGACGCTTGCCCAGCCAGTGTGGTCAATGGGAATATCCAGGAAGACGAGTGCGCCCCGGGCGTGCACCTGGTCCACGAGCTGGAGTAATTGCTCCAGGGGAGTCGTGCGCTGGTCGAACTCAGCCATGGATGCGTCCACGTCCATGAAGTCAAGTGGGGCAAAGGGGCTTCCGTAGCGTCCCATTCTGGCGAAGGTGGTCGGAATCGGATGCACCGGCAGGAACTGCAATATGCGGAACCCCAAATCCCCGAGGATGAAGTCCAGCTTGGACTGGATTGCCCTGAAGGTGCCCGAGGGCGGAATCACGGTGAAGTTGCGCTTGTCCAGGAATTCGGCGGCAGAGGCAAGCTCGGGAGAGGCCGCCTTCCCTGAAATGTTCTCGCCAAACTGCCTGACAAAGGCGTTGTAGATGGTGTTGCGGGCAACCCCCTCCGCCGAAATCACCTTGACTCTGCCATTTTCGCCGCGGGGCCAGAGCGCCTTCCCGGTCGTCTCGTTGTAGAAGAAGCACTTGAAGTCGAAGATGCCTATTTCCACCAGCGCCAGATGCGCCGCGAAGGTGGTTGCGTCCACCTGGCGCATCGGGATGTCCTGCCAGTCGCGTCCAAGGGGTTCGATGCCCATTTCGACCTTGTCGATGGTCTCGATGCGCTGGATGGAGGCATTGCCGAGGTTGGTCCTCACAAACGCCCTGCCCCGTATGGGGCGGCTCAGCTTCAGGGTGATTCTGATGGTGTCACCTGCATGGCGCACAATGTGCGCATGGGGGGCGGGATGCTGCTCCAGGATGACTTGCACGGGATCCATGGCAATGATATGTATCGGATCGGATAAGAAAATGGGGGGAAAGGACGCCTGCCCGACGCGGCAAAAAACCACTCCCGATAATCAAGAATCCCCGCCCTGCACGAAAATGCGGCGGCGGGGAGAATAAGACGACATCAGGTCAAAAACGCCTATTTGATGACGATTCGGCCGTGCCCAATGACGGCCTGGCCCTCGCTTATCTTGAGGGACTTGATCCTGGTGTTCGCATCGTCCATGATGGAACTCCCTGCCTGCTTCAGCGGGTAGAAGAGATTCTCCTCAAGACCCTCCGGCAACGGGAAAAGGCCAATCTTGACCTGGTCGCCGCTAAGGGAAATGCGGCCATTCGAATTGTTGACGTTGCAGGTGACGGAGACCGTGCCCGGCAGGAAGCCGAAGAAGGTGGCCTTGACAAAGACCTTGACAGTGCCGTCCTCGTTGCAACGGACGGAAAAGCCCTTGATCACAGGCCCATCGAACTCCCCGTCGCTGCGGGCAAGCATCTTGTTGCAGAAGTCGGTGATCTCCTGGTCGGTATAGGTGTCCGACGGCTTGCTGAGATACTTCTCCATGACGGCGTTCTGGCCCTCCTCGGTGGTGCCAAGGGCACCGCAGCTGGGGAAGCAGAAGCCAATCAGGAAGCCGACGATGAGCACACCGATGATGATGCCGCCGATGATGTTCTGCATCGTCGTGGAATCCTTCTTGGTGCCAATGTTCTCAAAGTCGTCGGGCTTGATCTCGTCAAGGTTCATGCGCTCGCCACAGCCACGGCAAAAGACCGCGCTGAGCAAGTTGTCAGTTCCGCATTTCGGGCATTTGAGCATTTCTTCTGGTTCTCCTTGCCTGGATTAAGGCAGCTGTTGACGGTGATTCGTCTCCGGTAAAATCATTACGCCGCTATTCGAACTTGAGCTCGAATTTCTGAGGCATCCTCAGGACGGAGTCCTTGCCATGGGACGAGGGATCCGCCGGCGGCAGATAGTCGAGGTTGTAGTGAAGGCCGCGGGACTCCTGGCGGGCGGAGGCCGCGTCGATGATCATCTCCGCGACACTCGCAAGATTGCGGAGCTCCACAAGGTCGGGAGTCAACAGGAAATTCCAGTAGTACTTCTCAATCTCCTTGCGAATCATGCGAATGCGGGACTTGGCACGCTCAAGGCGCTTGTTGCTGCGGACAATCCCCACGTAGTCCCACATCAAACGACGAATCTCGTCCCAGTTGTGGGTGATGACAATCATCTCGTCGGAGTCCACCGCATTCCCGCTCTCCCAGTCGGGAATCATGTCGGGAGTGATGCCGCAATGGGGAGCCTCGCTCTGGGCGACGGCATGCCTCACCGCAAAGTTCGCAACCACCACGGCCTCAAGCAACGAGTTGGAGGCAAGGCGGTTCGCGCCGTGAAGCCCGGTGCAGCCACACTCGCCTATCGCATAAAGGTTCTTGACGCTGGTGACGCCGTTGACGTCGGTGCGGACGCCGCCGCAGCAGTAGTGCGCCGCAGGAACCACGGGGATGAGGTCCGTCGCCATGTTGATGCCAAACTTGAGGCACTTGGCGAAGATGTTGGGGAAACGCGCCCGGAGGAATTCCTCCGACTTGTCGCGAATGTCCAGCCATGCACATTCCTGTCCAGTCCTCTTGAGCTCGTTGTCAATCGCACGGGCCACGATGTCCCTCGGGGCAAGGCTGGCGAGCTTGTGGTATTTCTCCATGAAGGTGACGTATTCGCTGCCCTTGCGTATCTTCAGGATCGCGCCCTCGCCACGGACCGCCTCCGAAATCAGGAACGACTTCGCGTGGGGATGGAAGAGGATTGTCGGATGGAACTGGTAGAATTCCATGTTGGAGATTTCCGCCGAGGCACGGTATGCCATTGCGACGCCGTCGCCGCATGCCACGTCCGGATTGCAGGTGCAGAGGTAGACCTTGCCCGCGCCGCCAGTGGCCAAAAATGTGTACTTGGCGACGACGGTGGCAATCTCGTGGGTCTGGGTGTCCATCACGTATGCCCCGAGGCAGACATTGTCCCCCTGCCACTCGATGTGCCTGGTGGAAATCAGGTCCACCGCAAGGTGGTTCTCCCAAATGGTGATGTTCGGGTTTTCACGGCATCTTGCGACAAGCACGTCGGAGATTTCGCCGCCGGTGATGTCCCCGGAATGGAGGATGCGCCGGGCGGAATGCCCGCCCTCGCGCCCGAGGTGGAATTCGTTGCCCTGGGAGGGCGGCAGGTCGGGAATCACCTCCTTCCTCAAGGTGAAGTGGCACCCAAGTTCCTGGAGCTTGCGGATGCGCTCAGGCGCGGCCTTCACAATCGCACGGACGACGTCAGGCTTGCATAGCCCCGCGCCAGCCACAAGGGTGTCCTGGACATGCGCCTCAAAGTCGGCCTCGTTGTCGGACATGACGGCCGCAATGCCGCCCTGGGCATAGCGGGTGTTGCACTCCTCGGCCTTGGACTTGGTCACGACAAGGACCTTGCCATGGCTGGCAGCCTCAAGCGCAGCCGTCAGACCCGCTAGACCAGACCCAATGACCAAGTAGTCCGTGTAAATTCTCTTCTGCTTGGAATTTGACATGTTTGATATGGCGCCCTCCTCCCAATGCGGTGAAAACGCAACTTGCGTAATGTAAACCGCTTTCCATGAACAGACGAAGGGAACCACACCACACGGCGAAGCCACGCACAATCGGAAGACACGCCCTCCCCCGAACCGGGAGGGAACGCACGCATGGCGGTTTCTTAACCACGAAATACACGAGGCCGGGCTTTTCCCGAGCCATTCGTGGTTCCGTTGCCCCCGCAGGGTGGAGCGAATGCCGCGAGGCATGGCGCAACTCACGGCGAATCCACTCCACCCCACGTGCGAGGCTACGGGAGCTTTGCCAGCGACGCGGCAATCTCCTCGTCGCCGGGAAGGTAGTCCTGCATCTTGCCGTCGTTGTAGTTGCCGTATGCGACCATGTCGAAGTAGCCTGTGCCGCTGAGTCCGAAGACAATGTTCTCCGCCTTCCCCTCCTCCTTGCAGCGCAAGGCCTCCTGGATTGCCCCGTAGATTGCGTGGCCGCTCTCTGGCGCAGGCAGGATGCCCTCGGAACGCGCAAAGAGCTCCGCGATCTTAAAGACCGTGCTCTGGGGCACGGAAATCGCCTCCAGAATCCCCCGGTCATGAAGCTCGGAGAGGACGGTGCTCATCCCGTGGTAGCGCAGGCCACCCGCATGGATGGCCGCGGGCATGTACCCGGAGCCAAGGGTGTACATCTTCGCAAGAGGACAGACCTTCCCCGTGTCGCAAAAGTCGTAGGCATACTTGCCACGGGTGAGGGACGGACAGGCCGACGGCTCAACCGCGACAAAACGGGTGCCCGTCCTGCCCCGCAGCCGATCCGCCACGAAGGGCGAAATCAGGCCGCCAAGGTTCGAACCGCCACCCGCACAGCCGATGACGACGTCGGGAGTGATTCCGTATTTGTCAAGGGCGGTCTTGGTCTCAAGCCCAATGATGCTCTGGTGGAGAAGAACCTGGTTGAGGACGGAGCCAAGCACATACCGGTATCCGGGAGTCTTGACGGCCACTTCCACAGCCTCGGAGATCGCGCATCCCAGGCTTCCGCTGGTCCCGGGGTTCTCCGCAAGAATCCTCCTGCCCACCTCGGTGGTGGAGGATGGCGACGGCGTGACGGCCGCCCCGTATGTCCGCATGACTTCGCGCCGATGTGGTTTCTGCTCGTAGGAGCACTTGACCATGTACACATGGCATTCCAGGTGGAAGAAGGCGCACGCCATCGAAAGCGCAGTCCCCCACTGCCCCGCGCCAGTCTCGGTGGTGACGCCCTTGAGGCCCTGGCGCTTCGCATAGTAGGCCTGCGGGACCGCAGAGTTCAGCTTGTGGCTGCCAGAGGTGTTGTTGCCCTCGAATTTGTAGTAGATGTGGGCGGGGGTCCCAAGCGCCTGCTCCAGGCAGTAGGCGCGGACAAGGGGGGACGGGCGGAACATCTTGTAGAAGTTCAGAACCTCCTCGGGAATCGGGATGAACTCGTTCACGTCGTCAAGTTCCTGCCTGGCCAGCTCCTCGCAGAAGACCTGCGAAAGTTCCTCCACGGTCACGGGCTGGCGGGTCGCAGGGTTCAAAAGCGGCGGACATTTCTCCGGCATGACGGCGCGCACGTTGTGCCACGCCCTCGGCAGTTCGTCCTCGCTCAAGAAGGTCTTGTAGGGAATCTCGTTCTTCATTGTTCTCTCTCCTGATAATCGGCAAGTGTGCCTTTTGGTTTTTGTGACTTCAGGAAGCGCAGGATGCATAAACGCAAAAAAGCCGGACCGACGGCTGAACTGCTCCGTCACTCCGGCTTTCTGTCTGCGACAATGAAAAAGGCGGGCCGCCTAGCACGATGCTAATCCAACCCGCCACGATTCTCTGACTATCACTCGCTTCCTCTCCAGTGATCACTGCGCACAAACGCCGGTCGTGACGGAGCTACGCCACCACCAATAGAAATCAACTGGGTTGGATGAAAGGTAGTACATGGAAGTCTGTAACACGAAACTTGTGTAAACGGCGCCTAAAGTAACCCCGCACAACAGGATTGCAATCGCGCGGCAACAGGTTTCACAGAAAAACACACGCCGTCCAGGACGGCTCACTTGAGCTTGTCGTAGACCAGTTCGTTCACTATGTCGGAGGCAAAACGGCTCTCGGCAATCCTCCTGCTGGAAATGCCCATCTTCTGGGCAAGCCCGGGAGCCAGGACAAAACGCTCCATCGCCGCACGGAGGGACGCCGCGTCCCGCGTGGGAATCATGAACCCGTTGAGCCCGTCAACCACCGTCTCACGACACCCGGGCGCGTCCGTGGTAATGACCGCACGCCCGCAGGAAAGAGCCTCCAGGACACTCATCGGAGTCCCCTCGTGGTAGCTCGGAAGAACAAAGACACTCGACCGCGCCAGGAATGGACGGACGTCGTCACGCTCCCCAAAATACTCGACGGAACCATCCTCGATGTATGGCGCAAGGTCACCAGGCTTGATGGCCGAGGGATTGGTGTCGTATGGCCCCACAAGAAGACATCTGCACGAAGGATATGCGGCACGAAGGCCACGGCAGGCCTGAAGGTACTCCAGGACGCCCTTGTCACGCAGAAGACGGGCAACCATGAGGAATACCATCCCGGACGGAAGCGGCGACGGAGTGAACCTGACTATGTCAACGCCACTCCCGGGAATCATGGACACTTTCTCAGGCTTGACAAGGCCCAGGCCGACAAAGACGTCCCTGTCGTCGTCATTCTGGAAGAACACTCCGTCCGCCAACGCCAGCGCACGCCTGTATCCACGCTTCAATACCATCCTGACAAGCGCATTCTTGAGCCCATGCCCCCGGAATACCGACCCCAGGCCCGAAATCAGCGCGTAGACGCCCGCAACGCCGGCATCCTTCGCCGCGGGAACTCCATAGACCACCGCCTTCGCCTGGCTGCAAAAAAGCCTGTCGGGTGACTCCTCAAGAAATAGCCTGCGCAACTCACGGCGAGTCCGCATGTCGGCAAAGGGATTCAAGCCAGTGCGCTGGAGAAATACCGACCTGTAACGAATCCCAAAGGCGCCAAAACGCCCCCCCCACTCCTCCTCGGAGTCAGGCCCCACGGCGACAACCTCCCACCCACGGGCCACAAAGGAACGCATCATGGGCAGACGAAAGGTCATCAACGACTTCGAATATGTCGCAAGAACTATCAGCTTCATGCACAGAATATAACCCGTGACAACTCTCGGAAAGGATGATCCAGGCTGACTATGCCCCACAAAACAACATTACTGATTCCCCAAAAACGCCTGGCTATGCCATTTCATGCCTTTCGTGGCTACCCCTGCCTTTCGTGTCCTTTCGTGGTTCCTACTCTCCCCCCTTCTCTTTTTCGTGTATTTCGTGTTTTTCGTGGTTAAATAATTCGTGCCTATTCGTGCCCATTCGTGTCCATTCGTGGTTCTTACTCTCCCCTCTTATTATTTTCGTGTATTTCGTGTTTTTCGTGGTTTGATATTTCTTTGGTCATTCGTGTCCATTCGTGTCCATTAGTGGTTCCTACTCTCTCCCCCTCTTCTCTTTTTCGTGGTTTTCGTGTGTTTCGTGGTTAACCCCTGCCTTTGTCCATTAGTTTCCATTCGTGTCCATTAGTGGTTCTTACTCTCCTCTCTTATT